>CAZVEX010000004.1:0-108329 GCA_964625535.1 uncultured Gammaproteobacteria bacterium
AGCTTAAAATTGAAATGCAGTTTATGCCGGATGTGTATGTGACTTGTGAGGCCTGTTCTGGAAAACGCTACAACAGGGAAGCTTTGGAAATTCACTTTAAGGATAAAAATATTTCCGATGTGCTGGAAATGACAGTGGAAGAGGCTTTTAAGTTTTTTGAAAATATTCCCCAGATTAAGAATAAGCTGCAGGTTTTGAATGATGTTGGCTTGGGATATATCCGTTTGGGCCAGCCTGCACCCACTTTATCTGGAGGGGAGGCCCAGCGAATTAAGCTCTCTAGCGAGCTTTCCAAAAGGCCAACCGGCCATACTCTGTACATTTTGGACGAGCCCACCACCGGTTTGCATTTTGCCGATATTGAAAGGCTTTTGACAATCCTTCGCAAACTGGTAAATTTTGGCAATACCGTGATAATTATAGAACATAATTTGGATGTGATTAAAAATACAGACTGGATAATAGATTTGGGCCCGGAAGGTGGGGATTTAGGAGGGGAGGTAATGGCCGAAGGCACCCCCAAAGACTTAGCCAAAATTAATAGTTCCTACACCGGCCAATATTTGGCAAAAATTCTTTAAATTCTGCTACAATAATTCAATGGTCAAGAAAATCTTAGTTTTTATTGCATTTCTATTTATTTCAGCGGTATTTCCGCCAGCACTTCTGGCTGCCGAAGAATTTGCCACATCTTACAATGTTGTTTATGACATTAGTTTGGATGGGGTAGCCACTGTCACCCAAAAGATTACTTTAAGGAACCTGACCACCCAATACTATGCCAACCAGTTCAAATTAACCATTGGAGCAACTGATATTTTTGACATCAAAGCCTTAGATGAGAGTGGAGTCATGGAAGCCACTACTGAAAAACAAGGCAGCTCCACCACTATATCGGTTAAGTTCAATCAGCAGGTAGCCGGATTAAATAAAGTTCTTCCCTGGACATTGCAATTTAAGTCCAGGGATTTTGCCGAAAAAATAGGCAAGGTCTGGGAAGTTCGCGCCCCCAAAATATCTCCCACTGATAACCTGGAAAGTTATAGTTTAACTATTCAAGTCCCCCAAAGCTTTGGTGAACCCACTTTAATCAGCCCTCAGCCAAAGAATCAAACCTTGAGCTTTGGCAAAATATTTTTAAGCTTTGAAAAAGACCAGTTAGTCAGTGCTGGAGTGCTAGCCAGTTTCGGCACCAAACAGCTTTTCGACTTTGACCTGACCTACCATCTGGAAAATTCAAATTTGGTGCCGATTTTAACCAACATTCCCCTGCCCCCGGACACGGCTTATCAGGATGTGATATATCAGCGAATAGAACCAAAACCTTTGAATGTGACAGTTGATGCCGATGGAAATTATCTGGCCTGGTTTAGGTTGAGGCGCGGCGAAAAATTAGATGTTAAGGCTGTAGGTTCAGCCAAACTTTATACCAGTTCCAAGCTCAAAAATCCTGTTTTGGACGCTGAATTAAAGTTCAAATATACGCAAGCCGATAAATATTGGGAAAAAGATCACCCGCAAATTAGCACCAGACTGTCTGAAATTCTAAAGGAAAATCCAGAGGCTCACGGCAAAGAGAAAGTGAAATTGATTTACAGGTATGTGGTAAATGCCTTAAAATATGACTCTTCCAGATTGAGTACGGATATTGAGAGACTGGGAGCCGTGACTGCGCTTAACAATCCGGAGTCGGCAGTTTGCATGGAGTTTACCGATTTATTTATTGCTCTGGTCAGAGCCGCTGGGATACCTGCCAGGGAACTGGACGGATATGCCTATTCTGCCAATCCCAGCTTGCGGCCTCTTTCTTTAAACAGGGATATCCTGCACGCCTGGCCGGAGTATTTTGATGAAACTGGCGGCTGGGTAATGGTTGACCCTACCTGGGAAAATACCACCGGCGGGGTTGATTATTTTTCCCGCCTGGATTTAAACCACTTTGTTTTCTCCGTTAAAGGTTTATCCTCTGTTTCCCCCGTGGCAGCCGGTTCATATAAGTACTTGGGAGAAGATAGCCGTGATGTCAAAGTGAGTTTGTCGGAAAACGACTTCCTGGGCAAACCGCAAATAGATGTGCAGATTGAAACACCCGAGGCGATTTTGGCAGCTCTTCCCGGCAAAATTAAGGTCAAGGTGTCAAATCAGGGTAATGCTTTGTTTGCATCCACCAATCTGACGGTTTCTGCCGACAGATTAAATATTCTGGATGGTGTTTCTAGACCCCTTGGTCCTATTCCCGCATTCGGGCAGGCCCTCTTTGAATTTAATGCCAGGACCAAATCAATCTTTGATTCTTACGAAGATCAAGTAGTGGTGTTAATAGGCGGGCAAAAATATGTTAAAACAGTTTCCATCAGACCCTTTTTTGCATTCGGGTCCGCTCCTTTTATAATTTTTGGCCTGGTGGGTTTTGCCGGAGTGATTTACTTGAGCGTGCTGGCCGGCTTGATTATCAGAAGACGAATATTTAAAATTCACTCCCATGATACCTCATAAACCGGGAGTCTATCTTTTTAAAAATAAACAGGGTGAAGTAATTTATGTTGGTAAAGCGATTGATTTAAAGACAAGGGTTTACTCTCCCAGAAACTGGCATTGGGATGCGGTTGAGACTATTGTTGTTGAATCGGAGCTGGAGGCTTTAATTCTGGAAGCCAATTTAATAAAAAAGTTTTTACCTCAATTTAATATCAGGTTGACAGATGATAAAGACTATCTTTATATCAAAGTGACCAGAGAGCCTTTTCCCAGAATTCTCACTGCCCGCAAACATGATTTAAAAGACGCTCTAAAATATTTTGGTCCGTTTCCATCATCTCGAACTGTCAAAGATACCCTTAAACTCTTAAGAAAAGTTTTTCCCTGGTGCAATGGCGGAAAAAAAGCGTGTTTCTATTATCACCTTGGTCTTTGTCCAGGAGCATGCGCGGGAATAATTTCACAGCAGGATTATCGCAAAATTATCAATCATTTTATTCAATTTTTATCCGGGAAAAAAGAAAAATTAGTTAAAGATTTAACTAAAGAAATGAGGATCGCGGCTGAAAAAGAAGAATTTGAAAAAGCCGACAAAATTAAAAAAACATTGGAAGGAGTGGTCTATTTAACTCAATCGCAGCGAACAAGTTTGTATCTGGAAAATCCCAATTTTTTGGAAGAAGAGAAAAAATTGGCCCTTGCGGAGCTTCAAAAAGCTTTAAATCTTCCCAAGATTCCAGAAAGGATTGAAGGATATGATATTTCCAATATTCAGGGTAAGGAAGCAACGGGGTCCATGGTTGTACTTACTAACGGAGAAATTGATAAGTCGCAGTATCGAAAGTTTAAAATCAGATTATCCGGTAGACCCAATGATGTGGCTATGATGAAAGAAATAATAAATAGAAGATTAAAGCACCAAGATTGGTCTCAACCTGATTTAATGATAGTTGATGGAGGAAGAGGACAAGCAAAAGTGGTGAAATGCGAGGTTCCAGTTTACGGTTTGGCTAAAAGAATGGAATGGTTGTATCCTCGTGAGGGAAAAATCATCAAATTATCAAAATCCAGTCCTGCTTTAAAAGTGCTGCAAAAACTGCGCGATGAAGCTCACAGATTTGCTCTAGCATATCATCGGAAATTACGTGATAAAATAGTAGTTAGATGAAAAGATTGCTGCGTTTTTACCTGATTAATCTGGTTTCGCTTTGGATTACCACCCAAGCAGTAAAGGGGCTTGTCTATACCGGTGGGGTGCAATCTCTGTTCGTGGGAGCCTTAGCTTTTGCTCTGATCAATATTATTTTGGTGCCGCTTCTTAGAATTTTGCTCTTGCCTCTCAATCTAATTACCCTGGGAATATTTTCGTGGCTAACCAATGTGGTAGCTCTTTACGCTTTAACCACAGTGGTTCCCAGTTTTCGTTTAACCAGCTATCATTTTCCCGGATATTCGGCAAACGGACTAACTTTGCCGGATGTAACTTTATCTGCTCTTTGGGTAGCTCTTTTAGCTTCGCTTTTTATCGGTGTCATCGCTAATTTTCTTCATTGGGTGATGGATTAAGCGCCAAATTGTTGTATAATGTCTTAACGGAAATGAAATCGGCCATTTATCTTGTACAGATTATCCTGGGAGTCTTGCTTATCTTGATAATTATTATTCAACAAAAAGGCACGGGTTTGGGCAGCGGTTTTGGAGGAGATTTTAGCTTTTACAGAACCAAAAGAGGGGCTGAAAAGCTGCTTTTTAACGGGACAATACTGCTTTCGTCGGCTTTCATACTCCTTGCTTTATTGGGTCTTTTTACCTAATGGTTACTTTAAACTTTAATTTCAAGTTTTTCAAAATTTTCGCATTAATTTTAGTGCGCTTGATTGCGAGACGCTGGAAATTGATTATGACAATTTTTTTATTAACGCTGCTTCTCGGGTTTATACAGGCAAAATTCAATGTTTTCCCGGACTCCAGGGTTTTAAGGATAGGCATGGTTGGAACTTATCAGGAACATGATCTGCCACCGGAGGTAACAAATTTGGTTTCAAAAGGATTAGTTAGGATAGACGAGCAAGGAAGAAGCAGAGGTGAATTTGCCTCCAGGTGGGAAATAAATAACGATGCCACTACCTTTAAATTTAAGATACAAGAGGATTTAAGATGGAGCGACAATACTTCTTTAACAGCTCATGATCTTGACTTTGATATTCCCGATACGGAGATTACGGTTCCCGATGACTACACAATTTCCTTTAAGCTAAAGGATTCTTATTCCCCCTTTCCCAGCCTTTTGACAAAGCCGGTTTTTAAAAAGGGGACAAAAATCGGCACGGGCCCTTACAAAATTGCCAAAATTGAAAAAAGCAGGATTTTCATTACCAAAATCAGTCTGGAACCTTTGCAAAAGGATCTTCCGCAAATTATTATCCGCTTTTATCCCAGCGAAAAAGTGGCCGGCTGGGGTTTTAATATCGGGGAAGTGCAAGCCCTTTTGGGATTATCAACCTCATCTGTTACAACATCTAATCCCCAGGTTGTTTTGAAGCAAAAAACCGATTTCTCAAAAATTGTGACCATATTATACTTTGTCAAGGATCCGCTTCTGTCCAATCGCTCGCTGCGTCAGGCCTTAAGTTTTCAGGCTCCGGTCATTGAGAATATTGAGGTAGCCAATAACCCCTTTCCTAAAACCTCATGGGCTTATGATTCGGACAGTAAAAAATATTTATCAAATCCCGCGGAGGCTAAAGCAGCCATGGAGCGGTCCAAAACTGCTCTAACTCAAGATAAACTAAAAAGCGAAATTATTTTGACTACTACCGGTAATCTGGAAGAAGTAGGTCAAAGGATTATCTCTTCCTGGAAAAAATTGGGACTTGATGTTAAGCTCCGCATAGAATCGGGTATTCCTCAAAATTTTCAGGCGCTTCTCATAACCCAAAGCATGCCGCAGGACCCTGACCAGTATTTTCTGTGGCACTCCACCCAGGAGAAAACCAATTTAACCAAATACTCATCTGCCAGGGTGGATAAAGATTTGGAAGACGGCAGAAAAGCCTTGACTGAAAAAGAGAGAAAGCAAAAATATTTCGATTTTCAGCAAACCCTGCTGGAAGATGCCCCTGCCACTTTCCTCTATTTTCCCAAATACAATATTGTTTATCTTAAGAAGGCAGAATCGCTACTGGATAAAGTACTAAACTTATGGTCTGATCAGATGTGAGTAATGTAGTGGATTTTGTGATAAAATACCAGCTATGAGTAAGCCTGAATGGAAAATAAGATCAATTCCCTCAAGGACTTCACTTGATGTATTAAGAGGAGGAGTCGAAATCCGAATAGGCGGAGTCAGTTTACTTGGAGGTGTGAGGAGGGTATCTCGGCAGCCGACAGCCGCAGAACCGGACTGGAGCCAAACAGTAGCCAAACACGTCTTTCAAAAACCGCCAAGACGGGAAAGGGCAAAACCCGAACCGCTTTACGAAATAGATAGAAAAATAGAATGGGAGGCGGAGGTTATCGAAGGTTATAATGGCAATGATGACTTGGGGATAATTTTGGAATTTGTCGGAATCAGACTTACCAGGGGGCCTTTCCTAAGGAGCAGACACAACAGACCAGACAGTCCTGTTTTTTATATTCCGACAGGCTATAACAATGGACTGGCCCGTTTATTCCTTGCTACCAGAGGAGACATCTTCGAAGCCCAAGTTGTCCCGTCTCAAATGGGTGTCAACCCCTTTTTCCAAAATGAATTACACCTTCCTCAATTAACCACAACTTATGATCCTGCCAGTATGACCGTATTACCAAATAACGGGCTGGTTACTATCGGCTATAATCCACGAACCTATCTGTGAGCCACCAGATCCAATTCTAGAACTCAAAAAGTATAAAAGATTCAGAAGAAATATACGTAAAATAGCAAAACAGTTAAACAGAGCAGGATTTCAGCAGAAAAAAGATAAGGAATCAGATATAATTGACCCATGAAAAATCCTCTAATTATCTTGGGAGCAGGATCATCACATGATTTCTTAAAGGTTAGTAGACAAAGTGAGCAACATATCCTAACTAAATGGGAACCACCTTTGGCAAATAATATTTTCGATGTTTCTCGATTTGGTAGGATAATTGGGAAATATGAGGATGTAAAACAACTTGCGTCTGCTGTTAGCAATTTAACAGATAACGATGGTACTAATCCTTTTAACTTTGAGGAATACCTAACTGATGTTGAATCTAAATACCCCGAGAATAACTACAAAAAAATAATGGCACTACGTTTTTATCTGGCAGAATTATTTAGTAAAATATCCTTTCATTTTTACAGACACACAAATAACCATAATCATTTGATTTATGAATTACAAAACAGAGGTTTAAAAACATGTTTTGTTAATTACAATTATGATACATTACTTGAGAAAAATATCTCTTCAATATCCTCAAGTAATAATATTGATTCTTATATTCAAGGCGATATTAAAGTAATTAAAATGCATGGAGCACATAATTGGCGTTACAACCCTCATACTGAAGCTGGTAAGGTAGATGTTTACAATCTATTTATTTCGAGAGCTAAAGAATTAAATAGTGCTTATAAAAATGTTGAGCTTTATCCACTTACAATGCTGGATATAAACTACGATAGCACAGATTTTAGTCTAAACAATTACAGAGAATTTAACGAGAGGGAGTCTGAATGGTTCTATTATTTACCTGCATTAGCAATACCAATTGGAACAAAAGGGAATCATATATGTCCAAAATCTCACATCGATACCTTAATTGAACAGATAAAACAAGTTGATAGTGTTCTTGTAATAGGTTGGAGAGCACAAGATGAATACCTATTGCAGTTATTAAATGATCACCTCAAAGAGAAAGTAAAAATGACCATCGTCTCGAGTAACGAGGCAAGTGCTCAGGAAATTGCGTTAAGGTTCAAGGATATTCAACAAATCAATGCAGATGACATAACTATAAGTAAAAGTGAAGGATATACGAGTTTTATGACTAATAGGGAGTACGAGAATTTTTTTACCTAACTGTGAAACAAAGAACTGAAAAGGATTTTTGGATAGAGATGTCTGTTAGAGAGATTTGGACACAAGCTCATTTTGCCGAGTTAGCATACAAAAATATAAATCCAAAAGCTATTCATCCAACGGATGCTGTTTTTACATCCATTCACTCCTTTCTATCTCACTGCGCAATGGTTTCTAAAATGCTCAAAGCAAAGTTTGATCAAAGCTCTGCAACTTCAATTGGTGATGTATTAGATATTTCAGTCTTCTCAATTATTCATAATCGCAAATTTCGAAATAGTCTAGAACATTACGATAGAGAATTAAAGAAGTGGATTTTGGAAAAGGGTGCGAATACAAGCATAGGAACTTACAATATTGGACCAAAGTCAGCGATTCAAATTCCCAACATGGTTTTTGTTAGCCATTATGATCCAAATAACTATACATATACTTTCGTGGATGAAGATACCAATTTGGAAATTCTTTACCAGGAAACATTAAGAATTAAAAACGTAGCCCATAAATGGGTAACAGTTTTGGAGGATTCCAAACGTTCAATATTTTAAAATTCTTCTACCTTCACGGGCCGAAGACAAATGAAGCTAAAAATTGTGCATATGTAAAGAAGAATGAAAAATGAAAACATACTCAGAATTAAGATAAACTCAAGAAGCTTAATTAAGCTGTCTAAACTCCATAGAGGGAGAGATTTTATTATTTCTTTTCCTGCAATCTTCCAAAACAAAACAGAAACTGAGTCACATTTTACTCTACATACTCCAAACGACAGAATAACCCTTAAAGTTACTAGTCTTAAACAAGAAGGGACAGAAACAATGCCGAATGTTTTAGCTTTAGTTAGAAATCATCCTACCTATATTAAGAAAGTTACACATGCAGATTTAGATTTATATGGGGGGAGAAAAATTATAGATCTATCGAATACAAAAGAGCTTTCTTATGCTGGAAGCATTGCTTTAAATATACAGGATACAACAGTTGATAAATTTTTCAGACCTGCCAAAACACCTGATAGCAAATTTAAATTAGTAAAAGATATTAATATTCCTAAGGACAAAGAAGGTAAAGTAACTATCAAATTCGGGTTTGCTAAGAACTTCCAGGGTGACCTAATAAAATGGATCAATAAGTATCCAGAACACATCATTTTAAAAGAAATTAATTTCAATGGTGACGAATATACTATCGCATTCTTTATCGAATACTCATTTCCAAATACACAAGATAAAAATGATTACATTATTGATTAGTTCCAACCGTCACGGATTCGAACACAAGTGAAGCTATAAAAACCAAGGCTAAAATGCAATGAAAACTAATTTTTCAAAAGCTGAAGCTAAAGAGTGCGAGAATCAATTATTTCCTTTAATTTGTGAGCCGCTTCGGTCTCGAACCGAAAACCTACTCCTTAAGAGGGAGTTGCTCTAACCAATTGAGCTAGCGGCCCTTCGTCGTTTCACTCCTCAGGGTAAACCCTTCACAGGTAAACCCTTAAAATAAACCCTTCAAAATTAATTCCTCTTTCTTCCCTCGCTTCCATCGTTTAATTTCTCTTTCTCTTCTTGCTGCCTTTTTTTGATTATCATATACTTCCTTATAAACCAATATCACTGGTAATTTACCTTTTAATGATTTCGCTCCTACTCCATTATTATGTTCTAAGACCCTCCTTGATATATTTGTCGATATTCCCGTGTAAAGCGCACCATCTCTACATTTCACAATATACAAAAACCATTTCATTTAATTATAAGGCGTTTACGCCGCTCGTTCCGATGACGATTCATCGTCAGAGTGAAAACGAACGTGAGGCGCCCCTGGAAGGAATTGCACCCTCGACCCCCTCGTCCGAAGCGAGATGCTCTATCTGCTGAGCTACAGGGGCACACATTTATTTTACCAGATTAACAGGGGTATTGACAGATAACCCTGTAGTGTGATTATGATAATTTAATAACTGCCCGGGGGAGGGGGTGAGAAAATATCATGGAAGCAATCGGTGCAACAGTCGCCAATATTTTGGGAAACTTTTTTATTCAACTGGGAAATTACCTCCCTCAATTTGTGGCAGGATTGGTGCTTCTTCTAATCGGCTTGGCAGTGGCAGCTCTTTTGAAAGAAGTAGTCATCAGATCTCTGGCATTCTTAAAAGTAGACGAGTGGTTTGGCAATGTTTCCTCCTGGTTTAACCGCTTAAGGTCGGAAAAGGTAGGAAAAGGCAAGGTGTGGGTAAAACTGCTGGCAGAACTGGTCAGATGGACTATTGTGATTCTCTTTTTAGTCCCTGCAGCAGAAGCCTGGGGTTTAACCAGAATAACTGATCTTTTGAACCAATTTCTGTTTTATGTGCCAAATGTTTTTGTGGCAGTGGTGATCGGTTTTATCGGTCTGGTAGTGGCCAGGTTAGTTTCGGAGGTGGTGAGAAATGCCAGTCAGGGTTTGGGAGGCACATCTTCCAACCTGTTGGCCACCACGGCCCGCTACGCCCTGTTTTTCTTTACCGCTTTGGTAGTTTTGAATCAGCTGGGAGTGGCAGCGGATCTGGTGAGGATTCTATTTACCGGCATTGTGGCTATGATAGCCATAGCGGGAGGTGTGGCTTTTGGTTTGGGCGGACAGGAATCTGCCAAAAAATTGTTAAGCGAACTGCAGAAGAAGATTGAAAAGTAATATTTTAAGTCTTGCCGGTTAAGAGAGCGTCAATTACATCATGAGGTAGGCTTGCGGCATTAAGTAAAGTTTTTCTAACCAGACTACCTGCTTCGGAACCTATTTCATCAGCTGCCCTAATTGATCCTAAAACAGCGCTTTTAGCCAGCTCTGCCGAACTTTCTCCGACATCTCCGGCTGCCTCAATTGCGCCTTTAACCGATGATACTGCCAATACCCCGATATCTGCTCCCACACGCGAACCCTCTTTGACAGCCACTGATGCGGCCTCTCCGGCAGCTTCTGTAGCGCCGACTCCCACATCTTTTGCTCCGTTTACTGATCCCCTAACCAATCCCACCACCCCGTCGGTCAGCAAACCTCCCGCTTCTTTGAGAGCATCCACGCCGGATCCCACCACATCGTCAATGGCCTGGATTCCTCCCACTGCCACTGTGCCAACCCCTTGGACAGCTTTGACCACATTTTCCTTGGCCACGCTTTGGGTAGTTGATAAAATGTCTCCTGCCCCTGATACTGCCGAAGTAATTAGATTTTTAACATCATCTGTTAGAGCGGACATATTTTTATATTAAGCCTTTGTTTTTAGTATTGTCAAGCCCCCATAAAAACCGGCCTCATTTCCTAACTTGGCCGCTACTATTTCAGGA
Organism: uncultured Gammaproteobacteria bacterium; assembly: GCA_964625535.1. Classification (GTDB taxonomy): domain Bacteria; phylum Patescibacteriota; class Microgenomatia; order Daviesbacterales; family UBA10151; genus UBA9644. The sequence continues at coordinate 10,850 of CAZVEX010000004.1, forward strand.
GGTTGGGGAAAAATAGTTAACTCTTTTTGGAGATAAGCTTTGATTTTATCAAGCGGAATGCTTTGCATGACTCCGCCGCCTAAAACTACGATATCTGGTGACCAATGGACAATGGTGTTGTTTAAACCAATAGCCAAATATTTAGCCACTTCATCCCAGTTTGTTTTGGATCCTTCTTGATATGCTCCGGCCACATAGGTTTCCAGATGACCTTTCCCACCACAGTGGCAGAGATTTCCATCAGGAACTATAATCTGATGCCCGGGTTCAAAACCGAGCGAATTTTGGTCAATCTTTGCGTTAACAATTCTTGCTCCCCCTACACCGGTTCCAATGCCAAGATAAGCCACAATATTTTTGCCTTTTCCCGCTCCATAATTTGCTTCTCCCAATGCCACCAAAGCTGTATCATTTTCCAGGTACACTTTTGCGTCAAAAACCTCTGCTAATCTTTGTTTGAGAGGTTTTTGCACCCATCCGCCAATATGTGGGCTTTTAATCAGCATGGTTTTTTCTTTATCCAAAGGACCGGCCACTCCTCCTGTCAGCGCTTCTATCTTTTGCCCTTGCGAGAGCTCGTCTGCCAGTTGTTTGATGGTTTTTATACCTTCATCAAAATCCTGTGGAGTTGGGATTTTTTTGTGAGAATCAATTGCCTCTCCGTTTGCAGACACCCCGATTCTTAAATTTGTCCCGCCTATATCAAAGAGTAAATACATGCTGTAATTTAGTTTACCACAACTATCCCAATTTAATCATTAAAACTCCCAGTACCATGATTGCTGTGGCCAGCCAGGCATGCTTGGTCGGTTTATCCTTTAAAAAGAGATAGCCCATGATGAGAATAAAAAATATCTGCAACCGCTTGATACCTATTACCAAAGCGACCGGCCCATCAATGTAGGAATATACAACCAGAAAAGAGGTAATTAGAAAAAGTAAGCTGATGAGGAATAACAAAGACAAATTTTGTTTTAAAGAGGGTAACCAGGTCTGTTTTTCCGTCTTGACCAGATATGCCGTCATCAAAGCTCCCTGTAGTATCTGGTCGATAAAAATGACCACTGTCGGGTTGTTGGGAAGGGTATTCACAAGAGCCATTTTGTCAAAGATGGCTGTCATGCTGCCCAGTAAGACGGCTGCCAGAAACAGTAAAGCGCCTTTGGTTCTAACAAGTAGCTTAAATGGTTCAAGAACATCCTCTTTGGCCTGATCCACATTTAAAATATAGGAACCGATGAGCACTGTGAAAAGTCCTGCCACCGGAATGAGTCTTAAGGTTTCAGACAGCATTGCCAACCCGAACAGGTAAGTAAAAACGCCGGAAAAAGCGGTCAGAGGAAGGATGCGGGAAACCAGGTTGTCTCGCAAGATGCTGTTGAATAATGTTCTGGCAAAGACAAAAGTGACGGAAGAACCAATCACTCCGATTAGAAATAATGTGTTAATTGATGGTATTTCCTGCAGTAGAGTAATCGGTATCAGAATTGGCAAAGTAAGCACAAAAAAACTCCATGACAAAAGGGCCGGACTGACTTTCTTTAGGACCTGTTTACTTAAAATTATTTCAATGGCGCCAAAAACTGCCGAGGCAACTGCCAACCAAAACCACATTTTTCCAGTTTACAATTGTAGCGGGGTTTTGTATAGTGAAAGCATGAGGATTGGGTTTATTGGACTGGGCAGAATGGGAAGTAATCTGGTAAAAAAATTAATTGGCGATGGGCATGAAGTTGTTGCTTGGAATAGATCTCCTGAACCGAGAGAGAAATTAAACGAAGAAGAACCCAAAGTAGCGATCGCTGAATCCATAGAAGAGCTGGTAAGTAAATTAGAGAAACCCAGAGTTGTTTGGACTATGGTGCTGGCAGGTAAAATAACTCAACTAGTCCTTGATGAGATAAAAAACTATATAGAGAGAGATGATATTGTTGTTGAAGGAAGCAACGCACGATATAAAGATAGCCAAAGAAGATATGAGGAATTTAAGAGAAATGGAGTAAGATTCTTAGGGACAGGCGTGGCAGGAGGGATCTTGGGACCCAAAGAAGGTTATGCAATTATGGCTGGTGGAGATAAAAGCGCGTATCAACATGTAATTCCTATTTTAGATACTTTGGTAAAACCAAAAGCCAGCCATGGCTATTTTGGTGAAGGAGGAGCAGGACATTTTGTCAAAATGATACACAATGCCATTGAATATGGTTATATGCAATCTATTGGCGAGGGTTTTGATGTACTAGAGCACGCACCATATAAATTAGATCTTTTGAAGATTGCTAAACTTTGGCAAAAAAGTTCTCTGGTTTCAGGGTTTATGATGGATCGAACAGTAGAAGTGCTGGAGCAAGATCCACGCCTAAAGGATGTACTGGGCGTTGTTGATGCGACAGGTGAAGCAGAGTGGGCGGTAGAACAGGCAAAAGAAGAAGGCATTACGGTAGAAATTATTGAAGCTTCCTTAAACTATAGAACAAGATCACAGCAAGATAAAAGAATTCAAGATTCATATACTGCCAAAATGGTAGCAGCTCTCCGCCATGCCTTTGGGGCCCATGGAGTCCAGAAGAAATAGATTCTATTATATTCTGCAAAAGTCCATGGAGGGTTCAAGCCATTTTCTGCCATCTGCTTCAATTAGTTCATCAGCTTCTTTTGGTCCCCATGAACCAGAATTGTATATATGTGGTTTACCCCGAGCGTTAGCGAGGGGATCAATAAATGCCCACTGGGCCTCTACCTCCTGCGCATCATTAAAGAAAGTTTGATCTCCTCTGATGGTATCTACCAGCAGTCTTTCATAAGGATCGGGGATGTAGTGAGTGTGGGGGTCAATCCGATAGCAATACTGCATATATTCCGGTTGCAGTTTGGCCTCATGGCCGGGAAGTTTTGTCAGGATTTTCAGCACAATGCCTTCATTAGGCTGGATCCGGTAAATTAAGATATTGGGTTCATCATGGCTAAATAACCTGTTGACAGGATTTTTAAAAACAATCGATATTTCGGTAACGGTCTGTTTTAATTTTTTACCGGCTCTGATATAGATTGGCACTCCCTGAAATCTGTCATTTTTAATAAAAGTTTTCAAGGCATAAAAAGTATCGGTGGTTGAGGTAGCAGAGACATTTGCCTCTTTCCTGTAGCCTTCATATTGGCCAAAAACTATTTTTTCAGGCAGTGGCAGCAGGCTTTTTAGAATTTTGATCCTCTCTTTGGTAACAGCTTCATTGGAAAACTTTGCAGGAGCATCCATGGTGGCAAAGGCCAGCATTTGCAGCTGGTGATTTTGGCCTACATCTTTTAAGGCCCCCACCTGATCATAATAACCCCCCCTTTTGCCGATGCCAAAATCTTCAGTAGCGGTAATCTGGATATGGTCAATAAAATCCTTATTAATTAAAGGTTCAAAAATATCGTTAGCGAATCTAAATGTCAAAATGTTCTGGATGGTTTCCTTACCCAGATAATGGTCCAGCCGGTAAATTTGATCCTCTGTGAAATAATTAAGCAGCAGGTGATTTAAGTCTCTGGCTGATTTGAGATCAAAGCCAATGGGCTTTTCAATCATCAGCTTAACCCAGCCGCCATTTTGCACATTCAGTTTGTGCCTTTGCAGATTTTCAAAAACATAGTGGTATAGATCAGGATAGGTGGCCAGATAAAAGATTCTGTTTTTGTGATTTAATTGCTCTTTTAATTTTTCATACAGTTTTTGATCAGTCACGTCACCACTTATGTATTTTAACCTTTGGCAAAGTTTCTGGAAAACTTTTTCTTTAATTTCATGCCGGTGGTGAATATTTTCCAGATGCAAAACCTGATGGACATAATCTTGGAGATCTCTATCAGACATTTCTCTCCGGGAAATTCCCACTATACTCATGCCGGCAGAAAGCAGCCCTTTTTCCTCCATGTCATAAAGTGCCTGCAAAATATACTTTTGAGCAAGATTGCTGGTGATGCCAAAAATGACTAAGCTAAAAGAGTTCATAGTGTTAGTTTTTCCAGGTTTTCATCCGGATTGCCGTTAATGAGAAAGGAACCGATGATTAAAGTATCGGCGCCGACCCTAACCAGCAGATTGGCATTCCGGTCTTTAACTGCCCCGTCCACCTCTATTATAACAGGCCAGTTAAAAGATTTAATTTTTTTAATCCTGGCAACAGTTTCGGGGATAAAGACTTGCCCTTGAAAGCCCGGATGCACCCCCATCACCAGTATTCTATCAATTTCAGCCGCAAATTCGTCAAGTTTTTCCACCGGTGTTTGCGGATTAATGGCCAATACTGCCTGCTTACCGGCTCCCCTGATCAATTTTAAAGACATCCTTATTTGATTTGCCTCCAAATGAATAATAATCCGTTCAAAACCTAATTTGAGTAATTTTTTTACCCAATTTAGAGGATTTTTGACCATCAAGTGTGCTTCTTTTTTTAAGTTTCCAAAATCCACTCCGGCCAGATCTTTTGGCAAAATACTTTGATTAGGTACCAGTTGATTGTCCATAAAATCAATGTGCACCCAGCCTCGGCCCAGTCTTTGAGAGTTAATTAATTTTTTAATATCATTTTGAAAATCTTCTTTGGTTTTGCTCAAAATAGCCGGAATAATTTCCGGAGGTTGCAATTTCATGTCATTCATTCTAACATATTTCAATAATGGAGACCCCAGCCTTAAAAAAATTGAGCAAACTGGTCCGGTATTTTATCCTGACTTCTTCTTCCAAGGCAGGTTCCGGCCACCCCACATCCTCCCTGTCGGCCGTAGAGCTGACCGTCGCCCTCTTTTTTGGAGGTTTTTTCCATTTTGATCTAAAAGATATTGATAGCCCTACAAACGACAGGTTGATTTTTTCCAAGGGCCATGCTTCTCCTCTCTTTTATGCTTTGTACGGAGCAGCCGGAGCCGTATCCGAAGAAGAGTTATTAACTCTCCGCCAATTTGGCAGCCCCTTGGAAGGGCACCCATCTATGGAATTTCGCTTTACAGAAGTACCTACTGGTTCCTTAGGTCAAGGGCTATCCGCAGGTGTGGGTATGGCTCTAAACGGAAAATACCTGGATAAATTAAGTTACAAAACCTTTGTGTTGTTGGGTGATAGCGAAATGGCAGAAGGATCAGTCTGGGAGGCGATTCAAATAGCAGCTTACTACAAGTTGGATAACTTGGTCGGTATTTTGGACGTTAATAGATTGGGTCAGAGCCGGGAAACCATGTATGGCCATAATATCAGTGCCTATCAGAAAAGGATTTCATCTTTTGGCTGGGAAACTATTATGGTTGAAAGCGGGCATGATTTTAAAGAAATTATTGAGGCTTACAAAAAGGCTTTGAAGACAAAGGGTAAACCCGTGATGATTATTGCCAAAACTATCAAGGGCAAAGGGGTGTCTTTTTTGGAAAACAAAGAGAGTTGGCATGGCAAGGCCCTGTCTCCCGAGGATCTGGAAAAAGCATTGCTTGAGCTAGGAGAAGTTGATAGGAATCTACGAGGAAAGATTAGTTTGCCTGCCAAATTTCAAATTTCAAATTTCAAATTTCAAAATATAAAACAGCCAAACTATGTAAAAGGAGAAATGATTGCCACCAGAAAGGCTTATGGCAATGCTTTGGTTCGGATTTTTCCCAAATATCCTAATATGGTGGTGATGGATGGTGAAACCAGTAATTCCACTTATTCCGATTTTTTTGCTAAAGCTTATCCTAAAAATTATTTTGAAATGTTTATTGCCGAACAGAATTTGGTAGGAGTTGCACTGGGTTTATCCAAGCGAGGTAAAATCCCTTTTATTTCCACTTTTGCTGCTTTTTTTACCCGGGCTTTTGACCAGGCCAGAATGACCCAATATGCCAAAACCAATATTAAATTTGTGGGGTCCCACGCCGGTACCTCCATCGGGGAGGACGGCCCGTCGCAAATGGGGTTGGAAGATCTAGCCATGTTTAGAACTTTATTAGGAAGTGTTGTACTTTATCCCTCGGATGCAGTATCAACAGAGAAGTTGGTGGAGGAAGCAACGGCGCATCTTGGTTTAGTCTATCTTAGAACCACCAGAAAAGAAACTCCGGTAATTTACAATAATAACGAAGACTTTCCCATTAGAGGCAGTAAAGTTTTAAGAAAAAGTAAAAAAGATGCGGTGACTATAGTGGCGGCAGGTATTACTTTACATGAGGCTCTGGCAAGCTATGAAATCTTAAAAAAGGATAAAATATTTGTTCGAGTAATAGATTTGTACAGTATTAAGCCTTTGGATCTTGATACTTTGAAAAAGGCCGCAAAAGAAACAAAAGCTATAATTACTGTGGAGGACCACCATCTTGAGGGGGGATTGGGAGAGGCGGTTTGTGCCGCTTTATCCCAAACCGGAGCTAAAATTTATTCCCTGGCAGTTAAAAAGATACCCAAAAGCGGAAGACCCCGGGAGCTTTTGGACTATGAAGAAATTGGGAGTGATGCTATAGTGAGGAAAGTACATGAAAGTATTCTTAGATAGCGGAGATATTGCCGAAACAAAACAAGCAATTTCGATTTTGGGCTTCTTGGACGGTCAGACTACTAATCCTACTCTAATTGCCAAGAATCCTGATGCCCAAGGTAAAAAGTTTACAAAAGAGGAAATTTTTTCATTCTACAGATCGATTGTTGAGCAAATTTCTGTCTTAATCCCCCAAGGCTCGGTTTCTATTGAAGTTTACGCTGATACCAATACAAGCGCTGAAGAAATGCTAACCCAGGGCAGGGAAATGTTTTCCTGGATTCCCAATGCCCATATCAAATACCCGATTACTAAAGAAGGTTTGGAAGCGGCCCAAAAGTCAGTTGCAGAGGGCATGCGGGTGAATATGACTTTGTGTTTTAGTGTGGAACAGGCGGCAGCTGTTTATGCTGCTACTTTAGGTGCCAAAAAAGGAGATGTCTTTGTGTCCCCTTTTGTGGGGAGACTGGATGATAGAGGGGAAAATGGCATGAATTTGGTAAGAAATATCTTGGAAATGTATAGACAGGGAGACGGGCATGTTGAGGTTTTAACTGCCAGCGTTAGAAATCTTAGCCATTTTCTTAAGGCAAAGAGTTTGGATTGCGATATTATTACCGCTCCTTTGAGAGTCTTGAAGCAATGGGCCGATCAAGACTATGATATTAAACATGAACTGACTGATGCGGGTATTGAAAGATTTAGCGCAGACTGGAATAATTTAATTAAATAACATGCTTAAACCATTTGCCGAAAGAACGCACGAGAAAATGAAAGAGGTGTTATACGATCCGGCGGCCGAGGGTCCGGAAATCCATTATTACATGATTAGAGGAGGTAAGGACAAGAAAAATATTACGGTATGGGAAGTTGGGAAAGTGGGAGATGAGTTTATAAAAACTTATGGTCATTATCATGTGGGGAAACTTGATGAAACCTACTGGATCCTGGAGGGAGAAGGAATTGTGCTGCTGCAAAAAAGAAAAGATGATAAAGACGATGAAATAGAAACTTTTTATGCCATTCCTGTAAAGGCCGGAGACAGCGTGTTTATTCCTTCAGGCATGGGCCATCTGGTGGTAAATACGGGAAAAGAGTGGCTGGTAACCTCTGATGATTCTCCGGTTAATTTTGAAGAGGCAGATCCGGTCAGTTTGCCCGGCCATGCCGATTATGAACCGGTCAAACGCATGCACGGCTTTGCCTATTACTGCATTGATCAAAACGGTAAACCAACCCTTGTTAAAAATCCCAATTATAAAGTCATCCCCGAACCTCAATGGTTAACTCCAGAAGATTATAAACAAATTTACAAGTAATTGGGGTTACTCATACCTTAAGGCAGTAATTGGGTCTAGTTTGGCAGCGCGGATGGCTGGGGCAACGCCAAAAATCACTCCCACCAGCATGGAAAATCCAAAAGATAAGGCCACAGACCAAAGAGGAACAGTGGTGGTGATAAATCTTCCGATAATAAGCGATAAAGTTATACCGATGGTAATTCCAATAACCCCGCCTATTCCGGACAGCGTCACTGCCTCAATTAAAAACTGGTTTCTGATGTCTTTTTCTTTTGCTCCCACGGCCTTTCGGAGGCCTATTTCCCGAGTCCTTTCCGTCACCGACACCAGCATAATATTCATTACCCCAATCCCTCCCACAACGAGTGATATGGCTGCTATCCCGCCCAAGGCGATTGAGAGAATATTACTAATTTGAGAGATAGTGGCCAGAGCCTGTTCCTGACTTTGAACAGTAAACTCTTCTTCAGCAAGCCTCCGACCTAAAATGGTAGTGGCTTTTTCCTGGATTTCCTTAACTTCTTTTGGATCTTTAACCGAAATGTAGATGGTATTAAGTCTGTCTATGCCAAATTGCCTCTGGGCCGCGGAAAAGGGAATATAAATTGAATTATCCAAGTCAATACCAAAAACAGAACCTCTTTTACCTACCACTCCAGCGACTCTGTAGCGAAGTCCCGAAACATCAATTTGCTTGCCCACAGGATCAATCTCTCCAAACAGATTTGCCTTGACAGTTTCACCAATCACCGCCACCTTTCTGGCTGATTCCTGATCGCTTTTTTCAAAAAACTTACCTTCGGTTAGAGTCAGTGAAATTATTTTGGGGTAATTGCCCTCAACACCAAAAACCGCCACATCACGATCGGTTTTGTTGCCGTATTTTAAGGCGGTATTTCTCTGGATGGCAGCGGAAACCTCCGCATCGTCTGATAGCTTAATCTTTAGGTTTGTGGCGTCTGAATAAACCAACCTGTTGGCTTGAACTCCTCCCGGAGATCTGGCTCCGCCTATCCTGCCCGGGATAACAAACAAAAGATTAGAGCCCAAGCCTTCTATTTGCGAGGTGATATAACTTTTTAAGCCTGAAACTAAAGAGATCAATAAAATTACCGAGGTGACTCCGATAACGATTCCCAGAATGGTTAGAAATGAGCGCATTTTATTGGCTAAAATGGCAGTTAGAGCTGATCGTACTGTTTCCAAAATATCCATTCTATTGTATCTCTCCGTCCCTTATTTTAATTATCCTTTTGGCGTGTCTGGCTATATTTGTCTCATGAGTGATCAAAATAATGGTTTTGCCCTCTTTATTTAAGCTTTCAAAAATTTTCATGATCTCCTGACCACTTACTGAATCTAAATTTCCTGTTGGCTCATCAGCCAAGATTAGCTCCGGATTATTTACTAAAGCCCGAGCTATGGCCACTCTTTGCTGCTGGCCGCCTGAAAGCTGATTAGGTCGAGACAGTAATTTCTCTTCTAACCCGACCTGAACAAGAGCTTTTTTGGCCCTTTCTTTCCGTTCATGGGCCGATATACCCGCGTAAGCAAGAGGCATGGCCACATTATCCACAGCGGAAGTCCTGGGTAGCAGGTTAAAAGATTGAAATATAAAGCCTATTTTTTTGTTTCGGATAGCAGCCAGTTCATCCTCCGGTAATTTTTTTGTATCCTGGCCTTCCAGGAGATAGGTTCCGGAAGTGGGATGATCAAGCAAGCCGATAATATTCATCAGCGTTGATTTACCGGATCCGGAGGCTCCGATGATGGCCAAAAAGTCACCTTTTTTAACTTGCAGATTAATATTTTTCAAAGCAGCTAGAGTAATATCTCTCGTTCGGTAGATTTTACTGACTTTTGACAATCTGATCATTCTCGTTTAAACCCTCTTTGATCTCGATTTCAGATTCGCTGGATAAACCTCTGGTAATCTTTTGGGGGGTTAGTTGTCCATTTCTTCTGACTAAAACCGTATCGTTTTCTCTAACAGCCTCAACAGGTACAACCAAACTATTTTTGGCTTCGGCTAAAATAATTGCAGCTTCTCCGCTCAAACCCTGGATAAATTTTTCTTCCATTTTTTCCAGTTTAATTCTAACCGTGATGATCATGGCCCCACTGGAGCTTGACTTGGTAAATGGTTGTATTTCGCCGACTACCCCCTTGAAAACTTTGTTGGGGTAAGCATCAAGCGTTACTTCTACCATCTGCCCCAGGGAAATTTTATCTATATCAGCCTCATCTATCTCCCCGTCAAAGAAAACTTCCGAAGTGTCGGCAATCTTAATGATAATATCCGCCGCGCTGACATATTGGTTTATAGAAGAGGGAACCTCGGTGACAATGCCATTGACAGGAGAGATGATCAGGGTATCTTCCAAAGCTTTTTGAGCAGACTTGAGGTTATCAAAAGCATTATCCCGAGCTACTTCGACGCCGGTTCTAAGCTGTCTTTGGGTCATAGTCTCGTTTGAGCTGCCCACACTCCCAAATCCGCCCATGCCGTACTGAAAAAGATGAATGTCGTCGATGGTTTTATCAACTGTGGCTTGTTTCTCGCGCAGAGTATTTTGTGCCTCGCTTAGAGCAATGATCTGATCTCTATTATCGACGGAAGCCAGTAGCTGACCTTGATTAACAGTGTCCCCGGCTTTAACTTTTAAAGTATAGATTTTACCGCTTGATCTAAACTTGAGATCAAAGGATGTTTTCCCAGATAAATTTCCGGAAGCGGAAATGGTGCTTTTTAAATCCTTTCTTTGGATAGTGTAAAGCTCCGGCATTTTCTCTGCGCGCATCAAAAAAAAGAAATAGCCGCCTGCCAAAAGTGCCGCTACCAGTCCTATAACAATAAACTTTTTTTGAACTTTCATGAGTTTGTGTAATATATCACAAACTCCTTAAAAATTAAAGCCTAGAGTCTATGCGGTCAAATGTTTTTTTCATAGTTTGTTCCAGTTTTCCTTCTTCATTGTAAATAATATTCTTAAAACTTGAGCCGTATTTGGCAAAGTCAGCCTTATCTTTGGCTAATCTTTCCTCGATTTTTTCATCGGGCATGCCCCTTTGTCTCATCCTTTGTCTTAAAACATTCCAGTCCGGCACATCAATATATAAAACCAGAGCGCGTCTTTGTAAATCTTTTGGTAATACCTCATCGACAGCTGCGGCTCTTGATGTTTCCACTCTCCAGATTAAGTCTTCGCCGCCATACAGCGGGTTTAACTCGTCTTTTGTTGTGCCATACAGATTGCCAAAAAAATCCACATACTCAAGAAATTGCCCGTCGTCTATCATTTTTTGGAAGGCTTCTCTTGTGACAAAATGATAATCTTTACCTTCTTCTTCACCCAGGCGTTTTTGCCGGGTGGTGGTGGAAATTACCCGTTTCATACCAGGATATTTTTTAACAAGTGCTCGCATGATGGTATCTTTACCTGAAGATGCCGGGCCTGTGATGACTAATAGCATTTAATTAATTTGAGGATCCCGATAGATAAATTTGCGGTAGACCCTGGGGATGGTTAAACCTTGGATGATTCCACCTAAAAGCATACCTCTGGTGAAAGTATGATCGAGGATACCTATTGACATTACACCTGAAAGGGCCAATAGCAGGGAAAAATTCATCCAGTGATGAAAGTGAACCCACCTGCCAAAGAGCTTTACCCGAATCACAGGAAAGACCTGAAATCTTTTCACTTTGATGCTTGGTAGCTTTCTCCTGATCTTGGAGTTGGGGTGGGTTGTTGCCCTAAATGTTAAATAACCCAAAGCCGTAGCAGGCACGATTGATAAGTATTCCATATTTGATTATTTATATATTATACCAAATCTAATGTAACTTTACAATTTCTCTGAAATCTTTCCGGATCAAAGCTAAAACGTCCTGTACAGACATAAGTTCGATTTCCAGGTACTTCTGGTCTGCGAACTCTGGCTAAGGAAGGAAGTACTGTCTTGGGATATTTGTCAATATATTGGCATCTCCCTCCATCTTTATCATAAAATTCACATAATGATGGTGGCGTGTGAACTTCATCTCTTTCTTTCATGAAGTTTATTATATCATTAGAGGATGCACTAATGTACAGTACTCTTTTTCAAAATCCATAGCTTGGGAATTTAGTTATCATTGCCTATTTCAGTAGATGGTGAAGGAGAGCTATAATCTTTTAATAGCTGAAATATTACATCTGTTGTGGGAAGACCTTGTGCTTTTTCTGATTCACGGTACATTTCTATAACTAAAATTAAATGATCTTCTAAAGAAGCAGCTAAACTTTCTCTAGCGACTCTTTGCGCAGCTTCTGATTCAGGATGTCCTCTTAACCACGTATTGGCTTGATCTGCGGCAGCCTCAAATAGCATTGAGGGATCACTACTACTTGTAAAAGAGAAACTTGGAAAACCGCTGCCTCCCAGAGTTATAGCTTCGTGAAAAGGTCGTTTATGTGCAATTGGATCTAAACTAACCAACCTTTCTGCAACTGTGTCTAGGACCGTGACTACATAAAAAGCTCGAGATGCCTGATCTATACCTGTTAGATTAGCTAACCATTTTTTTACGCCAGGACTTAGATTGATATCAAGTCTTCTTTCCATAAATTTTATAGAATTATAACAAAACTGCGGCTAAGTATCAAATATATAGCAGGTTGTTGGGGTGGGTGGTCAGACTTACTTCGTACCCAGCTAGGCTCATTTAAGCCTTTATATACTATTCCTGATTACTCTTCAAAATACAGAATAATGGTATCAACGTAAAAATTAGATACCAACCTCGAAAAGTAGTATAATACTCTTCACTATGCCAGAAAAATTAGATCCTGAACTGAAGGAAAAATTTATCAAACAATTTGGAAGGGGACGAAATGATTTTAATAAGTATAGGCTTGATGCATATGATCCTGAGAGGGGAACCGCACACCTTGTAGATGAAGCTGGAAGAGCTGATCAGGTAGTTGATTATGCACTTGTAGAATCACAACAGACAAAGACTATTGCTAGAAGAGAGGTACAAGCAATTGGTTTTGGATCAAACCGTTCACTCTTGAGTGCTGAGGTATCATATACCGCCGGTGGGTTAAGAACAAAATACGAATTACATTATGAATTAAGAAGTGATACAAATGAACCGGATTATGCAACAATTAGTGTTGATTACATTACAGACGAAGTTACGTCTACAGGTGTTGATTTAACAGATGGAAGCTATCATGAAGCAGGAAAATTAACACGGGTATATATAGCATTTGGTGATCCAGACTCATTGGCTAAATATTATGAGGAACAAAGAAGGAGAGCATTTGGATCGTTAGTATTTAATTGTTTTCCAAGTCGTCCTGGAGTCCACCTTGAGCAAGAAGAGGATCAGCCAGGTTGGGTTCTAAAAGACGGATCTTTCTTTGGTGAAGAATTAGCAAGAATAGGATTGAACGAGACTGTTTCTCCTGAAAGTGTTAATCCGTATAGTTATAAAATAACACCTCAAGCTCAACAATTAGAATTTAATAGAACCTGCACTGTTTGTGATGGTGAATGGAATTTTTTCTTCCCTACCCAAATGGATTTACAATCTCTGGATACTATGCTCAGAGGAGAAAGATGGGTAGAAACTATAACAGACTTCCCTTTTACTCTTAATATTAAAGACGGATCTATAACACCTTGCCCATCTGATGTGCAGGGGGATGATGAATTAGATGAGGTTGAGGAAGACGATCTAGGTAGATTCCCTATTAGATGTTTCCTACCCGCAGTTTTTGATGGTTCCAATCAAGAAGTTACACCTTCCGAAGGTTCTAGGAATACTACTGAAAGAAAGTTACCAACAACTTCAGATGAAGTTGAAAAAATGGTTAAAGATGGTGGATTAGATGAGCTCCTGAATGGCTTGGTAATTTTTCCCCCAGGCACTTTCAGCTAAAACAAATTAGCTTTGATGGGTTCAAATATCCCTTCAGTGGTATTAAAAATTGAGGCTAAAAAGTATTGGGGTGGCTGAGGGGAGTTGAACCCCCGACATTCAGTTCCACAAACTGACGCTCTACCGTTGAGCTACAACCACCATATTGTTATTTTAACAGTTCATCTCTTAATTCTCTACCTGCGCCAGACTTAAGTAGTTTTTCTAATTGCCTAGCTTTCAATCTATCTTGACATTCCTGAGCAAAAACTAATTCAAAAGGACCTCTATTCTTAGTGGAACGCGTGGACGAGTACCCGATATTATGTTGTGATAACCGTCGACCAATATTATCTGTAATTCCAGTATAAAATCTAAGGTCTTTTAAACTTCTTTGAATATACACATAATACATAGCGTAACACTCGCCTACGGCGAGTAAATCTGCCGTTGACCTGCCTGCCGGCAGGCAGGGCTACAGCCACCATGAGACTATTTTATCAGATTAAAGACACTAAAGCACTAAAAATCCCGCCTTACGGCGGGATCCTTAGAGAACCTGTCTATCAGTTTTGAGGCTGACGTAAAAGCTCATCTTGCGATTTGCTTTTAAACAGGTTCTGACATAATATAATGACAAATAGCATCTGTCAACTGGGACGAAATGGATCAAAATATGTCAGTTTGAAAACGGTAATAGTTTCCAAAGCTCGCCGGGTTTAAGAATGGCTGACAGGATATCCGGCTGCAGGAATCCAAAATCCAGTTCATTGACGCCTGATTTTAATGTTTGCCTGACTGTGACAGGATGATAATATGGCCGCTTCAGGGTAAAGTCAAAAGCATAGTCGGGAAGCAGATACCTGGCTTCATGTTCTTTGGAGTTTCCCTCCTTGTCAAGATTTATATCCAAAATGTTTTTTCCCACCGGCCCGGAAACGCTTAACTGGTAATCTCCCGAAAAATTCTTTTTCCAGGCAAGTCCGCTTTTTACCTTCAGTATAACCGGAGCCTTAACTTCGGTGGTAAATTCCAAATCTTCCGAGTCAAATTTCTTCTCACCGTTAAACAGGTTGAACACTACCTTGAATGTACCGCTATTTGGCGCTTTAAGCTTTAGGTTGAACGCGTATTCCTGCCCCGGTTCAACCGTTTTATCCACTGCCACATTTTCAATTCCCAGTTCTTTTGCGCCTTCAAGCGCAACTAATTTGACCGCTTGCCAAATGGATTGCCCAGTATTCTTAAATGCTAAAGTGATGATGTAACTCTGGCCGGAAACTATTGACGAGAAAACTTCTCCCTTTGTCAGCTCTGCTTTGTTTTCCTGAACGGGCCGGCCCGAAATTTTCGCCGTGCCCTGAATTCTTTCATATTGGGGGTAATATTCCCCAAAGGGTTTTTTGAAAGAGAAATGATCAAATGGAGTTTCCCTGTAATCCAGCAGGAAGGGAGTAACTGCTACAATCATACCGGTGCCCCAGGCATTTAAAAAAGCTCTTTCAAAATAAGAAGCTACAACATCGGAGTTGGGTAAAGTAGGATCAAAGTCTAATCCCTCGCTATGTTTCCAGCCGGTTTCCGTAATAAAAACCGGTAAATTTTTAGTCAAACCTAAACGCTTAAGCACTTGCAATTCCCACATCCAACCGGAGACTGTACCGCGTCCCGAGGCCTCGGGAGAACCCACAAAGGCCGGATTGGGATACGAATGAGAAACCCAACCGTCCAGTTTATTAAAAATGCCGGGCACGGTTTTTTCCATCTCCTTCAAAAATAATTCTTCATCATAATATTGGGGAGGCTGATGAGGGGCGGCTTGATCAAGGCCGGCATTGAGTACAAAAAAGTCTTGATTTTTGTTTTTAAGCGCTGTGACAGTCTGATCTAGAACTTGCGCGTAATTTTTGGGGTCAGTGAAATTTCCCCATTCCTTGGCATGATTTGGCTCATTATAAATAACTACATATCTATTTTTGACAGGCCAGTTTAACCTGTCCAGAAAATCAGCCCAAGCTTCGTATTCTTTCTCGTATGGCCGCTCCCAGTGTTCGTTGACCGGTTTGGTGGCCAGTCTGACAATAGGGATAAGATGGCGGCGACGCAGGTCATTAAAGAACTCCTGCCATTTATTTTCATTTCTGTCTTTGCTTTCTATGAGAAAAGTAACATAGCCCCAGTCTCCGTTGGTATTGACAAGAGTTGCCGCCGGTGAAGATTCATCAGGTGTGGCAGAAATGATATGAATACCGAATTTATTATTGGGAACGGATAAAGGATCAACTATTGCATTAACTACTTGACTTTGGGTTATATTTGGGTATATAAAAAATATCATGACAGAAATCCAGGAAGCTATTAATGTTTGGGCTTTTTTTAGTAAATCCATAGAACCTCGCATATTTTTCTGGCATGGCAGACAAATCAAGATAGATAAAATCAATCTGGTGCATACCAGTAAAAACGGCGCTTCGCTATTTTACCATTTTTCAGTATCCAGCGGAGGGAACTTTTACAGATTAAAATTTGATACTCAAAAACTCAAATGGTTTCTGGAGGCAGTTGATGAAGACTATTCTCCATATTGACTTTAACTCATATTTTGCCACGGTGGAACAGCAGGCTAATCCCAGACTGCGGGGAAAACCTGTGGGAGTAACTGGTGGAGACAGGATGAAACGGACTGTTTTGGGAGCAGCCTCTGTCGAGGCCAAAAAGTTTGGAGTAAAAACAGGCATGCAGATTTGGGAGGCCAAAAAACTTTGCCCCAATATTATTTTGGTTCAGGGGGACTGCGATAAGTATTTGGAGGTTACCAAGCGTTTTTTAGGTATCTTAAAAGACTACAGCCCATATTTGGAGGTGTTTAGTATTGACGAGTGTTTTTTAGAAGGCACAGTGGAAATAGCAAAAGAAATTAAACAAAGAATTAAAAAAGAGATAGGTGAATATATTACTTGTTCTATTGGCATTTCCTACAATAAATTAATGGCCAAACTGGCCAGCAATCTGCAAAAGCTGGACGGTTTGGTGGTTATTTCTAATCAGGAAGAAGCGATGAAAATTTTAGATAAGATTGAGTTGGATGAAATTTGCGGGATTGGTTCAAGAATTAAAAAAAGACTTAATAATATGGGGATATTTAATTTTTGTGAGTTAAGACAAGCTCCCTTAGAGAGTTTACTTGTTTCTTTCAAAAGTTATGGACAAATTTTGTATAACATGGCTCGGGGCATTGACCATTCGCAAATAGTACCTTTTTATGAAAAAGGGGGAGTTAAATCAGTAGGCCACAGACATACCATAGATCATGATACTAAAGATCCAAATGAAATTAAACAAATTCTTTTTAAACTTTGTGAAATGGTGGCTTCTCGCCTGCGGGCCAAAAACCTGCTAGGCAAAACCGTTCATTGCTGGTATCGAAACTTGGATTTTTCCGGTGACGGTCAACAAGTCACTATTTCCTACACCAATGACGGTCTTGAAATATTTCAAGCTGCCTGGAAAATATTTCAAAGTATGTGGTCTAAGCAAAAAATAAGAATGATTGGGGTTTCTGTTTCCAATCTTAAACCTCAAAATCCTCAAAACCTGACTTTGCTAAAAGATATTCAACAAAAAGAGCTTATAAATCAAATTCTGGATAAAGTTAATAATAAATTTGGTGAATTTAGCTTACAAAGAGCAATTCTTTTAGACTCCCCTGGAATACGCCGCAAACCCAATCCTTATCTTGCTGATAGAAGGTTTAAACTATGATATTATTACTTCATGCAATGGCAGGATTCTGTTTTAGCAACCGGACAATTTGTCGTGGCTAGCGCCTTAATTCCCTCTATTTTTTCTAAAGACAGACCAGCTTTAGCTACAAGTCTTATGTTTGGTACGGTTTTGAGTGTCTTTGCCTTTACCCTTGCCACTCTAAAGTTATGGCTGTCAGTTATCCCTATGACTATCACTGCTATTCTTTGGTTTATTTTGGCTTATCAAAAATATCAAATGAGGGAAAAATAATTCTATGAAAATAATTGTTACAGGTGGGGCAGGGTTTTTGGGCTCGCATCTGTGCGATAAGCTAATTGAACTCGGACACCAGGTTATCTGCATTGATAATCTATTAAGCGGGGATGCTAAAAATATAGAGCATCTTCAAAATAATCCCAGCTTTCAATTCCTACAACATGATGCAGTCAAACCCCTGCCTGCAGATTTGGAAGCAGATCAAATCTATCATTTAGCCTCACCTGCCTCTCCCAATAAAAACAACCCCCGAAGCTATCAATCTTTGCCCTTTGAAACCATGCAGGTTAACTCAACAGGCACCTGGAGCCTTTGTGAATTTGCTGCTACCAAAGGGGCCAAGTTTTTATTTGCTTCCACCTCCGAGGTGTACGGCGATCCACTAGAACATCCTCAAAAAGAAAGCTACAACGGTAATGTTTCCACCACCGGCCCAAGAGCTGTTTATGACGAGTCAAAAAGATTTGGAGAAACAATTGTATCCTCTTTTGTTAGATCCAGGGGTTTAGATGGTAGAATAGTCAGAATTTTCAATACTTATGGCCCCGGAATGGCCCAGGATGGCAGGGTAGTGATGGAATTTGTCACCGCAGCCCTAAAAAATAAACCATTTCCTGTTTTTGGTGACGGCACACAAACCAGATCATTTTGTTATGTTTCAGACATGGTTGAAGGAATTATAGCTGCCATGGAAAAAGGGACAAAAGGAGAAATCTATAACCTGGGGAATCCCGATGAATTTAGCGTTTTAGAGCTGGCAGAGAAAGTGAAACAACTGACCGGTTCTTCTTCGGAAGTGGAGCAGGTAGAAGAAATGCCGGAAGATGATCCCCAAAGAAGGTGTCCGGATATCACCAAAGCCAAAGAGGATTTGGGCTGGGAACCAAAAATC
The DNA here is from genome assembly GCA_964625535.1 of uncultured Gammaproteobacteria bacterium. Taxonomy (GTDB): domain Bacteria; phylum Patescibacteriota; class Microgenomatia; order Daviesbacterales; family UBA10151; genus UBA9644. The sequence continues at coordinate 29,459 of CAZVEX010000004.1, forward strand.
AGCCTTGATGAGGGGTTGAAAAAATTAATTGACTATTTAAAAAGCTAGAGTGGGAAAATCCTGTTTTTAAAGATAAAATCTGCTATTTCTCTGCTGATAAAATCTATTCCCGTTACCGAAGGGTGAATAAAATCATTGGTATTGATGTAATCAATGTTTCCTCCACCCCTTGCGTCAATGACGGGAAGCTTGTGTGAGCGGGCATAATCAATATGGTTTTTAATGTAAGCGGCCCGCTGGCTAGCCCATTTTCTTCTTTCCTCTGTGGTTAAATTAGCCACTCCTTCGGCGTAACGGTCGGCGTGAGGAGCAATTGTTGCCAAAAACATCACTCTTGCGCGGGGTTGCCTCTGTTTTATCATATTTATGGCCTGATCCAAAACCTCGTTGTGTTTTTTTAGGCCGTCCTCCAAAGAATACTGGGACAGGGGATTGTGGCCGAATGACTCAATTAAAATCAGGTCAAAATTGGTATTTAAGATCGGTTCGGAAATCCTGCCATTATAATTGGTTAAGTTTTGCAAGCGCTCGGGCAAAGTAAGAATATTGGTTGAACCGACGGAAAAATTATGTACCTCAATTTGTTTATTCGGATAATAATTTTTTAAATATTTTTTAAGCTCTTGTCCTGAACCAAGATAATCGGTCATGGAATCGCCGACCAGAACAATGGTATAGGCATTTTTGGGCGCAACGGTTTGGGAATTGAATATTTTTTTAATCTGATAAATCGGCCCTGAAAAAGTTCGCTCCAGAGACAAAAATGGGTTAAATAAAAATAAACCGATGCAGCAAAATAAAATAAAATTCACTTTTTCATTATGGCACACAAAATTAAAAATTGGTAAAATATGGAAAGTTGCCCCCATAGCTCAGCGGATAGAGCAACTCGGTTCTAACGAGTAGGCCAGGGGTTCGAATCCTCTTGGGGGCGCAGTTGACAAAAGATTAATAGTTTGTTAAGGTAAACATAATGAAAGTTTTTGCTCTGTCCAAACTATTCTTCGTTCTAGCATTCTTCAGCTTGGTTTATGTTACCACATGTGCGGCTTATGCCACGGAGGGAACCGGAGCGGCTAGCCGAAAAGAAACTATTAAACAGCGAGTTGAAACCAGAAAAGAGACCATGGCCACCCGTGCAGCCGCTTTGAAAGAAAAGCTTAAAAACTTCAGAGATCAGAAAAAAGCTTCAGCCGCCGCCAGAATCAGTGATAATTTGAACAGGATTAATGACAAGCAAACCTCCCAAATGCTAAAGCACTTGGATAAAACGGCTTCCATTCTAGATAGGCTGGAAGCTAGAGTAAATTCGGTAAAACCCGATATCAAGAATCCTGACGCAGCCAAAATTTCTATCGCGAATGCCAGATCTAAAATTGCATCAGCAGAAGCAGCTGTCAAAGCCCAGGCAGACAATGATTACACCCTTATCTTATCTTCCGAGAGCAAAGCCCGGGAAGAGGCGCAGGCTTTAAGGCAAAAACTGCACAGCGATCTTCGTTTGGTCAGGCAAACGGTTATAGACGCTAAACAATCAGTTTCAGCGGCCATTAGAGCCGCCAAGGAAGGAGTAAATAGTGGAACCCAATAATCCCGTTCAAAGTCCGCCCAAAGCAGTACCCCAGCCCGCGCCGGCAATGATGCAGGTTCCCCCAACTCCGCCTCCTGCAAAGGGAAAAACCATGTGGTTGATTGTCGGACTGGTATTGGTAATTTTACTGATCGCCGGCATTTATCTGTACCAAAGCAAACAAAAGGTCAGCCAATCCACAAAAGTCTCTCCATCTCCGGCAGGTTTTGATGATTTGCAACAGGAGTTAAATTCAGTAAATGTAGAAGATCCGGCATCGGAATTTAGCGTTGTTGATCAGGACCTACAGGACCTCTAGTTTAGTGATCAAAAAACTGTTAAAAATTTTCCTGGTGCTTTTTACCTCATATTTTCTTTTAGCCTTTATTTTTACCAGGGAGGGATCGTACACCTTTACTTTTGAAAGAACGGGTCTAAAGGATGAAATAGAAGGACTGTTGCAAAGTCAAGAAGGCAGGTATGGAATATTTGTCAAAAATCTATTGACTGACGAAACATTCTCACAGCGGGAAGATGAAATATTCAAAACCGGAAGTTTGTACAAGCTGTGGGTGATGGCAGGGGTTTTTGAAAACATCAAAAACAGCAAAATAAATGAAAATGACCCGCTGACGGCAAATATCCAGACTTTAAACAAAAAATTTGATCTGGGCGGAGAAGAGGCAGAATTTCAGGAAGGGGAGATTAATTTTTCCGTTAAAAGCGCCGTGGAGCAGATGATCACCATTTCCCACAACTATGCCGCCTTGGCCCTGTTGGATAAAGTTGGCAGTTCAGAGATTGAAGCTTTTTTAGCCAAATACGGATTTTCCAGCTCAAAACTGGGTATCCCGCCTCAAACTTCAGCCAAAGATTTAGCCGATTTTTTGGAAAAACTCTATCTGGGAGAAATTATTGATCAGGAGTATTCCCAAAAGATGATGGATATTTTAGCCAGGCAAACCATCAATGATCGCCTCCCCAAATACTTGCCGCAGGGAACAAAAGTGGCTCACAAAACAGGAGATATTGGATTTTTTGAAAATGATGCCGGCATAGTTTTCTCTCCCAAAGGAGATTTTATAATAGTGGTGTTGTCCGAAACGAAAGATCCCGCCTCGGCGGGGGAACTAATTGCCAAAATCTCTAAAGCTGTCTACGATTATTTCAATTAACAAGCTTAGGTGCAATTTCAAGGATTTTATCGTCTCCTTTTTGTGGATTACCTCTTCCATCACGATTAGAGGTAGATACATAAAGCACTCCTTCTTTCGGATCTGCCAGAACCCCTCTTAATCTGCCATATTTATCTTTAATGATGGTCTCCCTGGCAGCTACCTTGCCGTTTATAATCTCCACTCTTTCCAAAAGTTGTCCGCGAAGACCGGCAAAAAAGAATGAATTTCTAATAAATGCTCCGCCTGAGGGGGCATAGGTTTGTTCCACGGAGCAGAGTATGGGAGAAGTATACTGGGGATCGTCGGAAAAGCATTTTTTGACATTGGGCCAGCCATAATTTGCCTTTGGTTTAATTAGGTTAATCTCATCATGGGCAGTTTCTCCGTGTTCAGTGACAATGAGCTCTTCTGTTAAAGGATGAAAATCCAGTCCTTGGGGATTTCTATGGCCCAGGGAATAAATTAAAGATCCTTTGATGGGATTATCAGAAGGTGCAGTTCCGTCATCATTTATTCTTAGAACTTTGCCTCCCAAAGAAGCCATGTTTTGGGCAAGATCCGGTTTGGCCCCGTCACCGGTTAAAACCCAGAGCTTTTGATCCGGCCCAAACCGTAATCTCCCTCCGTTATGAATCACCCCTCCGGGCAATTTATCTAAAATGACTATTTCGTCGAGAATTTTATTATTCTTGTAGGTAAAGCGCGAAACTCTGTTAAAAATTCCGCCGCTTTCTCTAAAAGTGTAGTACAGATAAAGATAGCCGTTTTTGGAAAAATCAGGATGGAGAGCTATTCCTGTCAAACCTGATTCTCCCACAGATGTAACCTGCGACAGGGTGGCAATTTGTGAAAGCTCCTTCTCTTTGGTTAAAAGTTTCAGCCTGCCGGGCCGCTCCGTAATAAAAATATCCCCGTTTGGTAAAAGAGCCATATCCCAGGGAACTTCCAGGTTGGTGGCAACTTCTATAATCTCCCACTCGTATTTTTCAGAATCCGCATCATAGGCCGTAATGGGGGATTCTTGAGGCTTAGGTTTCTGCTGATTTTTCTGCAGATAAAATACCGCCAAAAAAATAAGCAACAAAATTATGCCTACATAAATAATGTCTTTTTTAATAAACTTAATAAAATTTTGCACTTAATGAGCTCCTGACGTGCTGTTACACAGACTGCCAGAGTTTATCAGATTATTCCTATCTGACGGTCTATTACCCGAGTTAGTCTATGCTTTAGAACTAAAAACTGTATAAGTATGCATATCAGAAATTCGATCCATGTGGCCAAGATGAATCACCAAAGTTGATGTCAACATTCGCTCCCTAACAGTAAGGTACTTTCACCCCGCCTAAAAGGCGAGGCTCGTCTTTAGACGGCACAAAGATCATTCGGTGAGAAAATTATAGCACAAACTTTCTGTTAATTTTTGATGTATAATCTTTTACAGGATGAGTGGAGAACGGCTTACAAGAGCAGATATAGAACGAGTGTTGCCTCACCGAAGACCTTTTATGTTCTTAGAAAGCGTTGACGAACTTGAGCCAGGTAAACGCGCTGTTGGTATTCTTGCTGATTTAAGAGATCCAGACTTTGATTTTTTAAGAGGTCATTTTCCAGATTTTAGAGTAGTTCCGGGTGCAATCATCATGGAAACACTGGCTGAATTATTGGGTGTCGCCGCCGCTTCTGAGTTATCCGAAGCAGGTAATAAAATTGGTGTGCTTGTTGAAGACAAAATGCGTTACCGGCAAATGGTTAGACCTGGAGACGCTTTACGCTTAGAAGCGGAAGTAACGGCCATGAGGCGAAATATAGGAAGAGGAAATGTAAAAGCATTATTAAGAGATAAAATTGTTGCTGAAGGAGAGATCACTTTTGCCCTAGTTGATAAACCAGCAGGACTTTAATTAAATTTTCTTATTCTGTAAAGATTTGAGCGCTTGCAACACCTTTAGGTAATACACCTTTTGGTATATGTAGTGCTTCATAAGGAGTATACACTTCTAAAACTCCACCTGGTCTTCCTTCCAATTTGTAATGACCTTCTTCAACCCATGGAATTGAACCTTGCGATACTTCCTCTGCAATTTTATTGTCGCAAACTAAAGGAGTGCCTGGATTAACTCTTAATAAAGTGTCACAAATATCAAGTGGTGTACTTCCTGGGGCAACCCTTCCGATAGAAGTTCTTGTTAAATTTGCTAAGCCACTCTCACCGATATACTGAACGCCAACAAAAGAACCAAATCTTTCTTGAGTAGGCTCATCATAGATAAGAACATGCACTTGAGCTGGCAAATCTTTTCGTTTAACTGCTACATTAGACAAAGTGTCCATAATTCGTCTATGGACTCTTTCTGATATAGAATCAAATTCTGGTGTTCCTCTTTCAGGAAATGACATAATGGGGGGATTTTATCAGACTACAGGCCGAAAGTCAACAGAAGGTGAAAATTGTTACCAACGCTTTGTTAGTAACGAAGCATTTATACGGTTTTATTATTTATTCTTTTGGTGGCGTAGTTTTAATTCCAAAGTAAAAAGCCATAACTTCTATTAATAAGTTTCCCCAATATGCTAGATTTTTAACCCTTAGTAAGGGGGGTGAGAATCTAATATGTTACCGTTGAAAATAATCAAGAAGTATTATCCTAACGCATCAGAAGATGAGTTAAAAGACATACAAGAAGTTGTCTATTTACTGGCATGTGCAGTTATGCAAGAATTTTATGGGTCGGAGTGGATGGGAGATTTTGAAGATATTGAGCAAGATAAGAAACAATGAGCTTAAGGCTAGTTCAATTCCCGTTAGGGTGTAAGGTTATGGGATTAAATTTTGACAAATTTTCGCAACTTCTCGAAGCTAAAATCCACGAGTTCGATAAAAATCGTATGGAGCGGGAGATCATAAAATGACTACCTATTGAAAAATTCTTTTAGCTTTCTTCTTCCTGCTCCGCTTTTCCAGTATAATTCCCTTCTCTTGGCTTCTACAGATGTTTCAAATTCTTCAGTAAATAGGAGCCTAAAAGGAATTCTGTGTTTTGTTGATCTTACATATCCTGAATTATGTTGGATTAATCTTCTTTCTACATTATCAGTATAACCTACATATGTTCTCTGATCTTTCAAACTTTGTAGAATGTAGATGAAATACATAAGCAGGGAGCGGGTCGCCCTTTGGGCGAACCTCGCTCATTTGACAAAGTCAAATGAGCGGGATAGGGGAGTCGAACCCCTCTTCTCTGCTTGGAAAGCAGATGTTGGACCGCTCAACTAATCCCGCATTGCATAATATTTTAACTAAAAACTGCCTGCTTGACAAGAAACTTAATAAAGCTTATTCTCAAAATAAGAACATGATACCTGTAAATTTAACTGCGGTTTTGGTATCTAGCGTGGTGGCCATGGGGGTAGGTTTCCTGTGGTATTCGGAAGCTGTTTTTGGCAAGCGCTGGATGAGGCTGGAAGGACTGGACAAGAATAAACCTGATAAATCCGGAATGACCAGAAACTTTGGCCTGATGTTTTTGGTAACTTTAATTTCAGGCTATATTCTCTCTCTATTCATCCATTACGCCGGAGCAACTGGCTGGATATTGGGAGCTAAAACCGGCCTGTGGGCCTGGCTGGGATTTGTCATGCCGGCCGGCTTGAGCAACCATTTATTTTCCAGAAAGCCTTTTGAGTTATTTTTGGTCCAAACAGGCCATCACCTGGCAGGACTGTTGATCATGGGCGCAATTATCGGATCCTGGAGATAGTCATCTTATCTCAAAGCTTAAAGTAACAACCACTTCAACCTCCGATGATCCGGGTTCAACTTGTGTTGGAGTTGCCTTCTCGACAATACCCCCTCCCATCAATGGAAGCGGTCTTGGCATATTGTCAAAACTCTCCGTGTAATTGACAATTCTCCCCAGCTTGAAACCGGCTATTTTGGCCGCATTTTCCGCTTTCTGCTTGGCCTCTGCCACCGCTTTTTCCCTGGCTTCGTTTTCTGCTTTTGTTTTATCTTCCACTTCAAAACTTAAACCTCCTATTTGATTGGCACCGCTTTGGGTGGCCGTATCAATGATGCTGTTTATTTTATCAATGTCTCTTACAAGAATGGTTAAGTTGGCTGAAGCGGTATAACCTTTAATTTTTGGGCTTGGTCCGGAATAATTATAGTCGGGATAAATGTTGTAGGCTTCGGTTTTAATGTCTTTAGCATCCACCCCCTGGTTTTTTATAGCTTCCGAGACTTGATTGATGGTAGAGTTAAGTTGATTTTGCGCCTGTTTGACAGTCGGAGCTTGGGAAGAAACGCCGGCGCTTATTTTAGCCATGTCCGGCGAAACAAAAACTTTACCCTCGCCGCTCACATCAAAAACGACGTTTTTTTGGGTGGCGATCATATCGATTGAAAAGGGGACAGGGCCAAAAAATCTGGTGTAGATAAAAAGGACGACAAAAAAGGTGAGAATCCAAGCCAAAGGTGCAACAAATTTAGAATACATACGCTTATAATATCACATCAGGCATGAATGTGGCGGCGGCCGTTGCCATTGCCGTTTACTTTTAAAACCCCGCTTTTTTTCAGGACATCAAGATCGTGCTGGATAGTTTTCATTTGCTGGCCAATATGGACCAAGACCCTGTGAGCCTCTTCTTCTTCCGAAGCCTCCTCCTGAATATCCTCGATATCTTCTTCCACTTCTTCCAGGCTCTCCGTATTTCTGTTAACAGTCATTTGAATAAAGATTGCCAAATAGATCGCCTCTATAGATAACCAGGTAGTAAACATTAAAAGGATCGAACGCAGTTCAAAACCTAGCAAAGCCAGAGCGGGAACCACCAGAAAAATAAGGGTATGAAAAATTACAGAGTAGGGGGTTCCCACCCATTTTATGAGTTTGAAGGATATTTTTTCCAAAGGGACAAATGTTCTGGACATAATAAAATCCTTCCTGCCTGCCGGCAGGCAGGCCTTCCCCAACAAAAAAATCCCTTACCCGTCTTTGGTATTTAGAGATTTCAATTTCATTGTCCTCCCATATTTTGGATATGTCAAGTACCCAAAAAGCCTTTGATTTGATACAATAGGTAAAGTTTGCCGCGGTGGCGGAATCGGTATACGCGCTTGCCTTAAGAGCAAGTCCCGCAAGGGGTGTGGGTTCGAGTCCCACTCGCGGCACCCTTCGACGAGTTCAGGGTAAACTCAGGGATACGGAGACTAGTTCATCGGTAGAACGCCCGCTTTGGGAGCGGGAAGCACGGGGTTCAATTCCCCGGTCTCCGACTTTTGCCACATAAAACCTACAGGAAATTCCGTAGCGGAAATCTTTACCTGCAAAAATTCATCGAAATAATTTTACCAAATCAATGGGAAAATTAACGATCTTCTCGAGGACGAGCAATGTTAACAACGATCTTGCGACCGTCAACATCTGTACCGTTTAGGTTGTTGACTGCATTCTGAGCTTCCTCATCGCTTGACATTTCCACAAATCCAAAACCTCTGGATCTGCCTGTGTCTCGATCTTTTACCACTTGAGCCGAAACTACTGTTCCTGCCTGGGCAAAAATTTGAGCCAGTTTGGCATCGTCAACTTCCCATGGTAGGGAGCCAACAAACAACTTTTTGTTATTCAAAAAAAATCACCTCACTTTCTTTTCTTTACTTATGTGAGGTGACTTACAGTGAAACTGAAAAATACACTCTACACACTCTGAATATTATTTTCACACATTGCTGCGCAAAATGCAATAACCAATTTATTGCGCAATAATCGCGCAAGTTATCGCGCAAGTGTATAGAAGCTGGCCGGGCCTTTGCCATTTAGCTTCAAAAGGCCCTTGTCTGAGAGGTTTTTAAGTTTGAGCTGGGCTGTTCTTTTGGCCACTTTAAGTATATCTAAAACATCATCGGATGTAACTGCGCCGGTGGTAGCTAAAAAATCCATAATTTGGATCTCGTCCCGATCCAGAAAAATCTGTTCGCTCTTTTTGGAAACCTTGCCAAATCCGATTGACTGAATTTGTTCTACCGCCTTCCTAGCTTCAATCAGAAAACCGGTGGTGAAATATTCAAGCCAGGCGGTAAAATCCATTGTTTTTTGATACTCTTTTCCTTGAGCTTTGTTTTCAGCATTGTAATAGGACATTCGATCGCGATTATAATAATCCTCCAGGACCAAAATTTTCCTGAAATCCCAGCCGTCCCGGTATAGCTGAAGCTGGGTTAAGAGCCTGGCCACCCGGCCGTTGCCGTCGGTAAAAGGGTGGATGGTTACAAACTGCAAGTGCAAAACGGCGGCCCTGATGATAGGATGAGTTCCGTCTTTTTTGGATTGTTTTAGCCAATTTAGCAAATCTCCAATAAGTTTCTGTACAGAGGAGGCAGGGGGAGCCTTAAATCTAAGCGTTTCCCGTCCGTCTCCCAAATCATCCAGCACATAAACATCCGACGGCCTAAATTTGGCGGTTTTTTCCTTTTCCACCAGACCTTCAATGACTATTTTGTGAAGCCTTAAAATTTCATCCGGACTGATATCTTTTTTTGTTTTAGCCATATCTTCCAAAGTTTTTAAGGCTGAATAATAGTTTTCCACTTCCAGAATGTCTTTTTGCGGGGCTCTGACGGATTTTCCTTCTAAAACTTTTCCCACCTCATACTGGGCCAGTTTGTTACCCTCAATTGAGGTGGAAGTGTGAGCCATGCGCAAAATAGCCTGGCGGCGAAGCTGGGCTTCATTAAGAGGAAGCACCCGGGAGCGCTCCACCACAGCCTTGATTTCCGCAATCTCGGTCACGTTGGAAAGGGTTTTGGGGCTGATTTGGTATCTTGGTTCAAACATATTAGTATGTTAATATTATACCATAAGGTCGCGCAATAATCGCGCAAAATATCGCGCATGAACGGTAAAATCATTGATAAAAAAGAAGTGGCAACGGGGACACTGCAAGTGACTTTTGCAACTTCCGAGCCATTTACTTTTAAAGCCGGCCAATATATTTTTATTACTTTAATCAATCCGCCATTTGCTGATGACAGAGGAAGTCGCAGGCATTTTTCCATTGTTAATTCTCCAGACGAGAAAGGCATTATCACTATTACCACCAGACTGCGGGATTCGGGCTTTAAAAAATCCCTGAAAGAGCTACCTGTGGGAGCACAAGTAGAGTTTGGTCCAATTTCCGGATCATTTGTGCTGCCGGATGATACGGCAAAACCTCTGATTTTTATTGCCGGAGGCATTGGCATCACTCCCTACATGAGCATGTTAAGGTATGCTGCAGAAAGAGAACTACCATACAAAATGACTCTTTTATATTCAAACAGAGATCAAGAATCCAGCGCTTATCTGCAAGATCTAAAAAATATTCCTAACCTTAAATTAATTCTCACTATGACTGAAGATCCGGCTTGGACCGGGGAGAAAAGAAGAATTGATGCGGGATTTATCAAAGAATACTTTCCAAGTTTAAATGAAAATCTTTATTTTGTAGTTGGCCCTCCTCCCATGGTGGAAGCTGTGCAAAAAGCTCTGCTTCAAGCAGGAGTTGACATCGGCAATATTAACATTGAGAATTTCACAGGATACTAAATTATGTGGACAAAAATTCTGCTCCTAATCTTTGTCTTTTCCTTTCTATTCAGGACGGATTTATCTTTTGACCAGGATTTAGGCAGGCACTTGAAAGTGGGGGAAATCATTCTGCAAGAAGGATCAATCTTCAAAACCAATCTTTTTTCCTATACCAACCCGGATTTCAAATATATCAACACCCACTGGCTGTTTGGGGTGGTGGCTTACTGGTTCTCTCAAACCGCTGGACTTCAGTCCCTGCTAATCCTCAAAGTTTTGATCATTCTGTTGTCTGTCTGGCTGGTCTTGAAAACAGTCCCCAGGGAAAAAACTGTTTTTCTTTTGCCTTTGGGATTTATATTTTTACATGTTTTGCGGGAACGTCTGGAATTTCGGCCGGAAATTTTCAGTTTTTTATTTACTGCTCTAACATTATATATACTTGAGTCCCGGCGTCTGATCTTACTTTTTTTACTGCCCCTCATACAACTTCTGTGGATTAATACCCACATTTACTTTTTTGTTGGTCTGTTTTTACAGGCTGTGTATTTAGTCAGCTTGAGAAAAAAGATTTTGGGAGTTATTTTGGCTTTATCTATTTTAGTTAGCTTCTTAAATCCTCATGGTTTGGCAGGTTTGCTTTATCCGTTAAACGTTACCAAAAACTATGGCTACAGCATTGTGGAAAACCAGACCATGTTTTTATTGGAAAGCATTAATTTTCAGGACAGAAATTTCCTGTTTGTGAAATTATCAATTGGTCTGGCCGGCTTAATACTTTTGGTCAGCTTCTTAAGAAAAAGGTTTGAGCTGAAAAACATCCTGCTTATCTTAACGGGGGTGAGCCTGGCCCTGTTAAATGTCCGCAGCTTTCCCTACCTGGTCTTTCTAACCCTTCCCGCCACTTTACAAATACTTGGGACTATTAAACCTAATAAGGCCATTACTTATTTGTCCTTGCTCTTTGCCTTTTTGATAGCTTTGGAGAGCTTTTTTTATTTAAACGGCAGCTATTATAAATATACCGACTCAAGCTACCGGCCGGGCTTAAAACTGGTAGAAAGCGGCAAGGGAGCAGTGGATTTTGCCCTGGACCGTGACCTGCCCCAGCCTTTCTATAATAATTTTGACATTGGCAGTTATTTAATTTACCGGGGTTTTCCGGTTTACAAAGTCTTTGTGGATGGCAGGCCCGAAGCCTATCCCCAAAAGTTTTTTCAGCAGGTCTACATTCCCACTCAATCCGACTTTTCCAAATTCAAGGAGCTGGAACAAAATTTGCGGCTTGAAACAATTATCTTTTCCCATACCGATCAAACTCCCTGGGGCAGAAGTTTTTTGCGCTCGCTTTCCCAGGACCCAACCTGGAAGCCGGCTTACATTGATGATTATATGGTGGTTTACGTTAAGGAGAGCGTCCTGGAAGACAAAAGAATCTATGAAATCCCGCCAGAAAAAATTACCCCGGAATCTTTCCAGTTTGAAAATCACTTGTCATATATCAGAATGGGGATGTTTTTACTAAATACGGGGCAGGCGGAAAACGGCAGAAAATTTCTGGAAAAAGCTCTGGAAGTTTTTCCCGACTCGCCAACCGCCAATTTGCTAATGGCTCAAATCGCCCCTTTCAATCCAAAATATGCCCAAAAATCCAAAAACCTAATTTTCTGGTAACCCTATAGCTATTGACAAAGCAGAAAAAGGTGCTAATATGTCTGAATTATGCTGGAAGTTTTCAAACTATTAGAGGAACAGGTCATCGTTACTGTCAGGGCGCGGCAAGATGCAGGCGCATCTATGCTTAATAAAGCAGGGGAGGCATTATCCAGTGGAGATTTAACTTTAGCTGATATTATGAGATTTTCTTTTGGCAGATCTCAATTAAGGGTAGATCGCGCCAGGGAATTACTGGATACTCTACGAGAGCGTCAAATATCAATAGCGTCAGCTTTTGAGGATCATGAGGTGCCTCTTCCTGCACAAACTTTTTACAATCAGGATGCTATTCAATCTTACTCGACAGCGGAATATGATCGATTGCGCACGGCAGCAGAACGAGAGTTGGATGCTGAAGTTTCTGCCGTTTCAAGAATTGCGAAAGCGCTTGGTAATCCAAGTGCTTTTGTTACACCAGAAGGCCAAACAGATGAAGGATTTAATGCACAACTAGTTGATGATTTACCTTCACTCGGAGCAACTATAACAAATATACTAACCAACACAGCAGGTATCAAAAATGTTGGGGAACTTTTTGCTAAAACGCAAGCTGAATTATTAGCTGTAAGTGGAATCAGCAGGCTAAGATTTATGAGTATACTTTTTAATTTGCATGACGAAGGCTTTGTTTCGCTAGAGCATCCAGAAACAGCCTAAGAACGACCTGCATTGATGATTCTTCTTGATTTCAGGAAAAAGTAGCCTACAATCAGGGCTGTGGAGACAGGGGAAAACCAGCTGGGGATATGAAAGCCAAAAGAACCCAGCAGCATAATCGATCCTAAAACCAAGATTGAATACATAGCTCCGTTTTTTAAAAAAGCATATTTTTTAATTCTGTCTATGTTGGAAACCGTTAGCTGCCTGACTATAATAGCTCCAATGCCGTTTCCCAGCAAAATCAAGGGGACGGATAGAGTAAAGGCAAAGGCTCCCACTACTCCGTCAATGGAAAACGTTCCATCCAGCACTTCCAGATAAAAAATTTTACTGACATCCGATTGAGAAATCAGCTTTTGACCGTCTGTTTGATGCAGCAACCGCTCCTCCATTTTGGCGGCATTTTCCTTAAATCCGTGGACGATAAAAAAAGCTGTTGAGCCAACTACCGCCCCGAAAGCCATAAGGGGATTTTGTTGCAGGGCAAACCAGACCACTACACTTAAAATTATGGACACCACGGCATAAAACCACACTCCTTGTCTTTGAAAAAAGGGCTCACCCCGCAACCCAAATTTTTTTGGTTCCAGAAAAAGCCAGTGAAAAAAGATAAAAACCATAAAGATCCCACCTCCTGATAGTAAAATGGGAGATGAGTTTTCTATGGCCTCGACTACCTTTGGGTCAGAGCTCAAAGCGGCAGTCAAAGCACCCATCGGACCAAGACCGGGATTGATGGCCCACACCAACAGCCAGGGCAGCGCCCCCCGAATTAAAAAGACGGCAATGATAATCCCCCAGAGCAAAAACCATTTCCTGGCTTGTTTACCCATAGTGGATAGCACATCGGCATTGATAATGGCATTATCAATTGAGGTGATTGTTTCAAAAAGTATCAGTCCTGCCACAATCAAGATGATTGATAAAAGATCCATGAAAGCATTATACTAAAACTTTCATATGGTCAAAACAGGCAAATTTTTTTCCCTGAAAAAAATACTGATTTTTTTGCTGATTTTTTTAGCCGGCGCTGCCTTGTACTTAAAGACTTCATCAACAAAACAGGTCAGCTTTTATCGGGCTTTTGTATCCGAGTCGTTTGACAAAATTAAAGAAAACTACTGGGATAATCTCTCCGACGAACAGATTCTTGATCTTTTTAAACTTTCTATTGAAAAAGCAACAGGCTCGTCTCAACAAGCAAAGATAAACTCCAAGGAAGAACTATTGAGCGTATTTATTAAGCTGCAAAATAATTTAAATGAGGAGCAGAAAAAACAACTGTCCGTAAATGTGGTTTCTGCAGTTTTAGCCAACTTAAATCCTCCGGGTAGAAGCGGTCTTTTTACCCAAAAACAGGAAGAACAACTTAAAAATACCGTGGAAAATATCAATCCGGAAAAAGATTTGTACAAGGATTTGGGGCTTTCTAAAGGGGCATCTCCGGCAGCAATTGAGCAGGCATTTCAAAAAAAGTCCGAGGATCTAAAAAAGGAAACCTCCCCGGAGGCCAAACAAAAACTGGAGCAAATTGCTTACGCCAGGGATGTGTTGGGCAAGAACGAGCAAAAACAAAGATATGATGAAAAAGGGGTGGAGCCAGCTGTTTTTATCAAACTGGCAGCCCCTCAAATTTTATATCTGCAGTTTAAAAAATTCACCCCCACCTCGCTGGATGAGTTTCAAAAAGCTCTGGAAGCTTACCAAGATAACTCCGCTTTGCAGGCTTTAATTTTTGATTTGCGGGGCAATGTAGGCGGAGCCATTGATGCCACGGCCTATTTTTTGGGATATTTTTTAGGCAAAGGTCAGTATGCTTTTGATTTTTACAAAAAAGGGGAGTATTTGCCTTTTAAAACCCAGACAGATAAATTACCAGCAATAAATAAATTTAAACAGATGGTAATATTGGTGGACAAAGAAACTCAATCCTCAGCTGAAATGATGGCCGCTTCTTTGAAAAAATACCATACGGGAGTGGTGGTAGGGACCGCCACCAAAGGATGGGGGACAGTGGAGCGGGTCTTTCCCCTGCAGGCCCAAATTGATCCGAAAGAAAAATATTCAGTCTTTTTAGTTCACTCCATCACTTTGCGGGATGATAATTTGCCTATTGAAGGTCGCGGTGTGGAACCGGATATCAATATAAATTCACCTGATTGGCAAAACCAACTTTTTTCCTATTTTAGAAATTCCGAACTGATCTCGGCTGTGAAACAAGCATACTAAGCACCAAAGATCAAATCTTCAACATGCTGCCAATCTCGGGGATCCCTGGAGGAGGAAGTGACAACCGTAATTTTATCTGCCTCAAATACTAAGCCCGGCGGCAACTCCACTTGAGAAGCAATTTTTTCCCGGATTTCCATACCATGATCTCCGTACAAAAGACTGATATGGGGCATAAACAGGCTATTTTCCATATTAAATATTTGCTTTGAAGCCAGATTTGCTTCCATCAGTTTAGCGCTTGATTTGACTCTGACAAAAACATTCTGAAAATAGGTAGTGGAAAAAGAAACCTCTCCCAAGACCAGCTGGAAGGCATTTATTCTTGAAGCCAGCGCTTTTGTACCTTCCAGGATTGCCTTTTCACTGGTTTCAATATCTCCCAGTAAGGTCATGTGAGGCTCAAAAGAGGGCCCGCCGTATGTCTTGCTCAAATCCAAAATAATTTTTTCCAGGATATTTTTAATATCTAAAGGGGGAACAATCCATAAAGTATATTTGTTCACTATTAAATTTTAGCATAATTCTCCAAATTAGAAAAATTGACCTAACAGCTAGATTGTAGTAATATGCGCTTTTTTAGCCTCATCCGCTCGCCATTGGGCATTAATCACGCGCTCACCAACTATCACATCCTGTTTGGAATGAGCAGTAAATGGAAGTTTAGACGTTTCATTAAAAGCCACCCATGAAAAAGTGCCTTTTTTAAGACGGTTAAATTCTCGGGGATTATTTACTTCAGCATAAAATACATAATTAATTTTATCCCGTACATCATGAAAATAATCATAGACCGGATAAATGTCTTTTGTTTTGAGATTTAAGTCTAATAATTCATTTATTATTCGTTGAAAAGCTACTTGAGCTTCTTCCCCCTCACTACTCTCCCCTCCAAGAGTAGACCATAAAAAATCCGGGCTGTCTTTTTGTTGGGATTGAACTAAGAGAATCTGGTGAGTTTTTAGGCTGTAAAGAAATCCGCTGGCATAAAAGGAGGTTTGCACTGTTAGAGTATAGCACATTTTAAAATATGTTACCATTGCCGGTATGTTAGTTGATGAAGTGGATATTACTATAAAAGCAGGACACGGGGGTCCCGGGCGTGTTTCTTTCCGCGGTAAAAAGGGTGGGGGGCCTGACGGTGGAAATGGCGGGAAGGGTGGAGACGTATACGCAGAAGTAACCTCTGATCTTTATGCATTAAATAAATTTATTTCAAAGAAAGTTTTAGCTGCGCAAAGCGGTGAACCTGGTGGGACTAATGAAAAAACCGGGGCAAACGCTAATGATTTAATTCTTGTAATACCCGTAGGAACTTTTATTACAGATGAGGAAGGTAAAGAAATAGGGCTTGATGAATTGGGGAAAAAAGTTCTTCTGGCAAAAGGAGGATTAGGAGGTAAAGGAAATGCTTTTTTTAAATCCCCCTCAAATACTACGCCCAGATATGCTCAACCGGGTCTGCGGGGGGAAGAAAGAAAATTAAATTTAAAATTAAAACTAATTGCGGATTTTGGATTGATTGGGCTGCCAAATGCCGGCAAAAGCTCTATTTTAAATGAGCTGACCAATGCCAGTGCCAAAATTGGAGATTATCCTTTTACTACCTTAGAACCCAATTTAGGGATGCTAAATAATAAAATTATAGCAGATATACCCGGGCTTATTGAGGGAGCTTCAGAAGGCAAAGGTTTAGGCTATAAATTCCTAAAACATATAGAAAAAGTTAAATTATTATTACATTGTATATCTTCGGAGTCTGATGATCCTGTGAAAGATTATAAAGTGATTATAGGTGAACTTAAAAAGTATAATCCCAAGCTTTTGGAAAAACAAGAAATTATTCTTTTAACAAAATCTGATCTTCTGGGGAAAAAGAATTTAGATAAAAAAATAAAGGCCATGAGTAAAACAAAAAAACAAATTATGCCCGTATCCATTCATGACTGGGAGAGTTTACAAAAGTTAATGCTGTACCTTAACCGAACCTTGAACATGTGGAGGTTTTATGAATATACTAAAAATAGTGAAGAATCTGCAAAAATTCTTAGTAGCCGTTGTAGGGTGTGAACTGGTAGGAATCGCTGCTACCCCTTTCACTATTGCTGCCATACCAACCTGGTATCAAACCCTTCAAAAACCTCCCTTTTCTCCACCTAACTGGGCCTTTGGCCCTGCCTGGACCATCCTGTATTTTTTAATGGGAGTGGCAGCTTATCTTGTCTGGATAAAGGGGTTGGAGAAGAAAGTAGTTAAAAATGCTCTAGCTTTCTTTATAGCCCAACTGGTATTTAATTTTTTCTGGTCAATACTCTTTTTTGGGCTTCATTCTCCAATATTGGGACTAATAGATATACTGATCCTTTGGACCTTGATTGTAATTACCATTATCAAATTCTATAAAGTATCTAAAACCGCTTCATATCTTTTAATCCCTTATCTTCTCTGGGTCAGCTTTGCCACCATTCTGAATTTATCTATTGTACTGCTCAATCCCTGATGGTTAAAAAATTACTAGAAAATTGCGGGAAAATTACCTCTCTCAAAAAAAATTGAGAAGCCATCGATGCATAAAAACTTTAGCTTCAAAAGTTAGGGGAAAGTTATGGAGGAACTGGTTGATCGCAACGGGAAAAGGAGATGGGATAAGAGGTTATCGCCAGTACTAAAAATATTATTATTAAAAAAGCTAAGAAAATATTTTCATGACTATTTAATTTTACTTGATTTTTGGCTAAGATGGTATTGATGGAACGGTTATCAAGAAGAACGCTTTTTAAATTAACAGCTGCAGGTACTATTTTAGGGGTAACTCTTCCTCACATTGCCCGTAACTATCTGGCTTTAGCATCAGTTGATGGTCAAATAGGCAGTTCCCCTAAAGAAGCTGACTTTGATGTGATAGCTACTTTAGGTGCAGGTAGTGCCAGGAAAAATAATAAAGTTGAAGCTGAACCTGATTTTGTGGGTAAAATGAGAGCAATAGCGGCCGCAGAAGCATATAGACAAGGACTAGCTCCAAATCTGGTCTTTTTGGGAGGTAGGGTAGATCCTTTGTCTCCTTCTGCCGCAGAAGTGATGCAAACTTTCCTAAGAAGAAAATACCTGGTGGCAGAGGGAGCTTTTAGTCAAATACCCCCACCAGCGATAATTGTAGAGGAACGATCCCAACACACAGACACCAATATAATAGAGCTAGCCAGCTTGGCCAGAGAATATGAGTGGAGAAAAATTTTGCTTTTGACCAGCAGATATCACATGAGGGCTGCCTTGTATTTGGCAGAAAGTTTTGGTTTGAAGGTAACTCCTTTGCTGGCAGAAGATGTGTTATTGAGCAGAGACGGCCGTTTTGAACCAGTGATAGCCAGATTTAGCCATTCAGAGGAGTTGCAGGCCAGAAAAAGAAAAGAAATGCTGCGTCTAGCTTATTTAATGTTTGATCGCCAGGCAATTTTCCGCAGATTTTTGGCCCAGTATTTAGGGGTATGATATAATCGGCTCAAATTATGGCTGTTGAGGCAAAAGTTAAATGGGGTGCTGTTGGGTTAACTACTTTGACTTTGGCCGGAGGTGCAGTGTGGCTTCTTTACCCACCAAATGAGGGTATACCTCCAGCCCAAACTCACCCCGCAGCTCCAGTGGTTCCTACTCCATCGGAACAATCTGTTAACCAAAAACCAACTGTTCCGGCTACATATTTAACACTTCTTCGGCGAGCCTTACAAACTTTGGAACAAACAGGCAAGAAAGTCCCCGGTGAGACTGTGGTAGTGGCTGATTACAGAATGCCCATTGCCGATGTGGACGTTTTACATCTGGGAATGAATGCCCATCCCTTTGTTTCTTTAGGTTGGTATTATTTAAGACAGGAGCCAGCATTATTAGATGGCTATAGAAAAACAGTTGATGAGACAGCCTCCATTAGAAATGTCAGGCTGACTGAGGTGGAGGTAGAAACTTCTCTGGCCCCATTTATCATGGATTGGGATAATTTTGCTTGGACTTTCAGTAAATATCTTGATAACGGTACTTGGTTTAGAAGAAGAATTCTTTATCTTCAAGCCACGGGCTATCAAGGCGAAGCTTCGGTTTTGCAGGCAAGATATGATTTTATGGGTAGTTTCCTGGGAGCTGATTTCTCCATCAAGGCTACTCCCAAAGAATTGAGAAGGTATCTGGTGAACTCAATTGTAGAGGTGGAGGATGATGAGGAAAGCTATGACCCAAAAACCTTTGGGGTGTTATTAAGACCCAGCTCCAGGTCAGATAAAGATCCTAGCTGGCCTTATGTTAGAAATGGAGACTTGGTCAGAGTGCTGAAAGAACCTATCTTGGTGGTAGATGGAAAGAGGGAAGAAGCATATTGGGTGTATCAAGTGGAAGCAGGCTTTATTGAACAAAAATTTTGGATTCCTGATGTGCAAAGAAAAGGATACATGCCTGGGGATTATTTGGGGGCTGCCATTGCCACCCTTACTCCTTCATCTTAAAACTAGATAAAACTTTAAAACCTATTTATTTTTCCAAAGTTCTAACGTTTGCTGTACTCCCAGAGGAGTTGGTTTTCTATCTACACTTTCCATAGAGGGATTATACCAAAAAGGAGGTCCAACATCGTACACTGCGCATACCCTGAAAAAGCTGCGGGACATGGATTCGAACCATGATAGATAGCTCCAAAGGCTATCGTCCTACCATTAGACGATCCCGCAATATAAGTTTTTAGACAAATTAAAGTTTCTTAAACCAGGAAAACTTCTGTACCTACCTTAACCGCTTTTTCCACCTTCACCCCAAAAGAGTCTCCTTTTTTGACAGATTCCACGCTTTCATGGTCAACCTGCAGGCTTTCCACTTTTTGGCTAAACTCCTCCTCACCCCTTTTGAATTTAACCTCATCTCCCACTTTTAATCCACCCGATTCAAGATCAATAATAGCCACTCCCAGCTTGTCATAATAATGAACAACTTTGCCAATTGCTTTATCCAAAATTCTCACCTCCCTCCAAAGCTATTATACCTTAAAATCATACAACATGTTCTATCTTGACATCCAAGATTGATTTGTGAGTACTATAAATATGTAAGGAGGTGATGACTTTGAAACTGCTCGGATGGGTTTTGGCTTTGGGTGCAATTAATTGGGGACTTTACGCATTTAATCTGGATTTAGTGGCAACGCTTTTGGGTGGATCAAGTTCTTTGCTGGCAAGAGCCGTATATCTGGTGGTGGGAGCGGCAGGAGCGTATAAGCTCTATCTGTTGGTGTCTAAAAAGAAATAATCGGGTTAATAAGTTTTTAGTCAAAGAATAATTAAAGCTGGGAATTATTAAAATCCGGTCATTTTATTGACCGGATTTTTGTGTGGAGCGGGCGATGGGATTCGCACCCACGACCTTCTCGTTGGCAACGAGACATTCTACTGCTGAACTACGCCCGCGCTTCGACTACGCTTAAGTGTCAACCGGTGCCGCAACCCAGAATCGGACTGAGATAATCCGCTCTTCAAGCGGACGCCTTGACCACATTGGCAATTGCGGCTCGATGATATTCTATATTATTTCCTGAAAAAATTGAAGAGGAGAGTGAGAATTACTGAAGCCACAATTGCAGAAGTAAAGGGGATATAAATTTTCAAGTTTGGCCTGTTAATATAAACATCTCCGGGAATCCTGGGAAGATTGGGCATGATATTAAAAATCAGCCCCAAAAGTAAAAATACCAGTCCTAAAAAAGAAAAAAGCTTACCAATATCGGGCATATATATTTTACCTCAATCAAAATTCCTATACCTATTTTATATACCTAACAGCAAAAGCGCCATCCCAACTAAGATACCTACTACAAGTCATACCCTGAGTCGCGCTGTTTTCCATCCCTAGAATGCCCATTTCGCATAAAATTGCTTCTTTGATATTTCTTCCATCCGAAGTAGAGCCGTTTTTATACTCACTACCTAACCAAACCCCACCTAGTACTAGGACCCGTCTAATTTCAGATAAAGCAACCCTAATATCTGTCCAGCCTATAACACAATCTGTGCAGACTATATCGAAAGTATTTTCCCAGCGCCTTGGTAAATACTCTGCCAGTACGCCCGTAAAAACATGGACGTTTCTAGCTTTTAACTCATAATGAGAAGGTAACGGCACTAAAGAAGTCATCGTGAGATCCAATCTCTGATCCCGATGAAATTCATCTAAAATCAATCTCATGGCTTGACCTTCTCCCCCTCCAATTTCTAATAATTTCAACGGTCCTTTTCTTATTCTTCTTGTCAACTCCGGTCTTACAGCAGACGTTATTCTCATCCTGTTTGTTCTGTAAATTAAACCTGCAGCACCACTCATTAAATCTCTTTCACTAACAATCCTCTCTAAAAGATATTGCTTGTGTGAATCTTCACTGAACTTAACTCCCTCCAGAGGTATCATATTTGAATTTTATTTAACTGTCACGCTTTTGGCAATGTTGCGGGGTTTATCTACATTATGGCCCAGCTCAACTGCCATGTAATAAGCCAAAAGCTGCAGGGGAATAATATTCATGATGGCAGAGGTTTCACCGGTATCCGAAGCAGGCAGATGGACATCAAAACTCGGGTGTGATTTGGGCGCAACGCCTATTACCCAAGCCCCTCTGGCTTTTACCTGATTAACCGCATTAAGCACATCATCTTTTGCTACATCCTCTGATACAGCCACAATAACCGGCACTTCTTTTTCCATTAAAGTAATAGCATAATGTTTCAAATCTCCTGCCGGAATACCGTGAGCATGAATATATGATCCTTCGATAATTTTGATCATGCCCTCTTTTATAATATTAAAATTTTGATATTTTCCCAGCAGGAAAATATCTTTTGCTCTAATTAGTCTTTTGGCAAGTTTTTTTAGGGTTTCGTGATTACTTTTTGTATTTAAATATTTTTCAATCTCGCCGGAGAGCAAAGTGAGGTTTTTCCTTCCCTCATTCTCTTTTCCGTTTGTTATCTTAGACAGTAAATATCCCCAAGCAATTTGCGAGGTAAAAACTTTGGTGGACATAACGCAAATTTCCGGGCCGGCACTGCTCATAAAGCGGAAATCAGACATTCTGGTCATGGTAGAACCCGGCATATTAACTAAAGAAGCAATTTTTACTTGCCTTTTTTTGGCAATTTCCAAAACTTCCAGCACATCGGCGGTTTCACCGGATTGCGAAGGAGCAATAATCAAATCATCTTTGGTTAATAAATCATAATATTCGTATATATCGGCTCCGATCACGCTTTGGGCGCGGATTTTGGCAAAGACCCGCAGGTAAAAAGCAATTTGAGACGCAGCCACCCCGGCAGTACCTGAACCAATGGTGTAAATATTTTTGGCTTTTTTGATAGCCTTAATAAAGTTTTCAAATTGACCTTCTTCTCTCCTCTCAATCTGATTTATTACATAAGAGCTCTCATGAATTTCTTTAAGCATAAAATGGTCATAACCCTCTTTATCGACCTTGCTTGAGTGAAAATCGATCTTTTCAAGGTGGTATGGGAGACTCTTGCCGGATTTAATATCTATCACATTAAGTTTACCGTTATAATAAACCATCTGGCCGTTATCTATCACCACAATTCTATCTACAAACGGAGCAAAAGATAGAGTGTCTGATGAGAAAAAAACTTCATTGCCTTTTACCCCCACCACTAAAGGAGAGCCGTTTCTGGCAGCAATAATTTGATTATCTTTACTTAAAATAATTATTGTATTCCTGCCGGAAAGTTCCTGAAAGGTCAATCTAACCGCTTCTTTTAGATCCCTAGTTTTTTTTAGTTTTTCTTCAATCAATCTCACAATTACTTCTGTGTCTGTTTCTGTCTGAAATTTAAAACCTTTTTTCGCTAGGGCGCTTTTAAGTTCCTGGTAGTTTTCCACTATGCCGTTTTGGGCTAAACAGAAACTTTTATCAGAAGAAAAATGGGGATGGGCATTTATATCTGTAACTCCTCCATGCGTGGCCCAGCGGGTGTGGCCAATACCGATGTTGGAAGCTGGAAATTGGAAGCTGGAAGTCGCAAGCATATCTCCAATTGCTCCCACTTTTTTATTGAGCCTGATCTCATCTGCTACTACGGCAATTCCCCATGAATCATAACCCCGGTATTCCAGCCTTTTTAAACCTTCCAGAATGACCTGGGAGGCATTTTTACTTCCCACATACCCAAAAATCCCACACATAATCCTAGGATTATATCATTTTTTCTGATAAACTATAATTTGTGAAAAGTTATGTTTTGGTGACAGGGTCGCTGGCATATGATGTAATCATGGATTTTCCGGGCCGCTTCGCCGATCATATTGATCCAACTAAAACTCACATCTTAAATCTTTCTTTTCTGGTTGACAGCCTAAAAAAGCAAAAAGGGGGAACTGCCGGCAACATTGCCTATAACCTGGCTCTTTTGGAGGTACCTGTAACCATTCTGGGGTCTGCCGGTCGGGATTTTAATGAATATTACGAGTTTCTGCAAAAAGCAGGGGTTGATGTTTCCAATATTAAGATTGTTAAAAATGAGCAAACCTCCCAGGCTTTTATCATTACTGACAAGGCTGATAACCAGATTACCTCTTTTTATCAGGGCAGCATGAAAAATAATTCTTCTCTAAAAATCTCCGATCTTTCCCAAAAAAGCGAATTTGCAGTCATTTCCCCAAATGACCCCCTGGCCATGATTAATTTTGCTCTGGAGTGCAAAGAGCTTGATATTCCCTACATGTTTGATCCGGGCATGCAGCTTCCCAGATTAACTGACCAGGATTTAATAACCGGGATCGCTGGAGCCAAAATACTGATTGGCAATGACTATGAAATAGGCATGATTAAAAAGCGTCTTAAGGTTGTCAAGACGGAAATTTTGATTACCACTTTCGGAGAAAAAGGTTCCCTGATCCAAACCAAAGATCAAGCTGTCAAGGTCAAAGCGGCCAAGCCCGAAAGAGTGGTTGACCCGACAGGTGCCGGAGACGCTTACAGGGCCGGTTTTTTATCAGGATATTTACAAGGTTTGGATTTAAAAGTATGCGGCCAAATGGGATCTCTGGCAGCTTGCTACAGTGTGGAAAAATATGGTACAACTACTCATAGCTTTACTCCAGAACAGTTTCAAAAAAGATACCAGGAAAATTATGGATAAAGGTAAATTAAAAATTAAATGGGCCGGCAGTCAAATGAAAGTGCTGGAGAAAATCAAAGAGCGTTTTGCCAAAGAAAAGCCACTTGAGGGAATCACTTTGGGAGCCTGTCTTCATGTCACAGCCGAGACAGCCAATTTAATGCTAACTTTGCAATCAGGCGGGGCCAAACTGCTGCTTTGTGCATCCAACCCTTTGTCTACCCAGGATGCTGTTGCAGAATCGCTCAATAAAGATTTTGGCATCCCTACTTTTGCCAAAAAAGGGGAAGATCGGCAAACTTATTATCAACATCTTAATCAGGTACTTGATGGCCATCCTCAAGTGACTATGGATGACGGAGCAGACCTGATCACTCTTTTGCACACCGAGAGAAAATCGCAGCTTAAAGAAATTATCGGCTCCTCCGAAGAAACCACCACCGGCGTGATCAGATTAAAAGCCATGAAAGAAAAAGGCGACTTAAAAATTCCGGTTATGGCAGTTAATGACAGTCAAACCAAACACCTGTTTGACAACCGCTACGGCACAGGCCAGTCTACCATAGACGGGATAATAAGGGCCACCAATGTTCTTTTGGCCGGCAAGGTCTTTTTGGTTTGCGGTTACGGCTGGTGCGGTAGGGGGATAGCGGAACGAGCCAGGGGCATGGGAGCTCATGTCACTGTCACAGAGGTAAATCCGGTCAGAGCTCTGCAGGCAGTAATGGACGGATTTGAAGTGGCATCTGTTTCCGAGGCTTGCCAAAAAGCAGATATCATAGTTACAGCCACAGGCAATAAAGGTGTTCTGGGCAAAGATTTATTTAAACTTTTAAAAGACGGGGTAATTATTTGCAATGCAGGGCATTTTAATGTGGAGTTTGATTATGAGACATTGGTGAAAATGGCTAAGGAAACCACTCAAGTTCGGGAGTTTCTAGAGGAACTGGTCATGCCCGATGGTAAAAAAATCTTTGTTTTGGGAGAGGGCAGGTTGATCAATCTGGTGGCGGCAGAAGGCCATCCACCTGATGTGATGGATCTCTCTTTTGCCAATCAGGCCCTGGCAGCCGAATTTTTTGTCAAAAACAAAGACAAGCTAAAAAATGACATCTACACCATACCGGAGGAGCAGGACCTGGAAATTGCCCGGCTCAAACTTGAGTCTATGGGAATCTCAATAGATCAACTGACCAAAGAACAAAAACACTACCTCTCCAGCTGGAATGAGGGAACATAAAATGTGGAGTCATGTGGATTCGAACCACAGACCTTCTCAGTGTAAATGAGACGCTCTACCAACTGAGCTATGACTCCAAATGTGCCGGGGACAGGACTTGAACCTGCACGCTATTTCTAGCACTACCACCTCAAGGTAGCCTGTCTGCCAATTTCAGCACCCCGGCATCGGGTGCCCCAAGGGAGATTCGAACTCCCACGCCATTTCTGGCACTGACTTCTGAGGCCAGCCTGTCTACCAGTTCCAGCATCGGGGCAAATTATCTCCTACATTTTACACCATTTGCCCAATCTTGTGGACTATGATAATCTTTAGGGAAATTATTATGTACAAGCAGAAAATCGTCACTTTTGGCGGAGGCACCGGTCATTTTTCGCTCCTGCGCGGCCTAGTGGAGCTAAATCAACCCCAACTTATCACAGCCGTGGTGGGAACCTGGGATTCGGGTGGATCTTCCGGCAAACTTCGCACCGAACTGGGAATTTTGCCTCCCGGCGATATGCGCCAGTGTTTACTAGCCCTGATGGAAGATCCCATGCAGCGCCAGGTAGCCCAAAAACTTTTTGACGATCGCCTGGGGGATATTAGAGGCCCGCTCAAGGGACATAGCCTGGGAAACCTTATTGCCGCCCGTTTGGAGCAAACTTTCAGAGGACCTGACCGGGGAGTGGACGCGGAAAGGCTGCTTTTTCGCATCAGAGCTAAAGTTTTGCCAGCAGCCCTTACCGATCTAAACTTAATTGCCAAACTGGAAACAGGTGAAGAAATTGAAGGAGAAACCAATATTGATCTGCGCGGTTTAGACCAAAATTACAACCCCAAGGACAAAATCATGAGAATTTATTTTGATTCCAATCCGGATCCCAACCCGGAAGTTATCAGGACCATCAAAGAAGCGGACAAGATCGTTTTCTCATCCGGAGATTTATACACCAGCCTTTTGCCTCATCTGTTAATTCAGGGCATCAAAGAAGCTATTATTTCATCCAAGGCCGCCATTATCCTGGTTCTTAATTTGATGACCAAAAAAGGGGAGACTGACTCTTTTAAGGCTTCCGGTTTCTTAAGGGCTTTTGCGACATATCTGGAAGATAAAGGTAGAATCAATTACCTGGTGGCCAACTCCAAATCCCTGCGGAGAGAAGTTTTGCGGGTTTACAAAAAAGAAGGTCAGGAGCCAGTTAAAATAGACGATGATATTTGCCTTAAAATTTCCCCCAAATTAAAAATTATCAAGGCTCCGGTTGCTTCCTACTATATCAGGGAACACCTGCTGCGCCATGATCCGGAAAAACTGGCCAAAGTCATTCTTGACCTTGACAAATCTTAAAATTTCAGTCTAAATATAAGGCGAGCAGATGGACATAAAACCTACCCTAGTGGCAGCGTGGTTTGGCGCTGTCCTCACATCTTTAATATTTGCTCTTTTTTTTCTCATCTATTTGTCAACCGATAAAATCATCAGCAGTCAAGATCAAAATTTCAAACTTTACGCGGCCCTGCCGCCCGACAATAACAGGTTTTCTCAAAATATTGTCTATCTGGACGCCAGATCGCTCATGGTAAAAAACTTTTTTCAAGGCTACCGTTCTCCTCTTTCCGAATTAAACGGTCTTTTTGTTGAAGTGGCTGATAAATACGGACTGGACTGGCGGCTTCTTCCCGCCATTGCCATGCAGGAATCATTGGGAGGCAAAAAGGTAATCAAAAATTCTTTTAACCCCTTTGGATACGGCATCTACGGCAATCTGGTCATCAAATTCTCGTCCTGGGAGGAGGCCGTGGAAAAAGTGGGCAAAGCTCTAAAACAGGATTATTTAAATCAGGGCCTAAACACTCCGGATAAAATCATGGCCAAGTATACTCCACCATCCCTTGAAAAAGGCGGAGCCTGGGCTAAAGGAGTTAAATCCTTCATGCAGGAACTTCAGTAGATTTGACTTAAAGCAAAAAATCTGCTATACTACCGGTTTCCCTGTACCAAGCGGTACGGGGTTTTTCTTTTATGAACAAAAAAGTATTTCTTATCTTTTCGATATTTATTTCTTTGATTTTTGCCAACTCAAAAGTGTTGGCCGGCCCTGCTGTGGAAACTCCTTCTTTGCAGATTGAAGCAAAACGATTAGACGAACAAGCCCAAGTCCTTTCGCAGTATTTAG
Organism: uncultured Gammaproteobacteria bacterium; assembly: GCA_964625535.1. Taxonomy (GTDB): domain Bacteria; phylum Patescibacteriota; class Microgenomatia; order Daviesbacterales; family UBA10151; genus UBA9644. The sequence goes on from CAZVEX010000004.1 coordinate 56,931, forward strand.
CTTCCTATGATTCGCCTCTTCAATACCATGCCCAGGATTTTATTGACGCGGCCAATGAGTACAATCTTGACTGGAAACTTATTCCTGCCATTGCCGGTGTGGAATCCACCTTTGGCCGGTTTATTCCGGGAGGGTATAATGCCTGGGGCTGGGGGGTTTACGGAAGCCAGGCTATTTATTTTAAGTCATGGAGAGAGGGCATTTTTGAGGTGGCCAGGGGGTTGAGAGAAAATTATCTGGACCAGGGGCTCAAGGATCCTTATCAAATAAACAGGGTCTATGCCCAGTCTCCTCACTGGGGCAGGAAAGTAGCTTTTTTTATGAAAGATCTGGACAGCTTTGTCAAAATAGCGGCTGTTTCAGGACAGCCCAATTTAAGGTAAAATGCCTCATATGCGGTTTTTACTGGCAATTCTGGTCGGTAAAATTATTGCTCGCTTGACCAGATTTTTCCATATCGGCGGCGGTTCGGCCGCTCCCGGTTTATTCGCTCTGCGAATTTATCCTGGGCTTGTCGAAGAGTTATCTAAAAAGATTCCCAAAAATATAGTTGTCACCGGCACCAACGGCAAAACGACCACTGCCAGAATGTTAACCCATTTGGTTACCGGAGCCGGCCTAAAAGTAACGAGAAACCATACCGGATCTAATCTGGAGCGAGGGATTGCATCTACCTTAATTAATTATTCGCGCGATACTGATCTTGGAATATGGGAGCTGGATGAAGCGGCTTTTAATACAGTAACTCCTAAAATAAAACCAGATGTAATTGTTTTTCTGAATGTTTTTAGAGATCAACTGGACAGGTATGGGGAGATAAATACGGTGGTTAAAAACTGGTGTCAAACGTTAAAAAGCTTGCCCAAAAAAACAATTGTTTTAGTAAACGGCGACGATGCCAATACTTTAAAGCTTAAATCCTGTTTTAAGGACAAAGTGGAAACTTTTGGGGTGGAAAATTATAAAATTTCCGGGGAAAGCGTGGAACATAAAACTAAAAACTTAAAACTAAATTTTGAAGCTAAAAATATAAAACTAAATGGGCTTGAAGGATCAAGCTTTAAATTATTCGTAAATCATAAATCATTAATCATAAATCTTCCTTTACCGGGTATTTATCATATTTATAATGCGCTAGCAGCTATTGCTTGTGCTTATCATATGCAACTGCCGATACACCGATACATTGAAACATTAAAGCACTTCCAACCTGCTTTTGGCAGAGTAGAAAAACTACCCTTTGGTTATATTTTTTTGATTAAAAATCCTGCCGGAGCTACCCAGGTTTTTGAAACCATATCACCTATTATTAAATCCAATGACAGATTGCTTTTGGCTTTAAATGACAATATAGCCGATGGCACTGATGTATCATGGATCTGGGACGCTGAATTTGAGCATCTACCAAAAACTCATACTTATGTTTCCGGAAAAAGAGCCTATGATTTGGCAGTCAGGCTTAAATATGCAGGTTTTGATCCCAAACATATTATGGTTGAGCCAAACCTAAAAAAGGCTCTGAAACAGGCCAGGAAGGCTCTAAAAGGCTCCCTTTTCATCTTGCCTACCTATACAGCCATGCTTGAATTACAAAAGATTTTAGCTAAACAGGGTTTGAAAAAACACTACTGGGAAAATATATGAAATTAGTTATTGGTTATTTGTATCCGGATTTAATGAATATTTATGGGGATACCGGCAATATAATTGCCCTGCAAAAAAGAGCCCAGTGGAGAGGAATTGAAGTGCAAGTTAAAAACATTTCCATTGGGGATAAATTAAAAAAAGGGGAGTGTGATATTTTCTTTTTTGGAGGAGGGCAAGACCAACAACAGGAATTAGTAGCTAAGGATTTAATTAAAAAGGCTCATATCCTCAAACAAGAAATTGAGCGGGGAGTACCACTATTGGCCATTTGTGGAGGCTATCAACTTTTGGGGGATTTTTACAAACCACATAAAGGTCCAAGACTTCCCGGCATAGGACTATTCCCGGCCTATACTGTGGCCAGCTATGATCGGATGATAGGGAATATTGTTATTGATTCTCAATTTGGCAAACTAGTAGGATTTGAAAACCATTCAGGAAAAACATATCTAAAACCGGGCAACCAACCCTTAGGGCAAGTTATCAAGGGTTTTGGCAATAACGGCGAGGACAAAACCGAGGGTTGTGTTTATAAAAACGCCATTGGCTGTTACATGCACGGCTCGTTACTTCCCAAAAATCCCCATTTGGCTGACTGGTTGCTGGAAAAAGCCCTAAAAATTAAACTTGAACCCCTGGATGATTCTTTGGAACTTCAGGCCCACCAAGCAGTTATAAAAAAATTCTGTTAAAATATTCACGAGCCGGAGTGATGGAATGGTAGACATGCAGCGTTTAGGGCGCTGTGGGAGCAATCCCGTGGAGGTTCAAATCCTCTCTCCGGCACAATATCTTGTATCTCATTTGACAACCGGCCATAAAGTAGTAAAATAACGACTCAATATGGCAAATCAAGCTTTTACAATACGAACAGCAAGAGAGGCTGGCGGAGCTTCTATAGGTACACCCCCAGAGACAGGTACAGCAAATTCAATACCTTTCACGGTTGAAGGAGCAGCTACCTTCCCTAACCCTATGCCACCTGCAACTGATGATCCTTTACTTGGGCCGCCCAGAGCAGTAATACAAAATGAAGCGGCGCGAACACCTTTAACGAGTATACAACGATTAGCCTCTGAAGCAATAGGTGAAGTGAAACCCTGAAAAAATAACTAAAATAGTGTAAAATATACTTCTATGAATGTTTTTGGCAGCACAAAAAGCAAAAGTATTAATTCCAGGAATATTTTAGGAGGAATCCCGGGTCTTTTTGATGAGGCAGATTTTGAAAAAGAAACTTCAGCACTTTCAACTACTATAGTTCAAGGTGCCGGTGGAATTTTTGAGGCAATTGTCAATTTAGGCCAGGATATATCGGGAGTTGAACCCAATAAAGAACCAAATGGGACAGAAAAATTTCCCTCAAAAGGCTCAATTGAATTTAATTCAAAACAGGCAGAAGCAAACAGAAAGAAAGCTTTTTATCAGGCTTTAAAAGATGATCAGGAGAGAGCTCAAAGGGCAAAGGATAAATTATTGTTTGAAGAAGAGATAAATGATATTGCCATCAATTTACCAACAGAGCAAAAAAATAGATTACTACACTATCAAGCCAATTATAGAGACATGAGCATCTATCAGCGGGCCGAACTCCGGAAAAAACTGATTGAGGAACAAAAAAAGGCAGACAAACAGCAAAAAGAAGCTTCTATCCCCAGTCCGACCAAACAACCCACTGCTATGCAAGGCGCTTTTGAAGGCAGAAGCGGAACCCAGGGTGGCGGCACAGCCAATATTTCTTTTCAAGCTGTAGGGTAAATTTTGGTGTGGGCGGTACAGGACTCGAACCTGTGACCTCATTCACGTCAAGAACGCGCTCTACCAACTGAGCTAACCGCCCAAACTCAAGAATTTTATCACCTCTTTACATTACACTCAACCCAGCATATCATGTAGGCATGGATAAAAATCTGAAAGATCATAAACAATTAGGACAGGAACTTGAGTTGTTTTTTACAAATGATATTGCTCCAGGCGCGCCTTTTTGGCTTCCAAAAGGAATGGTTATTTTTGAGCAACTGGAAAAATATATCCGTGGGCTGACTGAAAAGGCGGGGTATTTAGAAACATCTACTCCGATCATGGTCAAATCCCAAATTTTCAAACAATCTGGCCATTGGGAAAAATTTGGAGAACACAATATGTATAATCTTTCGCTGTGGGAAGATGAAGAACTACAGGTAATAAATGAACAATTACAATCAAAGAGTGGTGATATCGAGAAAAAGTTAGATGAAGCTAGACAGAAAAATATTCATCCACCCACTATAACCTATGAATTAACAATCAATGACTGCAAATATCCATTCACTTTTATTAAAAACAAGGAAGGATTTACTTTTCATCTTCCAGTAAATTACTCTCTAAAACCGATGAATTGTCCGGAATCCACGATAATTTATAGATTTAGACCTCGAAGTTACAGAGAATTGCCACTTCGCCTTTCAGAAATTGGAAGGTTACACAGGAGAGAAAAAGCAGGAGAAGTAAATGGATTGCTGCGAGTTAGACAACTGACCATGGATGATGCGCATATTTATGCAACAGAGGATCAAATTTTTGATGAGGTATCAAACATTTTGGATATGATGATTGCCTTTTACAAAAGTTTAGGTTTTGAATATGAGTTTAGATTAGCAACCAGGCCAGAAATTAGGGCTGGGAGTGATAAAAATTGGGATAAAGCAGAAAAAGATTTGGAAGAAGTTCTAAAGAAAAAAGGGATTAAAGCAGGAGATAAAAAAGGTAATGGAGCTTTTTATGGCCCTAAAATTGATGTATACATCAAGGACGCGCAAGAGAGGGAGTGGCAGTTAGCAACAGTCCAGCTAGATTTTCATCAACCAGAGGCATTTAAGCTAGAATATACAGATGAAAAAGGTAACAAACAACAACCTATCATGATCCACAGAGCCATTTTTGGTTCTTTTGAAAGATTTATCGCTATTTTGACGGAACATTTTCAAGGATCTTTTCCTGTTTGGCTTTCGCCGGTGCAGGTAATTATTATTCCCATCAGCGAGAAGCATAATAAATATGCACAAAATGTACTCGAACAACTAAATAGCTCAAATGTCAGAGTAGAGATTGACGAGCGGTCCGAAACGATGCAAGCTAAAATCAGAGATGGGCAGATGCAAAAAGTGCCTTACATGCTAATTGTGGGAGATAGGGAGGAAAAAGAAAACAAAGTGGCTCTGCGAACAAGGGAAGGCGTGGACATAGGAGCTATAAATATGTTAGAATTTTTAAAGATTATGAGGGAGGCAGGCCCAACTGGCTAAGTTCTACCGTCTCAACGAGCATATCCAAGCGCCAAGCTTGAGGGTGATTGATCCCGAAGGCAAGCAGTTGGGTGTCATAACCCGCGCGGAAGCCCTGGAAAAAGCTAAGGCGTTAGAGTTGGATCTGATAGAAATAGCTGCACAGGCAGATCCTCCGGTGGCTAGAATTTTTGATTTTCAAAAATTCAGATACGAGGAAAGCAAAAAAGAAAGAGGCTCAAAAAAGGCCGGAGAAGGAGGATTAAAAGAGTTGTGGCTATCCCCACGGATAGCCGAGCATGACTTAAATGTCAGACTAGACAGGACCAGAGAATTTTTAAATGAGGGCCATAAGGTTAAGTTAACTGTCAAGTTTAAAGGCAGGGAAATGGCTCATCAGGAGCTTGGACATAAAGTTTTACAGGAAGCGTTTGAGCTTCTCGGCGATAAAGCCGCCATTGAAAGAGAACCGAAATTTGAAGGAAGAAGGCTATCTATGATAGTAACAAAAATCAAAGGAGGCAAAAAAGATGAGCAAAATGAAAACCAGGAAATCAGTGCTGAAGAGAATAAAAGTGACGTCAAAGGGTAAGCTGCTTCGCAGACACCAGCTGGGAGTCGGTCATCTAAAAAGGAAAAAAAGCAAGGGAGCATTAAACAGACAAAAGAAAACCAGCGAATTTTTCAAAGGCGAGGCCAAGAGACTGCGAAAGGTAGTGGGGTTTTAGTATGGGCAGAGAAACCAAAACATTTAGACAAACAAAAAGATCAGGCTCGGCAGATTATGCCAACAAAAGCTATGCCCGTTTTAACAGGATGGGAAACTGGAAATTATTTAATTTCTTTAAAAAAGGAGAGAAGGTTTAATGGCACGGATCAAGCGCGGTGTTACATCTCACAAAAGACATAAGAAGATTCTAAAACTGACCAAAGGTCAGAGGGGGGGCAGAAGTAAGCTGATCAGAGAAGCAAAGTCTTCTTTGTTGCATGCCGGAGAGTACGCTTTTGCCGGCAGGAAACGCAGAAAAAGAGACATGAGAAGGCTTTGGATTACCCAGCTGAATGCGGCAGTCAAAACAGAAGGTTTAAGCTATTCCAAATTCATCAACAAACTTAAAACTAAAGACATAAAACTTGATAGAAAAATCCTGGCTGATTTAGCAGTTAATCATCCGGAGCATTTTAAAAAAATAGTTGCAGAACTGTGAAACAAAAAATTTCCCGAATTCAAAATAAGTATTTAGAAAAAATCCAAAGGGCTACCAGCTTAAAGGAACTGGATGAGATTTTTTTGGCTCTTTTTGGAAAAAAAGGGGAGGTTGACAAACTCTCAAAACAATTTAGCCAAATTTCCAAAGATGAGCTAAAAACATTAGGACCAATATTTAATAAAATCAAGCTGGAACTGGAAAGGAAGATAAGAGATAGGCGATCTGAAATAAGAGAAGAGGGCTACAGAAAATTAGATCGGGAAAAATTGGATTTGACCGCTGTCAAGATAAAAACCCGGCAGGGACATCTTCATCCTCTTACCCAAATTGAACAGCAAACAGCAGAGATTTTCCAAAAAATCGGTTTTGCCCAGTTTGATGCACCTCATATTGACACTGACTTTAATAACTTTGAAGTATTAAATATTCCCCAAAATCATCCGGCCCGCGACCTGTGGGATACTTTATATATAATACCGGGTAAGCTTCTCCTTCGAACTCACACCTCCAACTCCCAAATCAGAATACTAAAACAGAATAAACCTCCAATTAGACTGATGAATATCGGCCGCTGTTTCAGGTATGAAGCTGTTGATGCCAGACACGAGCATACTTTTGAACAGTTTGAATTGGTTTATGTAGACAAAAATGTCAGTATGGCTAATCTGCAATATTTATCGGAATATTTTTTGAAAGCTATTTTCGGCCCAGAGATTAAAGTTAGACTTAAACCAAAATATTATCCCTTTGTGGAACCGGGGGTAGGGGTGGATGGATTGTGTATTTTCTGCAAAGGGAAAGCCCGCCTGCCGGACGGGCAGGGCTGTAAAGTTTGCGGAGGCGTTGGCTGGTTAGAACTGGCCGGAGCCGGAATGATCCATCCCAAAGTACTGAAAGCCGGCGGGATAGACCCTAACGTATACTCGGGAATAGCTTGGGGCTTTGGACCGCCCAGAATGGCTATGCTTAAATTTGGCATTGAGGACATCAGATTATTTAACAGCGGGGATCTGAAATTTTTGGAGAAATTTTAATGAAAGTATCAATTTCCTGGTTAAAAGAGCTGGTTAATTTAAAGGTTTCACTGGATGAGTTAATCCATCTTTTACCTCTAAGATCCGTCAGTATAAAAGATCTAAACTCCGACTCAATCGAGCTGGATATGAAAGGCTACAATCGGGCAGATTTACTTTCCATGAGGGGAGTGGCAAGGGAAGTTGCCGCTATAACAGATTCAAAATTAAATTTTTCTGATGAGAAAACGAAATTTGCCAATCTATCAAATGTAGAGGTTGATGTACAAAATAAAAGCCGGTGTCCTGTTTACGCAATAGCAGCAATAGAAAACCTAAAAGTTGAACACTCAAATGAAATATGGGTAAAAAAATTATCCGATTGCGGAATACGCTCAATAAATAATGTGGCAGATGTAACCAATTTAGTGATGGTGGAATTCGGCCAGCCCATGCATGCTTTTGATGCAAATAAGGTAAGTGGTAGCATCAGAGTAAGAGTTGCCAAAAAAGGAGAAAAAATTATTACTTTAGACGAGAAAGAGAGAAATTTAAGTGAGGAGGATTTATTAATTGCAGATAAAAAAGGTCCAATTGGCATTGCCGGAGTAATGGGAGGAAAAGATAGTGAGGTCTCCAATTCAACAACCTCAATTTTGCTGGAAGCAGCTATTTTTGATCCTGTATCCATTAGAAAAACAGCCCAAAGACATGGGCTTCCTTCAGAAGCTGCTAAAAGATTCCAGCATGGGTTAACCAAAACTAATCTTTTGCAAGCTCTATCAGCTGCCATTAAAATGTATGAAGATTTGGGAGGCAAGTTAACAGCTATTACACTCACCGGTAATTTAGAAGATGAAACTAAAACTATTACCTTAACTCAAGAAAAAATTAATTCTTTAATTGGAGTTGATATTCCACCAAGGCAAGTCAAAGATTCTCTTCAAAAACTTGGCTTCATTTTGCAAGGAGGTGAAGTAATTACACCTTACTGGAGACTTGATATAGATAATGAGGAAGATTTAATTGAGGAAGTGGCCAGGATGTATGGATATGAGAACATTCCCCCTCAAGAACTTCGGGGTGAACGGCCAAAGCAAATTGACCAGAGTTTACCTGATTTTATCTACAACCTCAAAAAAACCTTGGCTAACCTGAGTTTAACAGAAGTCCAAACTTATTCTTTTTATTCAACACAAGTCATCGAAAACTTGAAACTTGAAACTAAAAACCTAATAAAAATTTCCAACCCAATCTCATCGGAAACAGAATTTATGAGAGATAATCTCTGGCCTAATCTTTTGGAAATTACTGCCAAAAATATCAAAAACGGTTTTAAAGATATAGCTATTTTTGAGATAGGAAAAGCATACCAACCTCCCCAAAAAGAAACTTATCATCTGGCCATAGCGCTGGTTAATGGCACAGATAATCCTATCCAGGAACTCAATCAAATCTTCCAACACCTCGGAGGTGTCAGGTTCGAAAATGTACTGCAAAACAGAGAACATTTTCACCCGACGAGATATGTTGATGTTATGGCCGAAGTTCACCCACGGATAGTTAATAAGTTTGGGATTGACAATAGGGTAGCTGTTTTGGAAATAGAATTAGTTTAATTCTGTAATTTCTAACTTTAATTTATCATCTTTATATTCAAATTTAAAAGTCACGGCTTTCTCTTTATTATTAGTAATATACAAATTCTGCTTGGAGTTTGCGCCTTTGGAATAAGGATTTGAATAAATTGAAACCCCATACTCCCGGGCAATTTCCGGAATGGGCATAAAATCATGGTTCACCGGAGCATATGAGTCCAGTCCTGCATCTTTGGCTACCCAATAAATTAAAGAGGCCAGATGGCATACTCCGTCCCCAAATAAATAGCCGTCTGTCTTAAAACCCTCCTGCCCGTTAAAATGGGCATTGGTAGTTTTGACTACTTTATCTTTATATTTAGGCAATACATCATCATGAAAGGCAAAAGTTTCATCCGGCTTCAATATAAATCCTGATTCACCCATCAGATCCAAAGTATGTAAAATATTGTATTTAAATACCTCATTAACTGATTTGACCGGATATCTGTTTTCCAGGGAAATCTCATGGGATGAAAGCATCACTACCTGGGCCCTGGGTACAAAGGATTGGCTGGTTAAAGAAATGATTAAAGCTGTAGAAATTTTAACTGCAATGTCAGGCATCATAAGCAAAAATTATAACATACTATGAGATATTTTGCAAGTGGTTTACAGTGCTACGGTGACGCCGATGGAAGTGGAATGGGTGGCGTTGTTTTGATCCTCCAGGGTGGCGGTAATGGTGTGCGAGCCTTTATCACCCTCGGGAAACTCCACATGCAGGGCAAAGGGGCCGGAAGTTAAAGTTGATTTTTCCCCTCCGTCAATTAACCAGGTCACTTTTTTCACTCCCGCAGGGGAGTTGACCGAAGCCAGCACATCAAACACCCTGGGTACATTAGCCCCGTTTGACACATTGACTATCTCGATTACTCCGCCTCCGCTGGAAAATCCGGGTACTCCGGAACAACCTTTACTGGCTCCCACAAACCTGGGATCGGGCGCAGTCAAAACCCACTCGTCAATGCCTTTTTGCCAGAGATTGGCGCCTGTGGGATCATTTTCCTGCAACACCACCACATCTTTTTCATCCGACTCTTCTCCGTCATTGGCTAATCTGTGTGGATTAGTTCGACAAACCTTGCCGCGCTGATAGCCGGAAGATTCACCCTTGGGCTCCGTCCCTCTGATAAAATACTCTTTTCTGGTGGGAGAGCCGCCATGAGGGGTACCTGTCAGCAACCCGTCCACATCCATTTGCACCACATTTCCGGGCCGCTCAAAAGCTTCATTGGGTTTATCTTTTAAAACTTCCCTCATGATTCGGTTCCAGATGGGGGAAGCTCCGGTCACGCCCGAGGCAATTTTGGGATCAAGAGGGGTGTTGTCATTGTTTCCCACCCACACGCCGGCCACATAGGAAGGGGTGTACCCTACTGTCCAATTATCTCTTTTTTCATCGGTGGTACCGGTTTTAACAGCCACTGTTTTGCCAGCTACATTCAAGATGGAATTTGCTCCAAATACGGCGGTTCTGGCGCCGTTATCGGATAAAATATCGGAAACAATAAAGCTTATCCCTTCGTCCAACACTTTTCGCCCCTCCGAGGGCTTATATTCAAAAAGAGTTTTTCCACTTGAGTCTGTCACTTTTAGAATAGATATCGGATCGTGCTGGCGGCCCTTGTCGGCCAAAGTACCAAAAGCCACAGCCAAATCCAGCAGCCTCACTTCCCTTCCACCCAGAGTCAGGGAAAGTCCCACAGAGGCAACATTTTCTTCAGACGGTTCCCAGGATAAAAGCCCCATCCGGTAACCCAACTCCATCACATCTTTAACTCCGTTTAAAGCCAGCATTTTGACTGCCGGCACGTTTAAGGAGTTGCCCAGGGTGTAGCGTACCTGCATGGGGCCGCGGTATTGGCCGTCGTAATTTACCGGCACGTACTTTGGTTTGTTCCCTCCAGGAAATTCGGTTTTGACATCCAATATGGTAAAGTTGGCCGTGTAGCCTTTTTCCAAACCTTTGGCATAATTAACCGGTTTGGTGGCCGAACCGGGCTGGCGCAAAGACAGGGCGGCATTAACATTGGGCTCAAAAGTGCAACTTTTTCCCTCAAGGCAACCTTCCGGCTCGGACTTGCCAAAATAATCCTTTGAACCTACCAGAGCCAAAATTTGCCCAGTTTTAGCATCCAAAACAACAGATGAAGCATTGCCCACCTTGCTGCTTTTGAGTTTTTCCACCTCTTCTTTGACTATTTTCTGGGCCTCTGCCTGCAAGCTATAATCCAAAGCAGTAGTCACCTTCAAGCCCCCCTGTTCTACCAGCACATCTCCAAATTGTTCGATCAGTTTTTCCTTGACATAAAGCACAAAGTGAGGGGCTTTAAAACCTACTTCGTTTTGGGCGGTTCTGTAAGTTAAAAGCGCTTCCTTTGCCTGATCTGCCTGCTCCTCGGAAATATAGCCGTCCTCTACCATCCGTCTAAGAACCGCTTCCTGACGGACTTTGGCCAGTTCCGGTTTTGAGCCGTAAGGGGAATAAACTGAAGGGCGTTGAGGTAGTCCTGCCAAAAGGGAAGCTTCTGCCAGATTCAAATCTTTGGCCGATTTTCCAAAATACAAATTGGCAGCCGCCTCAATTCCATAAGCCGTACCTCCATAAGGAATCTCGTTTAAATACATCTCCAAAATTTGATCTTTGGAGTATACTCTTTCCACCTGGATGGCCAGAATAAATTCCTTGAACTTGCGGGTGATGGTCCGCTCGCCCGATAACAGGGCATTTTTGATCAGCTGTTGAGTCAGGGTGGAGCCTCCTTCTACCCGGCGGTGAAATATCAAATCAAATATTGACCTGGTAATGCCGGCCATGGAAAAACCCGAATGCTGGTAAAAATCTTTATCCTCAATGGCAATGGTGGCTTGTTTGACATGCTCGGGAATATCTTCCAGTTTGATGGGGGTACGGTTTTGGTTTTGGTAAATGTCATAAAGAAGCTCACCGTTGCGGTCATAAATTTTGGTGGCCTGGGCCACTTCGCGGTTAGTCAAATCTTGCGGGGAGGGTATTTGGGTGGCAAAAAAAATCACCGTGGAAAAAAGCAAAAGCAAAAATCCGATTACCAAAAGCAGCATCCAGTTGGATAAATTGGATAAAAGTTTAATGCGGCCAATTTTGAAGCCTTCTTTCCTTAGTTTCCACGACCCCAATGCCATATAGAGAAATTATAGCAGAAAACTTAACTTAAATTTCCAACTTTCCAACTCAACACATCGGAAGTGTTCAGTAATACAAGCATATTTGATTTTTAATATATTATATCCTATAATATATTTATGGTAGATTTTGAACAAACAATAAGTAGGCGTGCTTTTTTGCGCTATACGGGAGTTACTAGCTTAGTTTTTGGAAGCCTATTTTCACCCGCATGTCGTAGCCTGATACCAATGGTTCAAGGGGAAACCCCCAACCACGAATTAGATAAAAATCTTGAGGACGAATTTAAAATTAGACTCATGACCCTAAGGGATTATTACAGGGAGTTAGGTTTAGAATACCCTGAACACCAATCATATTTAAGGACAGTTCCTCAAGAATGGGACGAAAGAAGATTGCAACTTTTAAAAGAAGGGCTTTTGGTTTTGCCTAAACACTTTTATCAAGATGAAAATGCCAACGACAGGATGGGTTTTATTTTATCATTCTCTAATGCAGCCGGAAGAGTAATTGATCAACCGGCCCTGATGGCTCGACACATAGAGGTAGCCCATGAAGAATTTAATGATCCGTCAATTAAGGAGCCTGTTGATATATTAGCTCATGAACTTATCCACCTACAGGTCCCGCTTACCCTAGAGCCATCCGGAATAATAGTTAATGATTTTATCACCGGTAAACCGTTTGAAGTTTTTACAAAGAGATCCCCTTGGTTTGAAGAAGTTGAGGATATTTTAGGTGGACCATTTTCCCAAATTTATGCTAAACCACTGGCTAAAATACAGGCTCTTCAAAGAACAATTCCAAGTATGCCTAATCTCGAATATAGAGATCGAGCCTACTTTTATAATAGTCTGGCTTATGGTTTTGAAGCAGCTGTTGATCCATTCGAGCTTATCTCTGTAATGGGAGTCCACTTTTTACATGGGAGGACTTATTTCCAAACAAGATATAGTGAAGTTCTTTCTGAGACGATGGCTGAAAAGCTGTATGATTTTATTAAAAACAGGGTTTACAGAAACCAACAAGAGTACGAGAGGTTTCCGCTTCCAAGTTACCTTCATCCACGTTATCCACTAGTACCTTAAGAAGTAAAAACTTTAATTACTGCAAATACAATTCTACTTAGGTATAATTAGGTTATCCGGAGGTGGCAGAGTAGTCAATTGCACCAGACTGTAAATCTGGCGGGTTTTCCCTACGGAGGTGCGAATCCTCCCCTCCGGACATTAGTTTGGACTGTTAGGACAGTATAAACGATTTAATCAAATATAGGAATTATTATCACTAGGAACTAGGTGATATAATTACTCTATGGGAATATTTCGTAGGAGAGAATCCGAAGTTGGTGCTGAGATTAAAGAGGAACCTAAACCTTTCAATCTTGAATGGGTTATTCAAGGAAGTAGTCATATAGCTCAGCTTTCTGTTAATAGAGAACACCCTCTTATTAAGAAGAGTGATAATGTTTTTAAAGATATGCTGACTCCTGGTTTACAAGAGATTGAAGATCAGGGATATACAATATTATCTATAGCACCTACTTTTATAGATCCGGGTAACGGTGAAGCATTAGATTACGTAATTGTTGCACAACCATCTCCTAAATAAATCCAAGTATATTCCATTTTATGCTCTCAATTAACTTTCGTATTGTTCCAGCTTGACGGTGGAAAAAGAGTTTTACAAAGACAACTGACTATATATACTTAATTCTTCAAATGATAAATTAGGTATTAAGGTCCGACTAACGTTTACCAGGTGGACAATTTAATTTTAGACTACCACAACAGTCTAACCAGAATAGGATACAGGAATAACTCGTTCTAAAATATCAACAATCTCTTGATTAAAAATCCTATCTCTACCTTTTGGCAAAACAAAATCTTCTAATAAAGCTGCACCATGAATTCCAATAGTCGCATCTGTTTCTAAAGTGGATGCCTCAATTTCATCCGCATAATCGTAAAGCCCTGGGATCCGGGGAATTACTGCCACCCTCATCGGGCCAACTAAAAAAGTTCCTTCACTAACGTAACTAAGAGTCCAATAATAATCACCTCGTTGACACATCATTTGCAGAAGATTAACAGGTTCAGGAGATATCGAGTCTAATTTTTTAGGACTATCCGCAACGGGTAACCCCGCTTTTTTTAAGGCATTCATTAACGCTTGAGTTGCCTTAGGATTTGTAAACTCAAAGCTATCGGTAGCATAGTGATAAGGTACAAAAGCAATACCGACTTTTTCTCCAGTTTGCCTCATTTTAGCTAATTCTTCTAATCTTGGTAACATCATATTCCTAGCAGCCAAACCCAAATAATAAATACTTGGTACCACAGGAACTACCACCTCTTGTCCCTTATAAGAGAATCTCATTTTTTCAACTCCGTTAGGAAGTCCAAAATCTCGATCTAGCATAGGAGCATTTTATATTTAAAGAATACTAATGTCAAACCACTATAAGTCCTAAACCAGAGGACTCTTATTTTCCCTGCAGGAAATTCAGAAGAAGTTGGAGAAGACCTCTGGCAGTGGATACTCCATAAGTCATGCCGCTGGGAGGAGTGTAGCTCCTACCGCCACCGCCTCCCGAATCCCCTGATGGTTGGGATGGTTGAGATGGCTCTGATGGTTGGGATGGTTGAGATGGTTGGGATGGTTGTTGCGGTTCGGATGGTTGGGAAGGAGGCGTGTATGATTCTGTTGAGGGAGGAGTGTAAGTACCGGTGCTCGGTGGAGTGTAGTCCGCCGGCGGGGTGTAAGTGCTGCTGCCACCTGATCCGGAGTAGCCAGATGGCGGGGTATAGCCGGGTGGCGGTGAATAGCCGGATTGGGGAGTAGTATAAGTAGTTGTGCCCCCACCCGGGCTGCTGCACTGACAACTGGATCCTGTCCAGGAACAACCCGGTGTCCTACCACAATCCGCTGCCGGATCGCCGCTGTATCCCCCAGAAGATCCACCGCTTCCCGGCGGCCCTCCATAGGGAGGAGCAGAACCTTCCGGACTTGGCATATAGACTGGAGGTGTGTAGGCTCTCACCATAGCGCTGGTACACTCACAACTAGAACCGGTCCAAGAACAGCCGTACCTGCCGCATTCCGCAGCCGGATCAGGAGCTCTGTCTCCATAATAATATCCTCCGTACTGTCCGTAAGTCTGTTGGGAAGCCTGGTCTGCGGGCGGTCGGCATTTATCCGGATTGCTTCTGCAAAAATCTTCAAACTCGCTGCGCTGTTCGGAGTTTCCAAACATACTTGGCTGGCCGGGTTGGCATTTATCCGGATTGCTGGCGCAGAATCCGGAATATTCCTGCGCTTTTTGGGCCGTTTCCCTTGTTTCACCATAATATCCGCACTGACAAGAACTTCCCGCCCAGGAACAATTGGGAGTCCTGTTGCACATATCCGTAGGATCATACCTTTGAGGAATCACGCCACCCTCACCCAACTCACCTCGGTATCCGCAATCAGCCGGATTTTGCTGACAATAAGAAAAACATGAAGCCGGATCGCTGCATCCTCCCGGACCCGTAAAAGTGCCGCCTGAAACTTCTTGGAAGCCAGAACATATCTGGAAATTGTTGGGGTCGGAACAAAAAGATCTGCATGTTCCCTCGCTCGCACACCCCCCAGGCCCCACCTGTCGCTCTCCTCCCCGCAAACCCACCTCTTCGGCAAAAGATTTACACTTACTAATGTTTTCCTGCTGCAGGCAAAAGCTTTGGCAGGAACTGGCAGAATCGCAGCCTAAAACTTCCCTGGCTTTATCAATAATTTGACTGCTTCCCGGATCATCAATCACTCCTCCCACTATTCCCTGGGATCTGGCAAAGGAATTACAGGTGTCGAAATTGGCCGGCACCTCGCAAAAGTTTAAACAGGCTTCATACGAGTCGCACCCCAACCGCTTTTTGGCCTCATCCAGAATTTTATCTTTTTCCGTTATGACCGGGTCATCCTGATAAAAACCTTTTTGTTTACCGTAGCTGATGCAGGATTCGCTGTTGACCGGATCCTCGCAAAAGTTGCGGCAGTCATTGTAATTTTGGCAGTTGCCCAGATCGGCAATCGGAAAATTCACCCCGTAAATTTTGGCCCGAACTTCCGGATCGACATATTGACCCGTACCTTCTTCAAAATCATCAATGCCATTATTATTATCATCAACAAAAGGGTGGGAGGGAGAAACTAAAATATTGGTTTGACCCAGAAGAGCCAGAAAAAAAACTATCACAAAACCGGCAATGCGTAATTTCATTTTGTTTGCTTTAATGCGTCAAAGGGATTTTTGTAAGAGGCAAAAGGATTAACATACTGGGCATTCTTATCAAACGGGTTTTGATACTGGGTTTGCAGAGAAACTGTTGGTTCTTTCCGAACACCTGGCAGGGATTTTAGAGGATTTTTAATGATTTTTTGAGAGATAAGGATAAATAAAACTGCCGCTACTATAAGTAGTAGCAGCAGGGGAGCGACTAGGGCAATTACTCCTTTTTGATTCATTAACTTATTATGGACATAAGAAGTAAAACTTTGTCAAGTCTTCCATCTGCTGGCAGGAGTTTGAACCCGGCCCAGTTTCTGGCCAATTTTTAAAACCCAAGATAAAAGAAAATAATACAGCTTACCATGATAATGGATGGCGGCTTTTTGCAAAAGCTCTTGGGATTTATCCACCCCGATAGTTTTGGAGGCGGCTCCGTGATGATGAATAAATTTGGCAGAGGGGACAAAATAGACGGGGACGCCATACCTTTTTAATCTTCTGGCATATTCAATATCTTCAAAATAGATAAAAGTCCCTTCATCAAGTAAACCTACCTTATTAATAATCTTTCTGGGAATCAAATAGCAGGCCATGACCAAACCTTCAACTTGGGTAGGGTTTTCCCCTTGGGGTTGAAACATAAAATATGAGCCAGAACGGCCTAAAAAATATTCCTTGAAAGCACCGGTTATCGTGGGAAGATGAAAGGCGGAATCCTGCTTTGATCCGTCGGGAAAAACCAATTTTCCGCCCAAAACAGCTTCTTCTTGAAATGATTCTCCCCATTTTAACATTTGCGATAAACTGTTTTTCGCAACTTCAATATCGGAATTAAGCAGTAAAATATATTGACCTTGGGAAAATTTAATCGTTTTGTTATAGCCCTTGGAAAAACCCTCGTTTTCTTTATTTTGTAAATATTTAACTCTGGGGAGATAATCTTTAATGATCTTTTGACACTGATCTTTTGAACCATTATCCACCACAATCACTTCCATAGTTTTTTCATCAAACCCGGACTCTTTTTCGAAAATGCTTTGCAAAAGTTTTTTGGTTAAGCGGGCAGTATTGTAATTAACAATGCCAATGGAAAGTTTAAGAGAATACATAATCTAAAACTCCTCTTCTTTGGGCAGGTCTGCCAAAAATAAATAATTTTACTGCCTCTCTAAGCAGCGCAAATTTAGTTCTGAAGTTTCCATACTTCATCCCAAAAAATAATCTGTTTCTGGTGTGATAATAATCCGTGATTGCAGAACCTACCCCTGTTGATTGGGAAACTTTATGATAAATTGCCACACTACCATTGTAAAACTTTCTAAACCCCTCATCAGATGCTCTCTTGACAAAATCGCTATCCTCAAAATATAAGAAATACTTTTCATCAAATAATCCAATTTTCTCAAAGACCTTTTTTTTGATCAAAATACAAGCTCCGGTTATTAAATCTGTTTCTTCCGCATTGTTATATTGACCCTTATCTATCTCATCTATTCCGCGGTGCACTGATCTAATATTATCCCAATCAAACTTACCTCCTGCATACCAGATTACTTTGCCTTGATCATTTTTTGCATATCTATCTTTATGAAACTCAAACCCTGCAGCAAAATAAATTTTGGGAGAAACCAAGCCAATGTTTTTATCCGCCTGGGCTGTTTTGATTAACTCTTCAAGTAAATTGGCATCTTTAATCAAACAATCATTATTCATAATAAGGAAGTAATCCGCTCCCCAAATTCTCGCGTATTCTATGCCGCGGTTGTACCCTCCGGCAAAACCTAAATTTTGCCCGTTTTGCAAAACCAGAACTTCCGGATAATTTTTAACCAGTTCTTCAACCAGTCCATCCGTTGAACCATTATCAACTACGACAGTCTTCAGCTCGCAGTCTTTCGTCTTCAGCTTTTTTAAGGATTCAAGAAATTCTAATGTATCTTTTTTACCGTTATAATTTACCGTAATTATTGCTAACTTAGTCATATTACTGATAACCCTTCAAGATATGCTCCAGCTCTTTTGGTTTTTCCCAAAAGGGAGAAAGCAATCACTCTAAAAATTAATCCCAAAACAAGAAATAATCTTACCAAAGGATAAATTCCCAAATAGTATTTTTTAAAATAATATCTGATACCCGCCAGTTCTTTGACAAAGACTTTTTCCGGCAAAGCCGGACTGCTAGCCCTTAGCAAATGAGTTACTTGTATTGACGGAGTAAAGTAAACCTTAAAACCCCCGCGACCCACTTTCTTACAAAGATCCACCTCATCCATATACATAAAAATGGATTCGTCAAATCCGCCGACTTTTTCAAAGATATGCCTTTTGATCATAAAAAAAGCTCCTGTCACCCAACCAACTTTTTTCTCCCGCTTGAAAAAATCTTTGTTTCTGGGATGAAATGAATTGGCTATGCCAAATATCCAGGGGATAACATTGAAAGGGTTTGGCAGAAAACCGGCGCTTGGCTGCAAGTTACCATTTTCATAAACTAATTTAACGCCCAAAACGCCGCAGTCAGGATGTTCCTTAAAATATTCAAGCGACTTAAAAAGAGTGTCTTCTTCCACAAAACAATCCGAATTTAATAAAAGAATCATCAGATTGCTTGTCTTTTTTATGGCCAGATTATTACCTTTGCTATAACCCGTATTTATTTTAGATTTAATTAGTTTTACCCATGAGTGTTTCCTCCCAATCATTTCTGCTGATCCGTCTGCCGATGCATTATCAAATACAATTACTTCTATCTTGTTCTTGAGCTTAGCCTGACAACTGACAACTGACAACTGCAGTCTCCTCAAACACTCATCAGTAATATTTTTGGTATTAAAGCTTAAAATAATTATTGATAGATCCACAGCTTTGCCTTTCTGTAATGCTCGAGCATTTTAATTCCGGCCAAAATAATATCCCTCAAAACTGGAGGATATCTATTATAATAATGTTTCCTGTAAAAAATTCTCATGGCGGAAGCTCCATGAGAGACGGCCACGGCTTTTTCCTTTTTGGCAGACGAACCTTTAAAGTGAATGATTTTGACCTCGGGATAAAAATAAATTTTCCAGCCTTTTTCTTTTAGTAAGTAACAAAACTCAATGTCTTCCCCGTTCCAAAAATAATCCGTGTCCCACCAGCCGACTTGTTCCCCGGCAATTTTTCGAACCATCAAAAAAGCTCCTGTCAGAGAGTCTATCTCATGAATTTTATGGATATCCAAATGCGTGGCAGTATAGCCTGCAAAAAGTTTCCATTTGGGAAATAATTTTGCCAGGCCCGAAAAATAAGCAAAAGCGTTCCAGGGAGTGGGAAAACCCCGATGGCAAGAATAATCCAATCTGCCGTCCGGCAGTTCGACCCGACAGGTGATGGCTCCTATGTCGGGATTACTCATCAAAAACCCATAAGTTTTTTGAATGGCTTTATCTATAATAACAGTATCGGGATTTAAGAATAAAATAACTGGAGCCTTGGCCAGCTTCACGCCTTCATTATTGCCCGCAGCAAATCCTAGATTTGATTTATTTTTAATTATTTCAACCTTGGGAAATTTTTCTTTAACTGCCTCAACCGAATTATCCGAAGATGCATTATCTACTACAATAATTTGCCAATTGTCTTTCTGTGTTTTGTTTTCAAAGATAGATTCCAAACAATTCAGCAATAAATCCTCAACATTATAGTTAAGGATAATGATTGATAAATCAGGGCTTTGGGCCATGTAGATAATTGTATAACAGAGGGTTTATGATTACCAATTAGCGGACTCGGTGGCGGCGTTTAATCCGCAGTTGGGCCAGGGATTTTTCTAAAATAGCTAAGGTTTCTGCATATTCTTCATCAGACAGCTTTTGTTCCAAAGCCTGCTCGGCCCGTTTTTTAGCTTCCTCAACAGCCCGCTCGTCTATATCTTCGGCATAAGTTGCCAGATCAGTCATAATCGTTAGCGTATTATCACTCATCTGTAAAAACCCGTCTCCTATGGCTAAATTCTCCACTTTTCCACCCTTTTTAATAATTAATTCTCCGGGTTCCAGTTTGGCCATTAAATTGGCATGGTTGGGGAGTATGCCTATTTCTCCCTGTTCTGTGGGGGCATTAACCTGGGAAACCTCTTCATCCACCAGCAATTTTTCCGGGGTAACAATTTTCAAATGCAACATGATATTATTATACACGATGAATCACAGCGCAGAAGCAATCATCATAACTTGCATTGATTTTAGGCTGCAGGAAGCCATAAATCAATGGATTTCTAAAAATTTTGTCCCTAAAACTTTTGACAGGGTGGCTTTGGCCGGGGGAGTAAAAAATCTTGACATCATCCTCAATCAAATTGATATTGCCTATAAATTACATCATATCAAAAAAGTGGTTTTAATAAACCATGAAGACTGCGGGGCTTATGAGGAGGCGGGTACGCCGGAAAAACATGCGGAAGATCTGAAAACAGCCAAACAAAAAATCCTGTCACAATTTCCGGATTTGGCAGTGGATACTTATTATCTTAAACTGGATGGTACTTTTCAGCCTGTCTAATACCCTATAGCTTGCAAGAAATAACTAAAGCTGGTAAAATGACTCTATGCTACCTGAACTTTTGAGACCTGATAATCCTGAATTAAGAAGATCATCATCAACAGTGCCGCGGTTTCAGATTTCTGCGGTCCAAGATGTAATTAGGTTATTAGTAACAATGCTGGAAATTAATCCAGAAGCAGTCGGAATTGCTGCCCCGCAGTTTGGATGTAACCTTAGAATATTTGTGGCAAGGCTCTCCGGGGAACCGACTGTTTTTATCAATCCCAAGAGTGATTTTTTTTCAATGAAAAGAGTACCAGTTACTGAAGAATGCCTAAGTTTACCAGGAAAAAAACGAAGAGTCTTAAGATGCGAAAGCGTAGGGCTAAGCGCCTATAACCAAGAGGGAGATCCCTTTTCTGTATTGGCATCTGGCGCGCAACAAGCAGCAGTTCTGCAACATGAAATGGATCACTTAAATGGGGTGCTGATCATTGATAGACCTGCAGTCCGTAGAAGACTACGTTGGCTCTAGTAAGATAATATCAATAAAGGTTGCGCACAAATTCCTATTTAACCTCCTCAATAGTTCCCTTCATGTAGAAGGACTGTTCGCTCTTAGAATCGTGTTTGCCGGCGAGAATTTCTTTAAAGGCCCTGATGGTTTCTTTGATGGGCACATAGGTTCCTTTAATACCTGTAAAAACTTCTGTCACATAAAATGGTTGAGTCAGCATTCTTTGGATTTTTCTGGCCCGGGAAACTGTCAGCTTATCCTCATCAGATAATTCCTCAATTCCCAAAATGGCAATAATATCCTGCAAATCTTTATATCGTTGCAGCACTTTTTGGACCTGGGTGGCCACCTCATAATGTTCCTGACCAACTACATCCGCAGTTAAAGCTCTTGATGAAGAAGCCAGCGGATCAACTGCCGGATAAAGCCCCTGTTCTGCCAAAGACCGCTCCAAGGCAATTGTTGAATCAAGATGGGCAAAAGTGGCAGCCGGGGCAGGATCGGTATAATCATCTGCCGGCACATAAACCGCCTGAACCGAGGTCACGGATCCTTTTTTGGTAGAAGTGATCCTCTCCTGCAGCTGTCCCATTTCCGAGGCCAGAGTGGGCTGATATCCCACCGCAGAGGGAATTCGACCGAGAAGGGCCGATACCTCGCTCCCTGCCTGGGAAAACCTGAAAATATTATCAATAAAAAGCAGGACATCTTTTTTTTCTTCATCCCGGAAATATTCGGCCATGGTCAAAGCAGATAATCCCACTCTAAGCCTTGCTCCGGGCGGCTCATTCATCTGCCCAAAAACCATGGCTGTTTTATCAATCACTCCCGAAGCTTTCATGTCATAATACAAATCATTGCCCTCTCTGGTCCGCTCGCCAACTCCTGCAAAAACAGAATAACCCCCATGTTCCTGGGCAATGTTTCTGATGAGCTCCTGAATAATGACGGTTTTGCCAACACCGGCCCCGCCAAAAAGCCCTACCTTGCCTCCTTTAACAAAAGGAGCCAGCAGATCAATTACTTTAATGCCGGTTTCCAGAATTTCCGAGGTGGTGGATTGTTCGGTTAGGGAGGGAGCTGGCCGGTGAATTGGCCAGCTTTTTTTTGATTTTACTCCTGCCTTATTGTCAATTACATCTCCCAAAACATTAAATAATCTGCCCAAAACTTCTTTGCCAACGGGTACGGAAATAGGGGAGCCGGTATCTGAAACTGGGCTACCCCGCTTTAATCCGTCTGTTGTTCCCATGGCCACACATCGCACCTGCCCCTCGCCTAAATGCTGCTGTACTTCAAGAACAAGTTTATCCACTATTAAAGCGTTATAAATTGCCGGCAGATGCTTTTGATCAAACTCACAATCAACAACTGCCCCAATGATTTGTACAACTTTTCCTTTAGTCATATTTTATTCCATAGCCACTTGGGCTGTGGTAATTTCCAAAAGTTCTCTGGTAATCATATCCTGTCTGGTCTGATTATAAGTTAATGTTAAATCATCCACCAGATCTTTAGCATTATCAGTGGCATTTTTCATGGCCACCATTCTGGCCGAGTGTTCCGAGGCCTTGGTTTCAAGCAAAGCCTGATAAATCTGCTCCTCAATCTGATGGATTAAAATAAAATCCAATAAGGAATCTACATTTGGCTCAAAGAGAAATTCCTTATTGTCATTCTGAGGCGAAGCCGAAGAATCTCTCAACTTGTTTGAGGTACCTGCATTCGCAGGAGATCCTTCACTGGCGTTCAGGATGACAGGGTCAATTGGTAAAATCTTAATTTTTTTTGCTTCCTGTTTTAGGGTAGACACAAATTGGGGATAGACCAGATAAACTTCCCCAATTTCTCCTGCCAGATAAGCTTCTATGATCATTTTAGCCAGCTGTTTGCTTTGGCGGAAAGTAATTGTATCCGCATTTTCAAAATCCGCTTTTAAATCTTTACCTGTTCTTACCACAAAACTTCTACCCTTTCTGCCAATTGTATAAAATGAGCCGGTCAGAGATATCACCGAACGCATCAGATTGGTGTTCAACGCCCCCACCAAACCCTTGTCAGTGGAAAGTAAAATCACTCCCGTTTTATTTGATGAATTCCCCAAAAGCAGGGGATGAGCTTCAATATTTATCCTCGGTAAAAGTCTTGCCAGGGCTTGGGCTAAATTCTCGCTATATGGCCTGCCTGATACGGCCTGATTTTGGGCCCGCCTCATTTTGGTAGCAGCCACCATCTCCATAGCCCGGGTGATTTGACTGGTATTTTTGATTGATTTTATTCTTCTTCTAAGTTCTCTAGTGTTTGCCATAAGTCCTCACAAATTCTTTAGTCACTTTTTCCAATTCTTTATTTTTTCCTTTTAATTTAAGGTAAGCAAGATATTTTTGTTCAAAATCTTTAATTTTTTCCACTTCCACCTCATCCATAAATCCATTGGTAACAGCCCAAAGCACTGCCACTTGTTCTTCAACCGGAACAGGGGAGTAGGGAGGTTGTTTTAGCACCTCGGTGATGCGGCGACCCCTTTCAATCTGCATTTTTGTTTGGGGATCCAAATCAGCAGAAAACTGGGCAAAAGCCGCAAGTTCCCTAAACTGGGCCAGATCCAGTTTAAGTCTGCCAGCCACGCCTTTCATGGTCTTGGTTTGAGCTGCGCCACCAACACGGGAGACGGAAATTCCCACATTCAAAGCAGGTCTAACCCCCTGAAAAAATAAATCAGGTTCCAGATAAATTTGCCCGTCAGTAATGGAGATGACATTGGTGGGAATATAGGCTGACACATCATTGGCCTGAGTTTCGATAATGGGCAGAGCAGTCAGCGAACCGCCACCATGTTTCTCGTTTAAGCGGGCAGCCCGCTCAAGAAGCCGGGAATGCAAATAAAACACATCCCCAGGATAAGCTTCTCTGCCGGAAGGCCTTCTCAAAAGCAAAGATATTTGTCTGTAGGCAGCAGCATGTTTGGACAAATCATCATAAATCACTAAGGCATCTTTTCCCTGATCCATAAAATATTCACCCATGGCCGCTCCGGCATAGGGAGCAATATATTGCATGGTGGCAGGGTCGGAGGCGGAGGCCGCCACCACAATGGTGTGATCCATGGCTCTTAAGCTTTCCAGTTTGGCTACCAATTGGGCAATTTTAGAGGTTTTTTGGCCGATGGCTACATAAATACACAGCACATCCTTCTGGTTTATGATGGTATCTACTGCAATGGTGGTTTTGCCGGTATTGCGATCGCCAATAATTAACTCTCTTTGACCCCGGCCAATGGGAATTAGAGCGTCAATGGCTTTGATTCCAGTTTGAAGTGGGGTATTAACAGATTGTCTGGTTACCACTCCCGGAGCAATTTTTTCAACAGGATAATGAGTTTTGGCCGCAATTTTTCCCTTCCCGTCAATCGGCTCGCCTAACCCGTCAACCACCCTGCCTACTAAACCTTCTCCCACCGGTACTTGCAAAATTCTCCCTGTAGTTTTAACTTCTTGACCCTCTTTAACTGATACGAAATCTCCGAAAATCACAGCACCCACACTGTATTGTTCAAGATTTAAGGCCAGTCCATAAATACCCACACCAAAATCCAAAATTTCGCAGTAGCCGGCATCGGATAACCCTTCAATCCTGGCCACACCGTCTCCCACTTCCACTACTTTCCCCACATTTTGCCTTTGGGCTTTGAATTTTAATCCTTTTATTTGATTTTCTATTTGTTGTATTAAATCTGCCATTAACTTCCTGCTATTGCCTCCTTAACCTGATAAATTCTGGATCGAATGGAATCGTCATAAATGTGATCACCAACCCTGATTTTTAAACCACCTAAAATTTGCGGATTCAGCTTAAATTCAGCGCTTGTAATGTTGAATCTCAAACTGAACTTTTTCCTGATGATATCTTTTTGTTTTTTAGAAAGGGGGATGACAGATTCAACCAGCATGTGAGTAAGATTTATCTCCGCTTTGATTCTCTTAAAAAATTCTGATAAGAGTTCTATAGCTTCTGCCCTGGGCTGAACACTAAAGAGTTTAACAAAGCCTAAAGCCCGTTTCTCTGTTAATTTTCCTTCTTTAAAACAGGCCCCAATGGCTTTTTCAATAATTTTTCTTATTTGTTTTCTCTTTTTCACTAGCTTTCTTTCATAACCTCATCAATAATTTTTCTTTGTTCTGCAGATATTTTCGTCCCCCAGACTTTCTCTAAGCCCAGCTGCACAATGTTTGACAGGTGATCTTTAACCTGGTTCATCATCTGAGCCTTTTCAAATTCTATAAACTTCTTGGTATCTTCGGTTGTCTTCATTAGTATGCGTTCAGCTTGTTTATTTGTATCCTCCAGTATTTGTGCAGCTACCTTATTTGTGTCGTCTAAAATTTTTTTACTTTCTTCTAAAGTATCAGCAATAATGTTTTCAGACTGCTCCTGGGTTTTGCGCAGCTTTAACTCAATCTCCTCTGCATTTCTCAAACTTTCAGCGATCTTTTTTCTGCGCTCCTCCAAAACTTTCAAGATTGGTTTATATAAAAACTTCTTTAAGATAAAAAGCAGGATGAAAAAATTGACTACCTGCGCAGCCAAAAGTATTGGATTTATCCCGAACTGGTTTAGAATTTCCATTATTTAGTAAATGCAATAACCAGAGCATAAATGGCAATGGCTTCGGCAAAAGCCATACCCAAAAGCATGGCCGGCAAAATCTTGGCTTGCGCATCGGGATTTCGACCAATTGCCTCCATGGCTTTGGCGCCAATAAATCCAATGCCTAAAGCCGGGCCAAGAGCCCCCACGCCTATTGCTATTGCGGCCGGTAAATTTTCCACTCTAAACCTCCTTTCTTATTTAATGTTCGGCATGTTTTTCCGATAACAAAACCATAAACACCAGAGTTAGCATGGCAAAAACAGCTGCCTGTACAAATCCTACAATAATTTCCAAAAAATAAAAAGGCAGTGGCACAACAAAGGCAAAAATGCCAGCCACTGTTGAGAGCACTACCTCTCCGGCAAATATATTACCAAAAAGACGGAAAGAAAGCGAGACTATTTTGGTCACTTCCGAAATAATTTCCAGGATCCCTACAAATAAAAAAATGGGGTTTAGAGCCACCCATTTCAAAAGATAGTTTTTGATCCCTAAATATTTAACGGCAAAGCCGTGGGTTAAAAAAGCAGACAGCAGTGCCAGTCCCAATGTCATGTTTAAATCGGAGTTGACAGAACGAAAAAGAGGTTCGCCTTTGTAAGTGATGGTGCCAAAACCAGGCAAAAGCCCCAGCCAGTTGGAAGTTAAAATAAAAAGGAAAAAGGTCATAATAAAAGGAAAGAAAACTTTTACCCTTTTGGCTGTTAAACCCTCGACCGTGGAATAACCCCAATCTATTACCGCTTCTAAAAAATTCTGCAAGAGAGAAGGTATGGCTTTTATTCTCCAGGTTGCAGCGATGCTTGCTACAGTCAAAATAACCATGGCCACCCAGGAAACCAAAAGAGTATTGGTGATGGGAAAATTTCTATAAAATCCCAATATTTCCGGCTTTAAAACAATTCCATGTTCCATCTAAAACATTGTACTCAAAAAGCTGGCGAAGCGTCAATGTCTATTCCAGTTTTTCTCTTTGAGTTCGCAAAAAGAGGAACCATTGTTCAAAAAAGGCAAAAATGCCTTTAAATGGGGTTTCAATAATAAAATCAAAAATAAACAGCACAATATTTATCTGGGAAATGGCCGTAGTCAACCTTCTTCCCACCTGAATAAAAGGCATAAAGAAAAAATCAGCCAGAAGCGACCCCAGACTGTCCCTGTCGTCTCTTAAAACATACATGTTGGCAGTTCTGTTAATCCTGTAAGAAATAAAAGAAACAATGGCCAGGAAAAAGACAAATATCCCTTGAGAGGCAGGATTTACCCCCAATTTATTCAAAACAAAAATGATTACCCCAAAACTCAAAACAAAAGTGAGGAGCCAAAGCATGAGAAAGACAAACCCCAAAATTGGCTCTGATTTCTTGGGCTTTTTCCTCGCTGCCAGCGGAGGATTTAAATTGGGATTTTCCTCAAAGAGGATAGAGTTGATCTTAGTCATAATCCTGAAAGAATTATCTTTGGACGGGGCCTTAATAAAAAGACCAACTAAAACCATCAGTAAAGGAGGGGTCAGGGTATTTAAGACAATTGAGCTCCAGATGACCCGATTATAAATAAATCTTTCATAAGTTCCTTCTATGAAAAGAGCAAAAATAGCCTTGGTAAAAAAGATAAAAACAACGCTTCTGACAATGGCCCGCTTTACCTTGGCCCTGATGGTTTTATAGCGGGCGCTGCAGGCTTCCAGAATGGCCAGATTTAAGCTTTCGGAATCCGAAACAAGCGCATGAGCGCCGCTTGGGCTTTTTCTTAAAACATCGTCCAGAATTAAAAAAGGCACTGTCTGATTTTTGACATAGACATAGATTTTATCCTTCAGGGGATAGTTTAGCTGCTTTGACAATTCTTTTTGCGCTTCGGGGAAGCCCTCGGCAATTTTATTGAAGTTATGGCTTATTTTGCCAAAATAATGCTTAAAAAGATGGTAGCGGAGAAGTGCCAAATCGTCATTGGCAAAAGCGCGTCTTGCGGCAATGAAAACCTGAATGTCTCTTGTTTCATCAGTGTCATCGCTGATGACAACTCTCTCCCGGAAAAGGTGATAGATAAAATTGCACATGGTTTCTTTTTGGGGAGAAGGCTTTAAGATATCTTCGATTTCCGCTGACAAAAGCTGCATGATCCATTCATTAACCATTATCCTGTTCACTCTGTGCTGGTGGTTTATTTCGTCTTCCATTTTAAGAAACAGGTCAATGGTCTGGCTCACCCGGGCCACCTGGGATTCGGGAACGGATGAGTCGGGAAAATAACGGGCCCAAATCAGTTCCCTGATTAAAGGAGGAGCAATAGTTGCTCCGTTTCCGCCAAGTAAAAGCCTTCTTTTTAAAATCCTCTCGATGGTGGAGCGAAGTATCACCTCGTCGTCGCGGTAATCCATGGCGGTTCTAAATTTCTCATACCAGCTGGCCAACTCCGCCACCAGGGGATTGACAGATATGGTTTTATCGTCGGAGGGAGCCAGGCTTCGGTCATAAGATGAAACCAGAATTTGGGATAATTTTGTTAACTCTCTACCCATAATTATGTGGTAATATTACCACAAGGGAAAAAATAAATGACTACAGAAGAAAAGTTTAATTTAATTACCAGAAATCTGGAGGAGGTTTTGACAGAAGAGGAATTGAAGGCTCTTTTGGAAAGTGGGGCACCCCTTCGCCACTACATTGGTTTTGAAATTTCCGGCAAACTGCACATTGGCTATCTTTTTACAGTCCTAAAAATTAAAGATTTGCAGGACGCGGGCGCAGAAACTATTATTTGGTTGGCAGATTTACATTCGGCCATCAATGACAAACTTGACGGCAACATTGAAACCATCAGGAAAGTGGCAAGGGGTTATTTTACTGATGCCTTTAAAATTTTATTCCAATGCGTAGGAGGGGATCCTGAAAAATTACAGTTTAGATTAACTTCGCAGGAATATGCCAAAAATCCTGACTTTTGGCTGATTATGCTGGAAATTGGCAAAACTACCTCACTGGCTCGCACTAAACGCTCCGTAACCATCATGGGGAGGGAAGAATCGGAAGATATTGATACGGCCAAACTATTTTACCCAATCATGCAAGCTGCGGATATTTTTCTTTTGGGCGTCAACATTGCCCATGCCGGAGTGGACCAGAGAAAAGTCCATGTGATTGCCCGCGACAGCGCTTCCGCTTTGGGAAAACCAAAACCCGTAGCCATTCATCATCCCATTCTTTTGGGACTGACAGCTCCTGAAAATGTCACAGGCGAGGCAGATGAAATTGCCATGAAAGCCAAAATGAGCAAGTCAAAACCGGGCAGCGGCATTTCTATTCACGACAGTCCCGAACAAATCAGGCAAACTATCAACAGTGCCTTTGCCCCGGAAGGACAGGTGGAACAAAACCCCATTTTAAACTGGACCAGATATTTAATTTTTTATAGCGACGGATCACTAACCATCTCCAGAAAACCGGAACATGGGGGAGATATAACATATTCTTCCTATGAAAGCTTGGAAAAAGATTATGTGGAAAAAAAGTTACATCCCCAAGACTTGAAAAATGCAGTAGCAGAATGGTTAATTAAAAAACTTAAACCAGCCAGAATTTACTTTGAAGATCCTGCCCGAAAATCTGCTTTGGAAGAAATTGAAAGGTTAACGGTTAAATAAAAATACTTTGGCGAATTAAGAATTCCTTGTTCGCATTCTCCAGCTTAATTTACCGACAGCGTCAATCATATTTTCTACTAAAATAACCCCACTAGCTAAAATACCAAAACCCAAAAACATACTTGTGCCCCATCTCATGCTTTCTATAGCTCTATGAGTTAAGGGACTTCCCTGAATAAATTGCACAGCAGCTTCCTGGAAAGATAGTGCTTCTATGCCAATTAGAGGTAGTGCGACCACCGATCCAACTTTTACCCATCTTCGGAAACCTTTTTCGGAAAGTGCATGGATTACAGGAGTAGTTTCTGGTTGAAATGTTCCACCCAACTCTGATTTATTATCTACCATACCCCACATATACACCTTTTCCATTAGATTTGCAAACTGATAAAATCAGTCTACAAATAGGCAAAGAAGAAGTCTAAAGTTTTTTAACCGTTTTTAAATGGGTATCAGCGGATCAATAGCCTGATCCACTTATTTTTATCTTCCACCCCCCAAATTCTATCTGTAATAAGATAGGTGGCTGAAGCCAAAATGGTAATACCAACACATGCCCCTAGTACAATCATGGCTGAAGCATTTTCTTGATCTTTAGACAGTAAATAACCTATCCACCCACCCACACCTGCTCCTACCATCCAAGCCAGGGAGTGCATGGGTCTTCGCAAAAAATGCCATCTTTGATGACCTTGCTCGGGTTGAGGTGGAACTTCTAAAGGTTGAATCAATTCACCATCTAATTCTGGTCTTGGCATATTAATAAAATCTTCCTCCGTTAATAGCGGGAGCACCCACTATTACTTTTCCTATTTCCGGCAAGATACGTTCTGCAGCATCCACTATCAACGGAGCCACAACTCCTGTGCCTAGGGCTAAAAGTCCAACTGCCACAGCCGCCGCCACTCTGGCTGAACCACGCTCCTCGGATAAGAATGCTCTCTCTGCTTGAATTCTTTGTTTCTCATGCCCCAGAAAGTTTCCTACAAAAAGTCCTGCCCCGCCGCCAAGTACCGCCAAGGCAATTCTCACTTCCGTAGATTGTACCATTCTGTGTACCATAAACTTAAAATAATCCGGCCATGACGACTGGGCAACAAACCAATCTGCTACCGGCGGCGTCAAAAACCCCAAGGCTCCACCTACAACTATTCCTATTGCTTCAGATATTGGTAAATGTCTAAATCTCTCTCTCATTTATGCCTGGATAATACCTCTTTATTTTCTAAATTTCAAGAGGTATGATAATTTTATGATGTATTCGCCCAAATTCAAAATATTTTGGATAATCTTGTCCCTTCTTGCCGGTTTTGCCATCTTGATTTTTTCCCTTCTGCCCCTTTTGACAACTCTGTAATCCATGATATAATTTTTCACTTATGAGTATGAGGGAACGAAAAAACGGCCGTGTTCCAAAACCAGCAGATTTAACTTTAACACCTGCCGAGTGTGCGGTAGCTATTGAGGCAACTGCTACTGCAGCTAACGGACATCAAAGACTATGGTATGGCCCCCTAGAACGTGCAATTATAAGAGCAACCTTGGAAGTACCTGAATTAAAACCAGGTCAACTAAGACATATTCTAAGATCAGCATTGGGAAAAGTATGGGAAAAATCTTTTGGGGACAAAGCTCTTGATCCGGAAGAACAAATAATTCTTGCTCAATTCAACAGAGCGATGGCGCTGCATCCTATCCAATCAATCACGCCGTCACGTTTTATCACCTTATTAGCAAATCGGATACCTGTACGTTAAATCCTGTATAATCCACTCATGGATCTTTTCATCCCTTTACTCAAAATTGCCGGTATTGGCTATACATACTCCAAAAGGCTGGAGCGGCTTAATCTTTTTACTCTGGAAGATTTAATTAACCATTACCCTTTTAGATATGATGATTTTTCCAATGTTTCCAGCATTAAAGATACCCAAATTGGTCAAACAGTCACTTTGCAAGGGGAAATTTGGGCAATTAAAAATATTTATACCAGATTTGGCAAAACCCTAACCCAAACTATTTTTAATGATGGCTCATCCCCCATTACCTTAACCTGGTTTAACTCACCGTGGTTGATAAAACAAATCAAAGCAGGGGACAGGTTGCAAGTTTCGGGAAAATTAACTAAATATAAAAGTAAGTTATCTATTATGGCTCCACAATGGGAAAAACTGGAAAGTCGTCAAACATTACATACTGGTAGGTTAGTACCAATTTATCCGGAAACATATGGAGTTTCTTCCAAGTGGCTGCGTACCAAAATAGCCAAACTACTTCCGGAAGTTTTAGATCAAATTAAAGAACCTCTGCCTGATGAAATAAAAAACAACATGTTAGCCCTGCCGGAAGCTTTGCAACAAATTCATTTTCCGGAAAGTTGGGAGCAAGTGGAAAAAGCCAAATCAAGGTTAGGATTTGATGAGTTATTCTTTGTGTCACTGGCTACTCAAAAGGCAAGGTTAGCGTGGCAAAAAAAGCCGTTAGTTGAACCCTTAAATATCAAAGAAAGTGATTTAAATTTGTTTTTCAAACTTTTACCCTTTCAGTTGACCCCTGCCCAACAAAGAGTTCTCAAAGAAGTTTTAGATGATCTTAAAAAGAGTCAGCCTATGAACAGATTAATCCAAGGAGAGGTAGGTGCCGGAAAAACAGTGGTAGCTACGGCAGTCGCATATTTAGTACACAAAAACCATCTTAAAACTTTGTTCATGGCTCCCACGGAAATTTTAGCCTTCCAACACTTTGAAACCTTAAAAAAATTATTGAAACCATTTGCAATTTCAGTTGGGATATATACGGGCAGTAAGAAAAAAGCAGAAAAGACAGATGTTATTATTGGTACTCATGCTCTTTTGTCAGAGAAACTAAATGCAGATGATGTGGGACTAGTCATAGTAGATGAACAACAACGCTTTGGGGTAGAGCAGCGAACACTTCTTCGCTCCCGCGCCAAAATCCCGCATTTTCTCACCATGACTGCCACTCCTATCCCGCGAACCGTTGCCTTAACTTTATATGGAGATTTGGATATGTCAGTGATTGATGAACTTCCCAAAGGCAGACAAAAAGTTAAAACCTATTTAGTACCGGAGAAAAAAAGATTGGATTCTTATAAATTTATAGAGAGTCATGTTAGAGCAGGGGAACAAGTTTATATCATCACTCCTTTGATTGAACCTTCTGAAACTCTGGTAACAGTCAAAGCAGTAAAGCAGGAATTTGAAAAATTAAAAAAGATTTTTCCCAATTTTGGGCTTGATCTTTTGCACGGCAGAATGAAAGGCAAGGAGAAAGAAAAAGTCACAACAGATTTTCGCCGGGGCATGTCCCAAATCCTGGTTTCCACATCAGTAGTGGAGGTGGGCATGGATAATCCCAATGCCACTATTATTATTATTGAAGGAGCAGAACGCTTTGGCCTGGCCCAGCTTCATCAGCTGCGAGGTCGAGTAGGCAGGGGGAGCAAGGAATCGTATTGTTTTCTTTATACATCAAATCCTAAAGATACCTCCAGATTAAAATATCTGGAAACTACTTTTGACGGATTAAAACTTTCAGAATTGGATCTTAAAATAAGAGGTTCCGGCGAAATTTTCGGCAGCCGTCAGGCAGGCAGGTTTGAGTTTAAAATTGCCAGTTTCAGCAATTTAACTTTGATTGAGAAAACAAGATCTGCTGCCCAAAAGCTTCTCCAAAATAATCCTACCCTTGACAAATATCCATTACTTCAAGCACAATTACAAAAGGTTTCTAAAGAAGTCATGCCTGATTGAGGAGATTTTATGCCGGGAGAACCTAAAAGAAGACATTCTAAAGCGAGAAAAAGAACCAGACGAGCGGCTATTAAATTGGCTGAGGTGGCTTTAATAGTTTGTAAAAATTGCGGAGTTAAAACCAGACCACACATAGTTTGCGTGGAGTGCGGCTTTTACCGCGGCAAACTTGTTGGTAAACCCCAAACCAAAGTAACTAAAGCATGAAAACCGCCCAAGACCCACGACACAAGCGGCGCGTCAAAATCATCCGCGAACTCTTCTCATGGGAATTTAACAAAAAAAGCAAGCGCTCTGTGACGAGCCGGCAAATCATTGATAATCTTTCCCGGATTGATGAGCTGATACAAAGAAGTGCCTCTGAAAGACCTATTGAGCAAATCAATAAAATTGATTTAGCTATCTTGCGTTTGGCCACTTTTGAGTTAATAATAAAAAGGGGGGTTCCTTTTAAGGTGGTGGTGGATGAGGCGGTGGAGCTTGGCAAGAAATACGGCAGCGACTCATCCCCAAGCCTGATTAATGGAGCTCTGGGAAAATTAATAAATATGGAGGGAATATCCAGTGCCTGATAACAAAGACATATTAGGGAGCATTGCCGAACATTTGGGCCTTTCGCCAGAAGACATTGATCTAAAAGCTCTTCTTAGGGAAGATTTAAATTTGGGGCCGGTTGAGTTAAACGATCTGCTTAATTTTTTATCTAAAAAATATGAGATCGTTTTTGACCCGCAAGATACGGAAAATCTAAGCATGGTCGAGGATCTGGTGCTTTTAGTGGAGGATAATTTAATTGCCTGATTTTACCCCACTCCTATCTAAGCTTAATATAAAATTTAAAGATACAAACTTGCTGAAGCAGGCTTTTATTCACCGCTCCTATTTAAACGAGGTTAAGCTGGATACTCTTTCCAACGAAAGACTGGAGTTTTTGGGAGATTCTGTTTTGTCTCTGGTTGTAACTTTGCATCTTTTTAATGCCAGAAAAAATGATAACGAAGGGGATCTGACCAATTTAAGATCGTACATTGTTAAAACCAAATCTCTCTCGCAAGTTGCTCAAAAACTGGAACTGGGAAAATATTTAAAACTGTCCCGGGGGGAGGAGTTGGGGGGAGGAAGAGTTAATCCCCAGCTTTTGGCCAATACTTATGAAGCTCTTTTAGGAGCAATTTTTCTGGATAAAGGGCTCGAAGAAACAGGCAGAGTAATAGAATCTACTCTTTTACCTTTGTTTGAGAAAGAGATTAAGGCAGGCCCTCCCCGGGATGCCAAATCCCGTTTGCAGGAGATAGTCCAGGAAAAATTTAAAACCTCCCCCTATTATAAAATTTTATCCGCCCGGGGCCCTGATCATGCCAAAAAATTCACGGTGGGAGTTTTTATCCAGGGTAAAAAACAGGGGGTGGGCCTCGGCTCTTCCAAACAGGAAGCAGAAGAACAATCAGCCAAGGAGGCGCTAAGTAAATTAGCCACCAGAATTTGACAGCTATTGCTAAAAGTGGTATACTATAAGATATCATATGGTGGAGTTAACTAGACCAAGTTGGCTAACTGATGCTCAAAATTTCCATCCTCGGCCCAATCTTATGCATCTATTATTGTGGGATAGAACGTATACCATTCCGGTAAGAGGAGTACCTCTTTTAGATGTTATGGAAAGAAGAATTATCCCGGAAGCTCCCACCCCTGTTAGAATCCTGGAGATAGGCATAGGAAAGAATTCTCTGGTAGTAGCCAGTCCCTTTGAACCCTACTGGATTGCCGCCTTACTGGAACATCAAGGAATAGACTATTCAATGGTACTAGTCGATAAAAACAGAAATATTTTAAATGATGTTGAAAGGAGAAGAGAAATCTTTGCCGCCTTAAGTGTATCTAACACCGATACTTTATTGAGTTGGTCTTGGAGAAAATATCTTGAACTAACCAACCAACCTCGCACTATCACCAATCATCCGGAAAAGGAGCTTGAGTTTGTAAGGTTTGGCATAAGCTTTTTGCGGCGACCTTTTTTACCCTGGCGGGAAATACAAGAGGGAATCTTGAAAGCTTCTGTCCCAGCCGGCTTTACCCGAAGAATTCATGAGAAAAGAATACTATTTAAGTGTTCTGATATAGCTACCGCAGATTTAGAGCAATTTGGGGAATTCGACCTGATTATTTGCATGAATACGCTTTATTACCTGCCCACCGAGGGGCAAAAATTGGCCGTATTTAAAATGTCCCGGGCTTTAAGTCGAAATGGAAGAATGCTAATTGGGGATATAGAAGATGGATGGGGAGGTCTCCAGCCACTGACAGCTCCCTTTGGCGGGTGGCTTAATGAAGAGAAAATGGCAGATCTGGGTTTAAGTTTGGAGGAAAAATCACCTGAAGACGCCCCAACAGCCCCCTACATTCTGCTTAACAAAAATAGATAAAGGTTGACGTATTCGGTTTCATGCCCTATACTTACTTTCATGCTTAAAATTAGATTGATGAGGATTGGGACCAAGAAGAAACCGTTTTACCGGGTGGTGGCTGTGGATGAAAGATCAAAGCGAACCGGGGCTTATGTTGAACTTTTGGGAACTTATAATCCTTTGACAGAACCAAAGGATATAAAATTAAAACAAGATAGAATTGATTATTGGATAAAACAAGGAGCCCAAATGTCAGAGGGGTTTTTAAGGATTATTGGCAAAGCGCCCCAGCGTCCGCCCAGAAAACCAAAGAAGGAGAAGAAAACAGAAGAGAAACCAGCAGATGAAACGACTCAGGTTGCAGAGGAGCCAAAAACAGAAGAAACTCCAAAAGAGGAACAAAAAAATGAAGGATCTGCTTGAATATATTGTGACAAATCTGGTTTCCAAACCAGAAGCAGTCAAAATAGACGAACAACAACAAAACGGTGAAGTGAACCTAAATTTAACCGTTGACCCATCGGATATGGGGCTGATTATTGGCAAAAGCGGACAAACCATTAGAGCCATCAGGAAGTTATTAACAGTAAGGGCCATTGCCGAAAACATCAGGGTGAATTTGACTCTGGCAGAACCGGCCCAATGAAGATTTCCATTATTACACTTTTCCCCGAAGTTTTTGACCCTATCTTAAATTCCAGTATTTTAAAAAGGGCCCAAGCTAAAGGTAAAGTTTCTTTTGAACTCATAAATCTTCGTGATTTTGGGGAAGGTAAACATAAGGTGGTTGACGATAGACCTTATGGAGGTGGAGTCGGAATGATTTTTAGAGCGGATATTTTGACTAAAGCTTTAAAATCAACTGATCGGGGAAAAGTTATCTTAACCTCTGCTTCTGGCAAACCATACAAACAGGTAGTGGCACAAAAACTCTCCAGGCTGAATCATATCATCATAGTTTGTGGCCATTACGAAGGAGTGGATCAAAGGTTTATTGAAAATCAAGTTGATGAGGAAATTAGTATAGGTGATTATGTTTTAACTGGAGGGGAAATACCTGCCATGGTTATCATGGATTCTATTACCAGACTAATTCCGGGAGTTCTGGAAAAACCCGAAGCCACACTAAATGAATCTTTTTCCCAAGGACTTTTAGAATACCCACACTATACCAGACCGGAAGTTTTTGAAGGAAAAAAGGTTCCGGAAGTTTTACTTTCCGGAAATCATAAAAAAATCTCCCAGTGGCGTCGGGAAAAATCACTGGAAAAAACTAAAAAAGTCAGGCCGGATCTATATTAGTCCAAAAACTATTCAAATGGATCCGCTTTGCCGGTCACGGTCAAGGGTACAGCAGTAGATACTTCGGTTCTGGCCAGCTTGGAAATCAGCTCTTCCTCTCCCGAGGAGATTTGGGGAAGCGGGGAGTCGATACTGCCCAAATTAGCCGGTATCGGAGTAAACATCGCTTCAATTGCCAAATTAGCGTCTACTATATCCCCCCCTCTACCTGATGAAACTTCTATATTAGTAACCCTCATTAGCCTGGGAGAGCTCTCAATGCTGCTTAAAAACCTACCGAGAAGGTTTTTGGCTCCGACAGCTTCCAGTCTAGCCCCAAAACTTTGCCCGGTGGATGATTTATTCCCGCTACCTGCTCCAAGAGACAATGCAGTAATAACAAATCCATTTTCGTTTGCTATATTCTGAAGTAAAATAATAGTGCCGGCAAAATCTTTTTCTCCAGGCAGAGACGAAAGAACATAACTTACTTGACGGCGCAAACTATCTTCATCCAGACCCTCAAGCGCCTCAACCTTGGTATTTAAAAACTCCGATCTGGTCCTAAAATCCTGCTCAAGGCGGGAATTTTTTAAGAATACTCCGATTTGGGGAATCAACACAAAGGTTAACAGGATAAGGCATGAAACAACCACCGCTGCCGGAAAAATAAACAGCCTGTATTTTTTATAAAATTTGCCCAAACTTTCTTTGTTCATTTGGTTTTAATTTTTAAACTAATCCTGTAAGTATTTTCTCTACCCCGGTTTAAGCTTTCCACCGACACCTCGGAAACTGCGGTTAAATCGGATATGAGAGTATCCAAAATAATCACATCCGGAATCACGGCGACCAATTGAGCATCGCCGGAGCGGTCAACATTTAAAGAACTGATGCCAATCTGGGAGGACAGCAACCCGTCGAGCAAAGCATAGGTGGAAACCTGTTTGGAAGTTACCCCCAGATACTGATTAATGGTAGAAAGTCTGTTTTTGATAAGGAGCAGAGAAGTTTGCCTACCGGCAAGTTGAGTAACCTTTTCTTCTCCCTCAACGATTTTAGCTTCCACTGCCCTGATGTTTTGGCTTTGTAAAAAACGGATCCCCACCGCAATGGAGGCAAAAAAGGCTACCAGCAAAATGGCTGCGGTAGACATTAATTGAACCTTATAAAATTTAGCTTTCTTTATTTCATCGCTTAAATATTCTCGGGGTAATAAATTAATGGATATTCTTGCCATCTCTAATCCTCCCTTAAAGCCAAACCTGTTGCCACGGAGTAAAGGGGAGCCAGAGCGGACAGTTTCGCTTCCATTGCCTTATCTTTAATAATGCCGTACCAGGGGTCAGCTTCCTGCACTTCCAAACCCAGAGCATTGGCAAGGTATATCACCAAGCCCGGCATTTTGACTCCTCCTCCTGATAAAACCACTCTTTTTATCTGATTTTGTGGGTATTTACCGTCAAAAGCCTGCGCTATTCTTCTTCCCTCCATGGCAATAATATCAACCAGGGGTTTTAGAGCCTCAAACACTTTTCCCTCAAGCTGATCCTGATTTAAACCGTAGACTTTTTTATATTCCTCGGCCTGCGAGCCTTCAAAATTAAATTGCTGAGCCAGAGCCCGTGTCAGCGCTATACCGCCCGTAGAGATTGACCGGGTCAGCCAAATAAGCCCCTGAGACACAGTAGCAAAATCCGTTGAAGTTGCGCCAAGCTGAATAATTAAAGTGCTGGGGGAAAAGGGGTTTCTGCCCACCAATGAGCGGGTAATGGCAATAATATCTGTCTCCAGGGCTTTTGCTTTTATTCCGGCTAAAGAGAGTACTTTAATATATTTCTCAACTGCTATTTTGGGGGAGGCAATTACCAGCACTATGGTTTTGGAGTTTTTGTTTTTACTGTCGGATCTGGCTAAAACCTGCCAGTTTAAATTGACGTCGGATAAGGGCATGGGGATAAACTCCTCGGCCGCATATTTTATGGCGGACGAAAGTTCCTCATCCGTAAGGTAGGGCAAATCATCAATTACCCGGGTGAAAACTTTACTCTCGGGCAAGGCTACCACCGCCTCTTTGGTATCAATCCTGGAGTTGCTAAAAAGCCTTTTGATAGTTTCCGCAACTTTTTCCAGGTCAGCGTCCTGCTCGGAGATCATCCCGGGTAAAGGAGTTGGCAACGCTCCCAAAGTCAACAGTTTAGCTTGATTTCCATCAAGATTAATCTGAACTGCTTTGATGGAAAAAAAACCAATATCCAAACCAACATTAATTTTGGCCATAGGCAGTAGTTTTATTGTAACACTTTTTACTTTACTTGGTATGTTCCTTTAACCAAAGAGTATGATCCAGAAGGGCCGGATGAGAAAAGAATGGAAGCTAAACCTGTTTCATAATCTATTATTGAATCATTGGTTATTTTTATTTTCCAGGCTGTTATCTCTTTAAATTGGTTATTATTACCAGGATCAATAATTCCTTTATCCGCATAAAATACTCCTGTATTGCCTATATTTCCAATGGTGATGGCGCTGCTTCCGTTAGTCCTTGAGTCATAGGTTGTAAGAAGTACCAAAATACTATTTCCCTCTCCGCTGCCTATTAATTTATTCTGATTACCCATGATAGCTTTTCCATCTGTAATAATTATTCCCGAACTTGTTCCGTAAGAGGGATCCAGTATAAACTTGTTTTCATTTCCCATGGTAATATCTCCGGTGATCCATAGAGGAGTTTTTACCTTAATGATGCACTGATTGCCCAAAGTTAGGTTACCAGTAAATTTACCTGGTCCCCAGGCAGTTTGGGAACCGCAAGTTGGTTGTGACAGAGAACCAGCTATGGCTGCCTCATTTTTCCACCCTAATATGTTTGCTTCTGAAATGGGAAAGGTTTTGGGCGGCGGGTCTTCCGATCCGGGATGGCAATGTGCATTGGGACAAGAACTACCACTTACAGTTGAATTTGTGATGGTTTGATAGTAAGCGTCCTTGTCAATTATTAAACTATCTATGGTGTTTGCATGAGCATCACCCGCTACCCTGGTACCATTTCCTGATAGGATAAAATTAGTAGTTCCACCCATGTATGTCTTAAAGCTTAAATCTCCTGAAAAAGAACTCCAGCTGGGATTACCCGCACTCCAATTGGGCGACCATTTGGGCACACCTCCGTTATAACTTTGAGCCAAATCATTTTGCCAGGACCAGTAATTGCCAGTATCAGAGGATGTATCAATCATAATCCAATAAGTAGTGTCAGCAGAGAGTGTAGGATTTGTGGAAAAGGTGACATCTATCCATCCATATTCTGTTATCACTAAGCTTGAGGAAAGAGTTCCTGTGGCAAGTACCTCATTTTTTTTAGGGTTCCCGCCATCATCACCCAAAATTCTGACAGTTACATCCGGAGGATTGCCTATCTTTTTAACCTTTAAAGAAATTTTCCTAATCTTATCTGACATAGAAGGTTTAAAGCTTTGTGCAATATCAAGTCTTGTTTGCCCATCAATGCTCTTACCAAAAAGGTAATCAACACAGGTTATACAATCTGTCTGCTGATCTGCAGTGGCTACAACCCCAGCTGCCACCCAAGCATCCCCGGTGATGGTATTATTATTACCCATGATTATGCTTCCATTGGAAAAGATTGTCCCCTGAACCTGATTGTTGTTGCCAAGTTCCAACCCTCCTTCTCCAACCTGAATTCCATAAACAAATGCTGCTCCAACCCCTTTTGAGGCGGTTATTTTGACGGTTCTTTTTGCTCTCACCTTAGCTTTATTAGGTATATAGCCGGTGGACTCAATCACTTTGGTGGCAGGATCAATAGAAGTTATGGTGACTGAATAGCTACCATCACCAAGGCCAGTTTCTACCTCCCCAGAGTAACTCCCACCAGTTTTATTGAGTGAGTTAATGGCTTTATCTATGCCGGCTTCGGCCAAGGCTGTGGCTTTTTCCGAATCTAGCGCGTAAGAGGCATTTTGAAAATAGATTTGCGCACCAGCAATAATGAAAAGCACGCTAAAAAGCACCACTCCCAAGGCCACAAAAACAATAATTAAAATTTGACCGGACTCCTTAGTCATTTCTTAAGTTTGCCTCCGATGTGGCAATCGTCACCTCAAACTCCGTCCCGCTTTTTTGTTTTAGGGACAAGGTAATTTTGACTTTGGAAGCCAAAACGGGCGCAACCTCCTGGGGCGGGTTTGACGAATCAAAATATTTAAACTCTATTCTGTCCGCATTGGTTAAAAAAATCCGGTCTTGACTCTTTCTGGAACTTACCTCGGCGGGATAAGTTTTAAGACGAAGTACACTTTGATCCAAAAAGAAAACAAAGTAATCAAAAGAGTTGGCGATGATATTATCCGCGTTATCAACCGAGGCAAGTTTTAAAATTAATTGACTGCTTCCGCTGGTGTAGCTTGGCGGCGGAGTCTCCGGGTAGGTGGCGGCAATGTTTTGAGCTTCTCTGACGGCGTTTCTGATATTGGAGAGCGCCTCATTGACTCCCAAACCCTGTTCTATCCTGGCGGACTGTTTTAAAAAAAGACCGGTGGAATTGACAATAATCACCACCAGCAGCGTCCCTACTATGGTAGCCACGCCCATGGCTACCAGCACTTCAACAAGAGTGAGGCCTTTCATTGGTTTATACCTCCTTCTCCGATAAAAGTTTTTAAAGATATTTGCTGATCCCTGCTTCCTTCCTTCCAGTTTATGGTCACGGTCACCTGTTTGATATTCTCCGAACCGGTGCAAATTGACGGATCGCAATCTTCCACTTTACTCTGTCCGGCACCGGCTGGCAAAAGACTGATTCTTTGATCTGAAATTGAACTTACGTCATTAACTAAATTAATATAGCTTATATTTCTTTTGTCTTCAATTTCTTTGGCGGCAATTTCTCTGGCTAAAGACAAATGTCTGCTCTTACCGATTAAACCTATGGCATTGGGCAGATTAGCCATCAAAAAAACAGCGGCGCCAACAACCGCCACCACTAGGATTAATTCAATCAGAGAAATGCCTTTTCCCCTCATTTATTGATTGCTCCCACGGAAAAGATGCCGTAGTCAAAATACGGAGGGACCACCTTGTTCTGCTGGAAAAGTTGCAATTTTCTCTGCGTTTCTCCTGCCGTTCCGGTTGAAACTATGGCCTTCGATTGAGGGGGCAGCGAACAGTCCCTGCCGCATATGCCGGTGGCCCTCACGGCCAACGGCTGACCGGTGGAGTTGTAAAGCAATCTGGCTCTAATCAGCATTAAACCGGCTACTTCCTGTGGAGTAAACCCAAGAGTCTTTTGGCACTGGTACTGATTTGAACCGAGGGTATAGCCGCTGCAAGCAACTTTCTCAAATCTGTTATCGGGGGATCTGGTAATGTTATGGTCCAAAAACCATTTTCTGGATTGATAGCCTCCTGAAAAATAAACCAGAGTTAACTCAAGAGCCGCTTGATCCGTTGAGGAATTACCCCAAAAAACATCAAGAGTAGATTGCTTGTAAAAGCTGGGTGGAGGATTGGCAAGGGAGTTGTAATCTGCCAGCCAGACATGGGCGGTTTCCTCCCTGGAAAGAGGCGGAAATTCCAGCGGAGCTTGTTGGGAACCGGCTGCCGCTTCCGCCGGCCCCAAATCGCCTCCTGCGACTGCTGCGGTTGAACCAATTTCCGAAAAATTAACAGAACCTGAGCCTCCTTTAAGTCTGTTCTCAATGCCTGCCTCAGCCGCGGAAAAAGCCCGTGACGATTGCTCTACTTTAGTGGAGGTGGAAATATCGGAAAGAGAACGCTGGATAACAGACAGCCCAATGGCCAAACCCACGCTCATCACCAAAATCAGTATTAAAATAATCTGGCCATGTTGTTTTTTCATATAATTATTATACTACCTCAACTGCACGGTTGTCTGAAACTTAACCGGATCAATTTGTTGGGCATCTGCTTGGACCCCGGGCTTTAAAATAAATTCCACGCTGACCGCATCCTTAAATCCCGGGGAAGGGTTTCTGGTAAATAGGCCGTTTTCCAGAGAGACCCCTGTTTTGGTGTTGGTATCGGTGAGTATATTAGCCCCTACTACTAGATCAGTACAAACACTAATTAAAAAAGCGCTGATGTCTCCGGCGGGGGGAACAGGTGAATCTTGCTCGATATAGCCGTTGGCCGCTCCGGCAGGTAGAACAAATTTAAATCTGGTGTAAGTGTTGTTTTTAACAATGACCATGGTATCGGCGGTAGCGCAAATTATTTTGTCCGCGCTTCTTATTTGTTTATCAATATTGTCCAAAACCGCCTGCCCGTTTTGTTTGATTACCGAGAGTATTTGCGATTTATTGGAACCTCGCAAAGTATTGGCAAAAATTACCACCAGAATCACTCCTACCAAGGCAGTGATGGCAATCACCACTAGAATTTCCACTAATGTAAAACCACTTCGACTTCGCTCAGTGTAAACCTTCATAGTTTTCCTAAAATAGTAGTCAGTTTTGATTCATGATCTCCTGCAAAATCACTCCATTTGACTTTGGCCGTAATCCTTTTTTGTTCCGCGGCCTGATCTTCTATCAAAAATTGCCTTTGGAAATTCGGGGCAATTGGTTCAGAGTTGGTACTAGTACCACCCATCAGGGTACTTGCGTTAAAATAAAAGTAGCAGTTGGCAGGACAGCTGAAAGAGATGGTCCAAAGCTCGCTGAAATTGCTGGTGTGACTACCATCGGCTCGGATATAATCAACTGCTCCGTTTCGATCACGCAAGCCTCTCATCCTTTCAATGCCTGCCTGGGCCAACTTGGTAGCCTGGGCCTGGTTTTTGGCCAGATTGGCATTGCGCAGGGAAAAGATGACGGCAAAAGTTAAAGCCGAAACCA
Organism: uncultured Gammaproteobacteria bacterium; assembly: GCA_964625535.1. GTDB lineage: Bacteria > Patescibacteriota > Microgenomatia > Daviesbacterales > UBA10151 > UBA9644. The sequence goes on from CAZVEX010000004.1 coordinate 100,809, forward strand.
CCAGAACCCCCACCGCCGAGGCCACTATCACCTCTAGTAAAGTTTGGCCCTTACTGGACATAAGTCCTACCTCCTTTGTCTATTATGACCTGTCTGGTAGAATTTGTCTTGGTATTTTTTAACTGAACTTGAAATTTATTGCAAGTTTGATAAATTACCCGGTCAACAGATGACTCGAAAGAAATAGCAGTAGCTAAGAGTTTAAAAGTAAGCGCCGCATATGAGACAACATCAGTGGGGAGAGTATTTTCGCAGCCCGCACTGCCACTGTCAAAAATCTTTTCAATAATGATATTTGGGGGTAATTCATGTTTATTAATCACAGATTGAGTGAGCACAGCTCCATTGAAATAATAGCAGTCGGTTTGAGCTATATACTTGCCTGACTGTTTATAAAAATCAATTTTCCATAGGCCAACAGGCCGACCAGCACATTTAAGATTAGTTGAAGCATTGGTTTGGGCTGTTCTTACTTGGCTTTGGATATTCAAAGCCGCACTTTCCAAGTCTTTATCCTCTCCAAAAGATCTGTAATTGGCAATGGCCACCACACCCAAAATGGCCATTATTGACACTACCACCAACAGTTCAATTAGGGTAAACCCACTTCGGCTCCGATCAGTGTAAACACGCATATATCCATGATATCACAAGATTTATGGCGGAGTCACCCGGAAGTTATAGGTTGTAGCACCACCACAAGTGTATGTTGGGCTTGTGGGTCCATTTTCCAGCTTGGCATATAAACTATAGCCAGTACAGCGGTCTGTAGGGGAGTTATCACAAGCTGTACGCGGACTAGGTAGGTAACAATATCTTGGGGAGCCGAGAGGATCTTTTGGAGGAGAGTTTAAATATATTTTAACAGTTGCCGGCGGTGAAGGATTACCTGTGCTGCTGGTAAATGCTACGGGGGGATCGGCGTTTAAAATATTCATACCTGGATCTGTGGGATAAAAACCCTGATCATTATGATATTGTTCCAGGGCGGATTGGATACTCCTTAAATCCGATTGTCTTTTTGAGTCTCGGCCGCTTTTTAAAACAGTAGTATAAGAAACGAAACCTATGGCAGCCAAAACTGCAATAATGGAGATGGTAATTAAAAGTTCAATCAGGGTAAAACCACTTCGACTGCGTTCAGTGTAAACATTTTTCACTGTTGATTAACCAGACAATATGTTCCACCAGCCTCAAGAGTCGCACAGACATTGTAACTTGCAGCGACAGCTGCGGGAATGCCGGTATAAGCAGCGCCTCCCGGAGAAGGATTAGAAGGGATGATTCCATTAGAAAACCAACCTGCTACAACAGGACAGTAAGGATTGGTAGCTGTTGCACCGCAAGATGTATCGTTATAATGAGCTTCCAGTGCTTTGGAAATCGATTCTATATCCGCTCTTCTCCTGGCATCTCTGGCGTTTTTTTGAACCCCGGTAAAGATAGTAATCCCGATCACGGATAAAACGGCAATAATGGCAACCACCACCAGCAATTCAACTAAAGTAAAGCCTCGCGGGGGCAGTAATTTTTTCATCTATAATTACATTATTTCTATAAAGTCAACGCTTTGTCAAGTACCTAGCCGCAGATACCAGTTAATTATTTTGTCTCCCCAGAAAAGGGCAATCAAAGAGCCCATTACCAAAAACGGTCCAAAGGCAATGTGCTCTCCAAAACGCTTTTTGCCAAGCAAAATTAAAATTACGGCATACACCGCTCCTGTCAAAAAAGCCGCCGTCACCGCCACCAGGGAAGCGGGAAAACCCAACCCAAGCCCCATCAAAGCCCCCAGTTTCACATCGCCTCCGCCCATACCTTTGCCTTTGGTGATTAAAATCAAGCTATAAAAAAATCCGCCGATTAAAAGACCCATCAAAATACCTCCCACTAAAGCCTCTGTTGATTTCAATATGGCTGTAACAATAAGATAAATGAGGGAAATTGCTATAGCAGGCAATACTATCCGGTCGGGAATCAGCATTTTCTTAAGATCTGTTAGAAAAAGTATTGCTAAAACAGTAATAAAAAAGGTCTGAAAGGCAAGATCAAATACACTTCCCAGGCTTTGCCAGAAGAGAAATCCTATCAAAATCCCCATGACCACTTCAACCAGCAAATATTCAATGCCAATGGCGCTACGGCAATATCGGCATTTTCCCTTGAGTAAAAAATAGGAAACAATAGGAAAAAGGTCGTACCAGCGCAGGTCATGTTTGCAACGGCGACAATACGACCTTCCCCAAAAAGTGCGACCGGCTAAACTGCGGTCCGCCAAAGCTTTCGTAAAACTTCCCAAAACCGCCCCAGCGATAAAACCAAGGCTAATAAGCACAGCCCGCAACCACTCCCACCAACTTCAGGTTGGATCCCACCTCGTATTTGGCAATATCGTCCCCACCGTCGTCTTCCATCTTCTTCTTTTGCTGATCAGACTCCAACACCGCATTAATTTCCCAGGCATCTCCATCGGCGCAATATACATAATGGTTGACCGTATCGTTGAGCGGATCACTCGGCAAAGTCGGCACAGACACACTCTTTTGAGTGCTTAAATCTGTTTTCACCCAACCCGTACCGTCAGAAGCGCGACCATTAAGCATGGTGCTTTTCCCGGTACAGGGATATACTCCGTCAACCTTACACAAAAGTGCCACGGCTCCCGATTGTGTTGCCTCCTGTACTGCCACGTTAATGGCATTTTGCAAGTTGGCAAGATCGGTTAACCTGGCCGCATCTCTACCTCTTCGGGTTAGCTCCAAGGGGTTGATGATCAAGACCACCACGGCCGCCAGAATGGCAATAATGGCAATAACAACCAAAAGTTCTACCAAAGTGAATCCTCCTTTATGTAAAACTTGAGCAGGTTTTTTCAAATTTTCTCACCCCCTTTCATCTATTGTATTCACAACCGCAAATAAATAGTCAAGTGGGAAGAATTAAAAAGACGTTGTTAGCTTGTAAATAGGCAATATGATCGATATAACCAAAAATGCCACTCCTATCCCCAGAATAATCAGCACAATCGGCTCAATAGCCACTGTCAGGTTTTTGAGCAAATGATCCGACTCTTCTTCAAAATAATCCGCCAGCTTAAAGAAAATCTCGTCCACCTTGCCGGTTTCCTCGCCCACCCGGACCATTTGTCCTACAATTTTAGGAAATATCCCCCCTGCCAAAAGACTGGACAGCGCCAGCCCTTTCTCCACCCCATTATAAGCTTCTTTGAGGACTTTTTTGAAAACGCTGTTATCGGTTAAATCTTCCACAATGGCAATTGAATCGAGAAGTGGGATACCGGCAGAAGTTAAGAGTCCAAAAGTGCGATTGAAATTAGTTAAGGTTACATTGGTGACAATTCTGCCGATTATAGGTAACTTCAAAACTAACTTAGCCAAAAACATGCTCCCTTCAGGAGTTTTACTCCATCTGTTGATTCCAACCACCGAAGCCAGAATAAGAATAATTCCAATCCACCAGAAATTAACAAACAAATTGGAAACGCCGATTAATATTTTAGTGGGTAAGGGAAGCTCAATGGTCGATTGCTCATATAAACCTACCAGTTTAGGAATCACAAAAACCATCATAATCACCATCACCACCAGCATCATACTCAAAACAACTACAGGGTAGATCATTGCCCCTTTAATTTTAGCTCTAAATTCCCGGTCTTTTTCCAGACCGTCGGCCATCTGCTTTAAAACCGTATCCAGCTTTCCCGAAGCCTCACCGCTTTTAATTAAATTAACATAAATCTTGGGAAAAATGTCGGGGTGGCGGGACAGGGCTTGAGCAAGAGTGAATCCGCCCTTAATATCCGAAGAGATCTCAACCAGGGCCTTTTTTAAGGTCTTGTTAATCTGCTGCTCTTCCAGAATATCCATGGCCTCGGACAAAACCAGTCCGGCGGAAATCATGGTGGCCAGCTGCCTGGTAATCATCACCAGTTCATTAAAACCAACTCTGTTTATCAATTTATCCAGGAATCTTCCCACCGGCGGTGTCTTGGGAGCAACGGAAATAACTATCAGACCTTTCCTTCGCAAAATTGAAGCCGCGGAGCGAAGATCAGGGGATTGGATATCGCCGCTTTTTTCTTCTCCTTGTTGATCTTTGGCTTTGTAGATAAATTCCATGCTATTTAAGTAACTTATTGAGTAGTTCGGGTCGCAGGGCAAACCGCAGAGCCGTCTCCCTGGAAATCTTGCCCTTTTGCACGAGGTCAGCCAAAGATCGCTCCAAAATCTGCATACCAAGCTCTGCGGACGTTTCAATCATGTTGTCTATCAGGTGAGATTTGGCTTCCCTGATGACATTTCTAACTGCCGGTGTGGCAAATAATATTTCAGAGGCCAGAGTCCGTCCCGGCTCCATCGTAGGCACAAGACGCAGGGAAATGATCGCCTCCAAGGTGGCTGCCATTTGCAAACGAATTTGCGGCTGCTGAATCTCGGGAAAAACATCAATTATTCTATCGACCGACTGGGCGGCGGAGTTGGTATGCAAGGTGGCAAAAACCAGATGGCCGGTTTCGGCAATGGTCATGGCGGATGAGATGGTTTCCAAATCCCGCATCTCTCCAATCAAAACTACATCAGAATCTTCCCTCAAGGCCGAGCGCAAAGCATTGTCCCAAGAGCGGGTATCGTAATACATTTCCCTCTGGTCAATTAAAGATTTTCCGGGCGGATAAACATATTCGATCGGATCTTCAATCGTGATAACATGAGCGGCTCTGGTCATATTAATCTTGTTGATAAAAGAGGCAAGAGTAGTGGATTTACCATGACCTGTCGGCCCTGTCACCAGGATAAAACCCTGCTTTAACTCTGTTATTTTTGCTAACACCTCGGGCAAGCCAAGATTCTCCAATGCAGGAATTGACAAAGGGATTAACCGCAAAGCTGCTGCCGAATGCCCTTTTTGCCGGTATAGATTAATCCTGAACCGGCCTTTTTTTTCAAATTCAAAAGAGAAGTCCAGCTCCAAAACCTGGGTATATATATTTTTTTGCATGGGAGTAAGAAGCGGCATGATTAACGATTCTATAGTTTGTGGAGTAACAACTTCTTCTCCCGGGATAGGGACAATTTCGCCGTGGATGCGAAGAGTAGGCGGGAAACCGACGGATAAATGCAAATCCGAAGCATTTCTCTGAATAGTTAAACCTAATAATTGTTGAATATTCATAATCAATCTTGCGCTACGCGCAAAACCTCCTCCATGGTAGTCACTCCTTCCAAAACCTTTAAATACCCGTCCTGCTTCAGAGTAACCATGCCCAACCTTACTGCTTCCTGTTCTAAGGAAGAAGAAGACGAATGTTCCAAAATAAGCTTGGCTATTGATTCGGCAATAACCAACACCTCAAAAATACCAATCCTGCCCAAATAACCGGTGTTGACGCAGAAATTACATCCTTTGCCCTTGTATAGTTTCATTGAAGCCGGAGAATTTTTAATGGAAACCGGCATCAAATTACCCAAAACGGATTTTATATTCTCTACCACTTCCGGCGCTGCCATAAATTCCACCCTGCAGTGGGAGCAAATCTTACGCACGACCCGTTGACCCGCGATGGCGTTTAAAGCCGAGGTTAAAAGAAAAGGCTCCACCCCCATGTCCAACAGCCGCGGAGGAGCGCCCGAGGCAGAATTGGTGTGCACGGTGGAGAAAACCTGATGGCCTGTCAAAGCTGCCTGTATTGCCAGTTCTGCCGTTTCCGTATCCCGGATTTCTCCCACCATGATAATATTGGGATCCTGGCGCAAAAAAGAGCGAAGGGCGGATGCAAAGGTTAACCCGACAGTCGGATTAACCTGAACCTGGTTGACACCGCGAATTTGATACTCAACAGGATCCTCAATGGTGACAATATTAACTTTGGTGGTGGAAATTTTAGTCAGGATGGAGTACAAAGTGGTGGTTTTACCCGAACCTGTGGGTCCGCAGATTAAAATAATGCCGTGAGTCCGCAGCAATTGAGATTCCAAGCTTTTTAGGGAACTTCCTCTTAAACCCAGTTCGAGCATTGTCGGGGCTGCGGTTGTTTTTGGCAAAAGCCTCATCACCACTTTTTCCCCAAAAACAGTGGGGATTGTAGAAATTCTTAAATCAACCACTTTTTGCCCCAGGCTAAAGGTAAACCTGCCGTCTTGAGGCAAACGCTTCTCGTCAATTTTTAAAACAGCCAAAATCTTAATTCTGGAAACCAAAGCTTCGTGCACCACTTTTGGCAACAATATTTTCTCGGTCAAGATACCGTCAATTCTGTATCTAACCCGGGTTCTGTCTTCCTGGGGCTCAATATGGATATCAGAGGCTCGACTCTTAACGGCGTATTCCAATAGCTGATTAACAATATTGGTCACCGGAGCCTCCCGCAAAATTTCCGGACCCTCAACAGCTTCTTCCTCCGGCTTAACAGATGCCACTTCTTTGAGGGCCGAAGTTACATCGGAAGTTAAATTCTGGGAATACTGATCATTAATGGCTTTTAAAATATCTTCCGCTAGACCGAGATACGCTTTGATCCGCATACCGGATCTTTTTTCAATGAACTGAATTATCTGGATATCCAAAGGGTCGGCCATGGCCACCAAAAGTTCATCGCCCGCTTTTTCAAAAGGAATGATGCGGTAGCGGCGGGCAGCAGCTTCGGGAATTAAATTTAAAGTGTCAACCGAAATAGCTTTATCCGATACTTTCACAAAAGGAACGTTTAAAATCTGGGCTTTGGCCTGGGTAATTTTGTCGGCAGAGACCAGATTGTGTTGCAGAAGAATTTTTTCAATGCCCCCTCCAGTGTTGATGCTTTCAAGCTTTACGGCAGAAAGCTGATCTGAAGTTAGTAATCCCTGTTTAAATAAAATATCTTCAATTTGGGCAGCTTGATTGGGCATACTCTTATTATGGTAAAATTCCCTCATGATTGCAAGACTCCGATGTAGAACAACCTATAGTTTGACTTTACTATCTTGACCTGATATGATATGACTATAATATGCGCCCAATTGAAAAAATAGAATATGGTGGCAGTGTCCCGCTTTATAGGGCTCAAAGCGTAGAACAAATCCTGGGAGAATCGGCACGATTGGGAAGACGATTACATAACCCTACCGGCTTTGTCATAGCGGGAGTGGTAGCTTTCCGGAATGGAAACTGCCTGATCATCCAAGATCCTAATGAGGGGGCATCTATCCAATTACCAGTACCTGATGAGACTCTGACAGATGGACGTAAACATGCTGTTTCAGTCTTGCTTTTATCCCTAAGAGGATCCAATGGTCACCATTTCCCGTCCATTCACCCTCATGAGCAAAGTGGTATTCATTGGAGTTTGGGTAGGATTATAGAACCTCCTTTGATAACACGACCGGAGTTACTGGAAAGGGAAGCAATTTCCATTGCCAGAAGAATACAATCAAATCACTGGAGATTCTAAGTAGTTGCTCCAGGATAATCTTTGTGTTAAAACTCCATTGTGTTAGCCAAACTTTTACTTTCACCTGATATAGA
>CAZVEX010000005.1:0-91082 GCA_964625535.1 uncultured Gammaproteobacteria bacterium
GACCAATTAGCTAATGTTTACGGCCTTAGTCAGCGGAATACAATAGACCTTAAAAAAATTGCTCTGCAGCATCGTCTGCCTGGTTTCATCCATCTACCTTAACTATATTTCCCCAAAATCCCCGTCCATGGTTTTGTGTTTAACTTAAAAGTTTGACCTCTACTACATCTTCTAAAGGGATCTCTACTTTTTGATGAGCTTCTCTGACTTGCTCCGGCGATTCGGCTTCAGTCTGACAATAGGCAAATCCTTTTTCCAAGCTTACCATAGCCCCAAGTGGTTTTAATCCTGCCTCAATGGCACTTTCTTTGTATTTCTCATAGCCACTCCTGATATCATCTTCGCTCATCCCTGGTTCAAATTTGTGTACCCCTAAAAATACTGCCATTTATCCTCACCTCCCTTCTATATTTTAAGTATAACGGAAATTAAATCATTTCCCAAATCCCTTTATCCTGAGTTTACCGAAGGACCAGCTTGTTTTAGATCGGCAAATCGAGCTATGTTTATTTGCTATCAATTATCTAATTCTCCCTTCATGGATTTATGCAAAACAGAATCAAAAAGTTCTTTAAGAAGCCCTTTTTGTTTAACAAGAAGTTTTTTATAATTTTCGAGCATAGCGAGAAAAATATATCAGAGGAGCGCCATTGAATTTATTCAAGGCGATCTGCTGATATAATTTTATCAGTTATCTAACTGACCTTTCATAGACTTATCCAATACAGAATCAAATAACTCCTTTAATAATTCCTTTTGTTTAGTTAATAGCTTCTTATAATTTTGCACTCCCTCCAGCTTTTCAACAATTTCTTGTTGCTTAATTAATTCTGGTAAATTAAGTTTTAAATTTAAAATCGGTTCTTGTGTTATCTTCGGCTGCCCTGAAATGCCTGCAAATTTATGAAGATTTAATACCTTTAGGATGTAATAGAGAAATTGAAGGTCTAGTTCGTGATACTTATATTCTTTAACGTAAATGGCATTATCTGAAATCCAAGAAGGAAATTCCGTTATATGTACATTCCCGCAATAAGCCCCTACTCTACCTATTACAATAGTAGGGGTTTTTATTAAAGGCATATCTGTAAAACCATTTACTCCATTTCCTCCATAAACTGGTATTTTGCCACTCGGATTATGATTTTTACTTGGCATAAATTTTCCACTCGATAATTTAATAATAGATTTCAGAGTAGTATTCCCTCTAGAAGTATCTATTTCTCTTAAAATCAGCGATTCAAAAAGTTCTTCGGTTTTTTGGATTTGCTCCTCACAAAGCTCTTGTGCTTTTCTTATCGCATCCAACCTCTCCACAATTCTTTTTTGGTAGGGTTGTGGTGGTACTTGAACTTCTAGAAAATGAAGATTTTGCACAGATAATTGTTTTAATGTACTTCCGGTTGTAATTCTATAGAATTGATTTTTTATATATTGAGAGTTCAATAGATAGAAGAGAAATAGGGGCATTATTTTTAGGGGATCTACTTGAAGTCTTACAATCTGCGCATTTATATTTGCATCGTCAAATTCTGGGGCAACAAATGCTACAGTTCCAATATCACCTCTAGTAGTGATTAAAATGTCATTAGTTTTCAAATGGCCTTTTTTTAAATCTGCATGCTTTTCAGGCGAAATATATCGCATATCATCCCAAACCAATTTACCGTTCTTAAAATTTGTCGCTCTTATAAAAGGAACCCCGTTATCTATAAAGTCTTGAGATCTAGGGTACTTGGAAGAATAATTTCCATCTGAAATCTGAGCTAAAACTTCTCCTAATTTTTTCACTGGCCAACTAGTTTTCATATGTTTATATTCAAGACATACGAGGCTTCTTACCAACCTCATCAACTTGTGTATCAAGGATTTTCCTCATTAATATCATTGAGAACTTTATGCCTTCTTTTTCAGAAATAATATCTTTCAAAAAGATTCTATTAGTAGTCTTATATTGAGCAGGAAATTTGATGCTTAAATAGGTCATTCTTTTTTTGTGACCTTCCCAAAATCTGTATTTAACTTCTCCTCTGCCTTTATACTTCTCGAGAAATTGATCGATCGATTGACCTTCTTTGTTCCAATTCACAATGAACTTATTTACCCAAACTGAATCCCAATTTTCAAAAAAGGGAAAATGCAAAATTAAATTTCTAACAAACTTAAATAAATCACTTCCTATTTCCCCTTCCATAGGAGGCCTTCCTCCTTTTTTCATCCAGTCTATAACCCACTTGATTGGTTCGTAATTTAGTAACTCGTTATAGACAGCGAAAGCGTCTTTAACTTTACAAAATCTATACCACCCACCCCTTTTCCAGAAAGAATCTTCAATAATTTCATCAAAAAGATCATAAAACCTGTTGTATGTTAACGACAAGAATTCTTTTTCAACTCTATTTGGTCTTAACATTGATTTCATAATTTTTTCACCGGCCAGTTCATAAAATTTATTTAATCACCCCCATTTTCTTGTCTACTGTAAAAAACCGAATACTGTATGGTGCGTAGTAGCGGATAAGTTTCTGGTATCGCATCATTCTGTGGATTTTTATTCTTCAATTCGCTATTTATTTGTTCAAAAAAATTCGGTATGTGTATAACCTCTATCTTTATATCGCCCCACGGAGATCCATTCGGCGCTGAAGATTTCCAAGAATTTATTGATGGCGCAGGACTTAAATTAAAACCTACTAGAGCAATTTGTCTCGGTTTCATACCCATCTTTTTGAAAGGAAAAATCTCCATATAATATTTTCTTGCATCAGCAAATTTCCTTTCAAATATTTCTTTTCTCTTTGGCCAAGTGAGGGCATCTGTTGATGCTTCAATGTGGACAAAATCCATGCCTTTAGGTTCATAAGCAATAACATCCATTTCTCCTAGATGCCCGCCTCTCCCGCGAGCATTTCTGCCAAATTTTATATTAGTACGGACCAAATACCCCCTATATTGGTACCACTCTGCCGTAAGTTGTTCTAAAAAATTCATAAAATTATTCTCCTAATTTTTTCACCGGCCAGCTATTTTTCATTTCTTACGCCTTCTTTTTCTTTTCTCCAAACGAGGCGGATACCATGTTTCGTAAATTTCTTTAACTCTATTACCTAGATCCGACTTCCTTAAAGTAGAAGTCGGGTTTAAAGCCCTTAACTCGTTGGACGGCTTTGGAATCTCGGACCAAAAAGCGGTCTGCTTAGTAAGGAATTTTAAAAGCTCTTCTTTCTTAGGTTTTTCGTCTACACCCTTAATACTTTCAATAACGCCCCCAAACAGGGCAGCACTTGCTAGTTTTTTAATATCTAATTTTACCGCAAGTTCGTTTATTTTATTAATCGCAACTCTTATTTCCTCTATAGAATTTGAATTAGAATTGTTGATAATCTTCCAAAAATCGTCTAGCACTTTTTGTTTTTTTTGAGATATATCTACGCCATTATTTTGATCAGCAATCAAGTCATCAACAAATTCTCCTAACACCCCATCACCAACTTGTGTTATATCAACAATATTCCATACGACTTCTTTTTTTGACTTCCATGGATCTTCGGTAATAATCTTCTTGGAAATGGTTACCAATTTTGATCTTAAAACTATATTCCAAAGATTTGTAATAAAACTATCCTTTTGTTGATCATCAGACAAAGAATTATAGTAATCCTTTGTTTTTTGGTTATCGAGAAAACCCGCTACAAAAGACCAGGAAGATGGAGTATCAGACAAAAATATAGCGACGAGATTAGTGACAGCTTGACCTAGCTGCGCTGGATCATTTAGCTGATTTAGGTTTGAGATACCGCTTGGGAGTATTTCTTCTATTAGAGCTTTAGAAGTCCCTTGAATATCTTTTACTAAATTGGGGTCTGCGGTAATATACCTATCAAGAAAATCTTCACTTAAGACACCTCTATCCGAAGCACCTGCAAATCCAGAATAATAGAAGAAATTGTCGGGTGAATAATCCAAAGAAAACCTGTCGTTATGGAAAGTTGGCTTAGTTTTTACCAGTTCAAAGAAAAGCGGAGCATTACTCCCAAGCTTTTTATTCATTAGGTTACTTTCCTCACCCGGAGAGTTGCGTAATTGTTCTCTTTCCAATATTGCATAACGTGCTGGTTGCAGAGAATATTCCCTAAATGCTGAGTCGAACTTTTCTTGGATTAATAATACTTTAACCAACAAATCTGGATGCTCTTTCACTTCTTCCAAATTTTTTTTCAAATTGGAATTATTCTCTTCTTGTGATAAACTTTCCAACCTTGATTTGATAGTCTTCAGGGAAAACAGCAGTAACTCAGTAAATCTATCTACTTCTCTTGGATTTCTATCAAGAAAGCTTATCATCAAGGTTTGTATTTGAGACTTTTGATTATCTTCCAACTCTTCCAGTCGCTCTAAGTTTTTTTCCACTAAAGTCTTCATATAAATTCTATCTGTCGGTGGCACCCTCCAATAAACGTTAAACAACTTCTTGAGAAATCTCCTACCCTCTAATTCTTCTTCTATCTCGGTTTTTTCTTTATCTATTTCACCTGATTCATCTTTATAAACTAATCTCACATTTAACTGTTTACCAAGATATCTTTCAATAACTGTATGATCTCCAGTAACTACATAACTTACTTTAGGGTTCCTGAAAAAAGTTTTAAGAGAATCCAGAACAATTTTCACCCCTTCTGGGGTACAACGATCTAGGTCGTCAACGAAAACTACAACCTTTTTAAAATCATTAAGAATTTTATCAAATAATTCCTCAAACTCATCAACAGAGGTTACTTTTATTTGAGAACGCTGTATTTTAATAAATTCTGGGAGCAAAGATAATACACCAAATAAAGATAATATAGCGGCTAAGATTGGGTGACCACTAATAAATTTTATTATTTGTTCAGCAATATGTTTAAAAAATTGAAATATATTTATTTCACCAGTGGTAAATATTTTATAAACTGCCAAAAATAACAGAATATCCAAAACTATCAAAATAAATAGGACGGCCATATGTTTATTAATTGAAGTCCTGGATTCATCAAATTTAAGGCGGTCTAAGAATCCCAGATTTGAAAAATAGAACTTGACTCTTCTCAAAATGTTTCTATAAGAGTTAAGAAATGAATTAAGATTATTTAGAAAGGTTCTGCGGAGCGTTTCGGCATTTTCAGTATATTGCCAAGGCCTAAACCAAATTACAGGGATGCAATTTTGTAACAGCTTTGGTTCTATCCTCTCAAGAAGATCTGTTTTACCTTCTCCCCATTTACCAGAAATAGCAAAAATATAGCTATCTTCAAGAACTCCTAGGTTTTTTATTATTTCATCAGCTACATTTTGTGCATGTAGTTCCCTGTCTAAATAGTCTTTCTTTAATTGAAGTTCTTTATTCCAAGAACCGAGGATTAAATTCTGGCAACCTATAAGCATTTTTTTGCTCCAATAAAACATTCGTTGGGAAAATTTGTTTTTCATTCTCTTTTACCTCCTAAGTATTTCTTTATTATATTTTTTTGACTTTCTAGTTCGATATCTAATTTAGTAAGTTCTTCCAAAATCTCCTTTGGGTCTCTGTGATTTTCCTCGTTTCCAGATCCTGCCGGTTTATAAGCACTGGCGGAGAGGATATAGTCATTTTCCTCTATGATCTTCCGATCTGCCCACCAGTCCTTCTCTGAGGCTTCGGACTGCGAAGCAGCATTTTTCTTTATTTCTTCCCAGCGCTCCAGAAGATGTGGCAAATCATTTTTATCCGGCTGGGGCCTTCTTTGAGTACCTTTAGAGTACCCATCATTTTCTACCTCATAAAACCAAACTTTTTCTGTTGGTTTTCCGGTATTTTTGAATATTAAAAAGCTGGTTTTTACTCCGGCATAGGGATTAAAAACTCCCTGCGGCAAAGATACAACTGCCTGCAACTGCGTTTTATCCAAAATATATTTTCTAATTGCCATACTTGCTTTATTTCTTCCAAAAAGCACCCCTTCATTTACAATTACCCCGCAAGTTCCATTTGGTTTTAGCGCGTCAACCATTAAGCCTAAAAACAATACTGTCGAATCTTTTGCTTGAATTGGCAGTATTTGACGCAGTCTTTCAAGCGCAATATCTTTACTGGAAAATGGGGGATTGGCTAAAACAACATCAAAACTCATTGTTTCAAACGGGTCAGATACGCCGGCCAGTGAATCTCTTCTATAAACATGACTTGCATCCAGCCCATGTAAAACCATGTTCATTAGAGCAATTTTGGAAATATCAGGGGAAACATCAAAACCGTAAAATGTATCTTTTTGCAGTTTATCCCAATCTGCCTCAGATAAATTATCGCCGTGTCCTTTAAGGTATTTAGATCCATTTTCGGCTGTTGCCTCTGCCGGTTTTTCTGAATTATTAGCTTTGATATGCTCATATGCGGCGATTAAAAATCCTGCTGTTCCGCAAGCCGGATCAAGAATAGTTTGGCCTATTTTGGGATCGACAAGTTGAACAATAGTCCGGATGATGTGACGCGGCGTTCTAAATTGGCCGTTTCTTCCCGATGTTGCCAGCTTCCCGACTAAATGCTCATAAGCGTCTCCTTTAATGTCTGTATCTATTTGCGAAAAGTTTATGGGGCTTATTAAATCCACAACTTCACGAAGAGTGATCGCATCCGGAATCATGAAACGAACATCTCTAAAAAAACGTTTTACGTCTTCGTGGTCTTGAAGTCCTACCATAAAGACTAATACCTCATCACGAACGAATTTAAACATCTCCTCATTGTTAGGAATTTGGGACCAGGTTGAGAAACGGAATTTCTCATTATCCCCGAGAAAAATAGAATTAAATTTTTTATCGGAGATTTTTGACGCCTGCACCTTATCATCATCCCATTCCTCAAGCATTTTAAGAAAAAATAAAAAGCTAATTTGTTCTATATAACTGACAGGATTTGTCACTCCCGCGCCATTAAATTTATTAGCCAATTTATCTACAATATTTAGAAATTCCTGTTTTGTCATATCAGTACGGTTTGATTCATCTCATCTAAGGCATTTTTTAAGCCCTGCTCGCCAAAAAGGGCAACTGCTTTTTGTATTCCGCCCTGTTCCCGAAGCGGGGGTTTGGTAAAATCTTCTGCCGTAACCTCTATATCTCCTGCCACAAATCTATTTTTAAGTTGTGATAAAAGCATTATTTGTTCAATGCTAAAATCTTTTTGTCTAAGCCATGAATCAAAATTTTTATTTACTCTTTCTTTTTTGGTGGGAAAAGTATATCTGCCTAAAGCTGCTTTAATAAAATCAGCCAGTGATCCTGAAGGCTGATTGTATGCTTCTTTTAAGTTGTCTTCATTAAAGTAATCTTTAGGGCTATTTAATTTATCTGCTAATTTTTCTAACTCTTCTTGCTCCAGCTCTTTATCAGATAGGATTTTTTGAACCGTTTGATCCTCCTCCATTTTTTCTATAGTTTTCTCAAACTTTTGTGTATAGTTTTGGCGGTCTACAGCCATTCCTTCCGGGCCAATATAAATCATCTGCCTGCTTTGCATTTCATCAGACAGCTCATGTTCTTTAACTACTATAAATTCTTTTTTGTGCTTTGCTTCTTCCTCCTCAATTTTTTGAGCAAGTTCTCTTGGAAGAGCTTTTTCTCCGGGGACGGCATTTTCCAGCATCGGATCATTAAAACGCTCTGCATTTCCCACAAAATCATAAATTAAAAATGACTCCTTATTTATGCTTTTGTCTTTTCTTGAACCTCTGCCCCGCATTTGCTGGTATAAAACTACCGAAGCGGTCGGGCGCATCATTACTAAATTCTCAATGCTTGGCGCGTCAATACCGGTATCAAGCATGCCAACTGAAATTAAACAAACCGGAAATTGCTGTTTTTTAAAATCTTTTAGAATTTGTCCCGGGTTTGGAGTATCGGAAGTTATAACCTGGGCAAAGTTCCCCCGATACTCTGAAAAAACTTCATCAAAAAACCTTTTGAGCTGGGCGGCATGATTCTTGGTAACTGCAAAAAGAAGAGTTTTTCTAAGATGATCGCCTTTGCGTTGTTTTTCCATTTCTGCAAACTCCTGCACCATCAGCTTATTTCTGGATTCAATGGTAATAGTTCGCTCAAGCTCCGAGGGTTTATAGTCTACGCCATCGTAATGCACACCTTCTACCGTAATCCTGGATTTTGCTAGGTAAATTTGATAACTAGCTAGCCAGCCATCTTTTATAGCCTCTACTATACCATAGGCAAATGTAGGTTCCCCACTTTTGGTAGCATGATTCCAGCATTTGTAAAATTCATAAGTGTTTCTGACTAATCTTTTTTCCTTCTCATTAACAAACTCATAGTGACCTAAATTTGGAGTGGCAGTCATGCCTATTTGCAGAGCGTCAAAGTGATTTAGTAAATCTCGGTAAACATTATAAATTGAGCGGTGACACTCATCAGTCACCACCAGATCAAAATGACCCGGACCAAAACGCTCAAGTTGGGAAGCAATAGTAGGCAGGGTTCCGATAACAATTTGGCCTAATTCTTTTGGCTTGCCCCCATACCAAACCTTTGAGGGTGTATCTTTTAAATACTCTGCAAAAACATCCTTTGCTTGTTCGGCAAGTTGCTTGCGGTCAACCAGAAACAAAACTCTTTGAATTAAACCTGCCTCAAATAAGCGCTTCATAGTCATGGCTATGGTAAGTGTTTTACCGGTGCCGGTTGCCATTTCAATTAAAATTCTTCTCTTGCCATTTTCTATAGCCTTATCTACAGCTTCCATGGCTTCATTTTGATAAGGTCTAACTGTTATTTCTTCATTTAGGTAATTAAATTTAGACGGAAATTGTATTTGACTTAGAGGCTTGGTATTTTTTTGAAGGGTATTTCTTCTTTGCAAATCTTCTCTTGAGTAAAATGAATCTACAAGTCTGGCCGCGTCGTTTTTATAATCCCAAAAATATATAATTTCTCCATTGGAGAGAAAAATATAAGGAGCACTAATAGACTCTGCGTATTCTTTTGCTTGCTGTTGAGCTAAATTGGGTTCTATTGAAAATCTTTTTGCTTCAATAACTGCCAAAGGGCGGCCTTGACTGTCTTTTAATAAATAGTCTGCTCTACCATCGGCGGCTGCTTCTTCTGTTGAGACTTGAGTTTTATCTTCAATATCCCAACCGGCTTCACGAAGAAGCCTATCTATAACTATACGGGCGTCTGTCTCTGGTCTTTTATCACTCATATTTTCTTCCCATATTAAACCATGCTTCGATTCCTCAGCACAAGTACCTCAGAGGAGTTGATAAGAAATAACATTCCTTGTACCATACTTCCAGTGACTAAAAATTTTGCCGTTTTAAAATATTGTTTAATGCTTTTTTTGGGCTGGAGAATGGCTTTGCTTTTTATTGCCTATTTTGGCCTGTCCACCTTTCCCAGCCGCAACGGGCTGACAGATGAACTTTTTTTGCCCTCTGGGGATATTAGCTACTGGTTTCGCTGGTCCAACTGGGACGGGGGGCATTTCCGGGGGATTGCCGAAAACGGCTATTTGCCAGATCAAACCGTCTTTTTTCCCTTATACCCGCTGTTGATTAAAATCTTAAACTTGACTGGTTTTGATGCCACTTGGGCCGGCCTGGCGATTTCTCATATATCTTTGATTTTTGCTTTATTTTTCCTTTATAAACTTACTGCTTTGGATTTTACAGAAGCGGTGGCCCGCCGGAGTGTTTTTGCCCTTTTGATTTTCCCCACTTCTTTTTATTTGGGAACTCTGTATTCTGAAAGCCTATTTTTGGCCAGCACCCTGGCTGCTTTTTACTATCTCCGGACCAACAGAGCTCAACTGGGGGGAATGTTTGCTGCCGCCTCGGTGGCTACCAGACTGGCAGGGGTAGCTAGCTTTGCCGGTTTGCTGGGAGAGCGTCTGTTAAAACAAGGTGAAAATTTTAGTATTTCTCTACTTTGGAAAACCAAATTAAGACGATGGCTTTTGTGTTTGATGGCTTTATCTATTATCCTAAAATTGATTACAAAATTTACTCTTTTTTTAAAGTTCCTTTTAGTGCAGGGTTTGCTAAATTACCTATTCCAAATCACTACTTCAGCAATCCTTTTTACCTTGGTTCTGGTAGTGCTAGAATTTCTCCTTAAAAATGTCCATTTAAAAAAACTGTTCTCCTTAAAAACCTTGATCATTACCCTATCTCTTTTACCTATTCCTTTATATATGTTTTACCAGCAAGTTCTTTTTCAAAATCCTTTTGGATTTTTGACTAACGAGAGCGGGTGGAATAGACATTTTTCCCTGCCCTGGGAGCCGGTTTTAGGGTATTTAAATTATTTACAGTCAGTGGGTATTTTCCGGATAGGCAATTCAGCCGGGGTTTTGACAGAACTGATCTTTTTTATGGGCGGCCTGGTGGGGTTAATCTTCTCCCTTTACAAATTAAGGCCGGCTTATTCTCTCTTTTATGCCTTGTCTTTAATTTTGCCTGCTTTTTCCGGCACCTTGATTGCCATGCCCAGATATATGCTGACTATTTTCCCTATTTTTATACTTTTGGGGCTGATTGAAAACGAAATCTTACAAAAAATAGGCATTATTTTTTCCCTGCTTTTGCTTTCCGCCTACACCATGCTTTTCATGGGCTGGTACTGGGTAAGTTAGAACTTATGATAATATTGGGAATTGAAACTACCTGTGACGAGACAGGGGCTGCTGTCTTGCAGCAAAAAAATGACAGGATACAAATTTTATCTAATGTGGTGGCATCTTCTGCCTCTTTGCAAGCCAAATATGGCGGGATAATTCCCGAGCAGGCAGCCAGGGAACAAATAAAAAGTATTATTCCAGTTATTCAAGAAGCAATTGAAAATTGTAAATTAAAAATTGAAAATTTAGACGCTATTAGCGTCTCTCATGGTCCGGGATTGATTGGATCGCTCCTGGTGGGAGTGGAAACAGCCAAAACTTTGGCCTTAGTATGGAATAAACCCCTTATACCGGTTAATCATTTAATCGGACATTTTTATGCAAATTGGATTGGTCGATCTTCGCCCAAATTCCCCTGTATTGGTCTTCTGGTTTCCGGTGGCCACACTGATTTAGTTTTGTTCCAAAATCATGGTAAATATAAATATTTAGGAGGAACCCGGGATGATGCGGCAGGGGAATGTTTTGACAAATGCGCCCGGCTTTTGCGTTTGCCTTACCCGGGTGGGCCGGAAATTAGCAAATTAGCTGAAAAAGGATCTGATATTTATAAATTACCAAGGCCAATGATGGATTCGGGGGACTTTGATTTTTCCTTTTCCGGATTAAAAACTGCAGTAGCTAATCTCATTCAGAATTCAGAATTCAGAATTCAGAATTTGGCTGCGAGTATTGAAGCTGCTATTGTTGATGTTTTAGTTGCAAAAACTATCCTGGCTGGCCAAAAATATCAAGTTGAACAAATTATGGTGGCAGGCGGCGTTGCAGCAAATCAGAAACTAGTTTGTGAATTGAAATTGAAAATTGAAAATTTAAAATTGAAAATTACATTGCATGTGCCGTCTGCACATTTATGTACCGACAATGCTGCCATGATTGCTGCCGCGGCATTTTTTATAGAACCAATTTCTGACCCTTTGAAACTCCAAGCCGATCCCAGTCTTGCGCTCAAGTATTAAAGCCAATATACTTAACCCCATATGGACAAACAGTATAATCATCAGGGAGTTGAAGAAAAATGGTACAAGTTTTGGGAGGAACAGGGCCTTTTTAAGGCCGAGCCCCAATCAAGCAAAAAACCATATTCCCTTCTTGTTCCCCCACCCAATTTAACAGGAGAGCTGCATTTGGGCCACGCCATGCAACATTCCATTATGGACGCCATTGCCCGCTTTAAAAGAATGCAAGGATATGACGTTCTGCTCCTCCCCGGAGTTGACCATGCCGGTATTGCCTTTGAAAGTACGTTAGATAAAATTCTTACCAAAGAAGGGTTATTCAAACAAAAACTTGGCCGAGATAAATGGTTAGAACGAGCGTGGAAATTTAAGACGCAAGTTTATCAATCATTTCATCGCACATGGACAGTTTTTGGATTATCGGCCGACTGGTCAAAAGAAGTTTTTACACTTGAGCCCAAGGTGCAAAAGGCGGTTTTTGCCCAGTTTCAAGCTTTCTGGGATCAAGATCTACTTTATAAAGGCGCCTATATTGTCCAGTGGTGCCCTAAATGCAACACAGCGATTGAAGACATTGAGATGGAATATGACGAGCGAAAAGAAAAATTGTATTTTCTCAAATATGGTCCCCTCACTCTCGCCACGGCCAGGCCCGAAACAAAATTCGGTGACACGGCCATGGCAGTTAACCCAAAGGATAAAAGATACAAAGATTACGTCGGCAAAGAATTTGAAATAGAAACACTGGCGGGCAAGAAAAAAATGAGGGTGGTGGCTGATGAGGCAGTGGATCCCAAATTCGGCACCGGGGTGATCAAGGTGACACCGGGTCATGATTTTACCGATTATGAAATCGGCAAGCGCCATAATCTGCCAATTCTGCAAGCGATTGATAAAAACGGCAAGCTGACGGATTTGGCCGGAAAATATGCCGGTATGAAAGTTTACGAAGCAAGGGAGGCCATGCTGCCGGAGCTTAAGAAAAAAGGGGTTTTAGTAAAAGAAGAAGATTATACTCATTCGGTGGCAGTTTGCGAAAGATGTAAAAGTGTCGTTGAACCCTTAATTTCCGAGGAATGGTTTGTCAAAATGGCGCCTTTGGCCCAAAAAGCTTTGAAAAATATCAAAAAAGTTAATTTTGTGCCCAAAAATTATTTAAAAATTTTAACGACTTGGATTAAAAATATTCACGACTGGTCAATTTCCCGTTCTCTTTGGTGGGGACATCGCATCCCTGTCTGGTATTGCCAAAAATGCAATCCTCATCATTTAGTAGGTAAGGATAAAGATATGGTAGTTTCAATGGATGAACCGGGTAAAAATTGCCAGACTTGCGGGCAAAAACATTGGGTCCAGGACCAACAAGTTCTGGATACCTGGTTTTCTTCAGGTATGTGGCCTTTATCTACTTTAGGCTGGCCTAATGAAACTAAAGAGCTTAAAAAATATTATCCCTGGGATTTTGAAACCTCTGCTCCGGAAATCAAATTTTTATGGATTGCCAGAATGATCATGTTGGGACTCTGGTTTGCCAGTGACATTCCTTTTAAAAATATGTTTTTCCATGGCATGTTACGGGATTTGCAAGGCAGAAAATTTTCCAAATCCCTGGGTAACGGCATTGATCCCAATGAATTGAGAAATCAATGGGGTACTGATGCCACCCGCATGGCTTTATACACTTATGCCATTCCTGGACGGGACGGCCGGGCCTCCCGGGAGACCATGGATGAGCGGTGTAAAAACTTCCGCAATTTTGCCACCAAGCTGTGGAACATCACCAGATTTATCTTAGCCTCGCAAGGCCCGACCTTGCGAACTAAAAATGCCGATGATCAATGGATCAAGGATGAGCTTAATAAAACCATTAAATCTGTTACCAATAATCTGGAGGGATTTAAACTGCATCTGGCCAGCGAAGCTTTATATGATTTTATTTGGCACAAATTTGCAGATCAATATATTGAAAAATCAAAAACCCGCCGAGCCGAAGCTCAATCCACTTTAGAATATATTTTCAAAACCAGCCTGGAACTCTTGCATCCCTTTATGCCTTTTATTACAGAGGAATTATGGCAACACCTACCTCATCAGGGAAAATCAATTATGACTGCCAAATGGCCTTCTTAAGCAACTGACTTGCCAAAATTGAAAGGTTAAGTATGATTTCTAAAGAAATATTAGGGGTATTGGAAGATATAGCGGCTATACTACATACTGGATCAACAGCAATGCCAAGCGGAGCTTATTATGTTTACGGGAAAGATGTACAAGAACAGCTAGTCCTAGTAAGAGCCAGACAAGAAACACCTACTGTAGCGATTCTTCAAGCGGAAATAGCATCCAGAGGAGGAACCAGAGCAACCCTGCAACTGCTAAATCCCACAATTAGAAGGATAGAGCGACCAGGAGATAATTGGATAAGAATATTCGGGGCTGAAGGTACTTTTTTAATAAGCCCCCAGTTGGGAGCACATATTTCTCACGGCCCACAGGGTTTATAATTTAAAAACAGGCACGAATTCCCGCAAAATCACCGCAAATTAACCGCTTGGAATTATTCTTTTGGGGGTTCTTTAGCTTCCTCTTGAGGCTGTTCAGCTTCAGTAGTAGCTTCGCCCTCTTCGCCCGCCGCAGCTTCAGCGGAGGCGGGTTCGGCCTCTCCTTCGGCCGGCGCAGCCTCTGCTTGAGCTTCTGCAGCTTCGGCAGCCTCCTCCTCCAGCAACTTCTCCATTTCTGCAGAAACAGCCGGAGCCAGTTTAACCACAATCTCCTCCAGGTCAGCGTGTATGGTCAATTTTTCCCTGTCAAATTCAAGTTGCCCCAAAGTTATAGCATCGTTAATTTCTTTAAGTAAACTTTGGTCAACTTCAATTTTTTCTATTAGATCCGCCGGTAGAGCTTCCACCTCCACTTCATTTAAGGTTTGAAGAACTATAGCCTCCCCAAGGTGAACTTTTTCCGGCTCCTCCCCAATCAGTTCTATAGGAACAGGCACTTTCACCTTCTGGGATAAATTAACCTGATAAAAATCAATATGCAAAGGGCTTCCTGAAATGGGGTCGTATTGCACTCCACGCACCAGCACAGGTCTTATTTTTTCCGCTCCGATCTTTAAATCAATTAAACCGGTCTCCCCTGCTTCTTTAAAAGTTTTTAAGAAAGTTTTTCCGTCTACCGAAACATGCTCTGTTCCCAAGCCCTTACCAAAAACATGAGCCGGGAGTTTACCGCCCCGCCTTAAGTTCTTGACCTTTTTGCCTAAAATTTTTCGCTCTTCAGCAAGCAAACTTAATCTGTCCATGGCTAGTTAATGTACCACAAAATTCTCTCCCAAGCAAGCCCAAAAACTTAGCCCGTGGATCAGGCCAGCCCCAAAATCACTACTCCCAGAAGAAGAATAACGGCGCCGGATAAAACTTGCATCACCTGTTTTCTTTGAGTAATTTCCTTAAAATAATAAAGTCCCCATAAAACTGCAATCAATATTGCAGACTGACTAACAGGACCCATCTTTGATAAACCAATCATAGAAAGCGAGATCAGCGACAGTAAATTACCAATATTCCAAATAAACCCACTTGATAAACTTTCTTTGATGGCCTCATTTTTAAATTTCACTCTCATTGCTTGTGAGATCAAAATACCTGTAATAAATATTCCCGCGCAAACAGGAAAGAAAAAATCCCGTGTAGCCACATTGCCAACTTTGATGGGTACTAACTGGCTACCAAATATTAAACCAGCCACAATCCCTGCCAGCAGCCCTTTTTTAACATTTTGGCTGTGAGTATTACCAGTAGTACTGACTAAAATTACTCCTAGCACTATCAGTCCTATCCCGAAAAACCCCATTGTTATGCCAGTAGGTAATTCACCAAACACTAATGCTCCCCATAAAAATGAAGATAGGATGACAAGAGATGCTAAAAGCGGGGCCGCTCTCGAAAGCCCCAGATTTAATATAGCAACTAAGGATATGGCATTTGCGCTTGCCCATAAAACTCCGCTTAATAGGCCATACATATTTAATGTCAGAGAATAACCTAAAATCAAAGAGATCAAGAGCCCTGAAAGTCCTATTCCCACCGCCATTAAGGCCTGAAACTGAAGCAGGTTTTGAGATTTGGATATTTTAAAGGGGACCATATATGATCCCCAAAATAAAGCTGCCCCCAATGCTGCTAAAAAACCTAAATTTTCCATTATTTGCTAAATTGTACTTCAAAACTCCTGTCTTTTGACAGATCTGTAGAAATAGTTTGCTCCTGGGGCCCGATCACCCCTTGCTCTCCCTCCAGTTTATAATTGATGGGGTAGACAATCTTCCATTCCAGAGGCTCTTTCAAAGTACCCGGCTGCTTGATAATATTTAGTTTGTAAGAAGCAAGGTTGTTTTTAAAATCCAGCTTTTCCGGTAATTGATAGTCCAGAACCAAATTCTTCTGCTCCTTTGGATTTAACTCCAAAAGCATGGAATAGCCGGATCTGCCAAAATCCACAAAATTGGAAACTAAAGGGGTGATATCCGACTCACCCCACAAAGCCCTGATTAATTTGCTGCCAAAAGGCAGGTACATTCTCATTCTGTTTTTATATTTTCCTGCGGGCCAGACATCAGATGGGCTTGCATTTAAATAGTTAATTTTCAATCTGTGGCGTATTTCCCCTTCCCTACCAACAACCGTTTCCAAATTATAATTTCGAACCAAATAATAATTAGCCTTATTGGCTCCTAAATTGGCCTCGTTCAAGCTTAAAAAATCCTGAAAAAGACCTTCGATTTTAGCACCTGTCCGAGGCAGTGCCCCTGCCCAGTTTTCCGATACTACTAAAGAAAAAAGCTTGGGATCATCAAGATATAAAAGCATGTGTTTTTCCTCAAGAGACTGCCCCAGGGCCGACACAATCCCTGGCCAGTTTTGGCCCGATGAAAAAAAGATTTTATTTAAGGTTTGATTAACCAAGGCGGTTAAAAAGCTCTTTTTGGCTTGAGAACCGGGGAAAAAGCCTGCTTCCGCATGAGTCACTGCCCGCTCAAACAAATTCTCGTTGGTGATGATCTCGCCGTAGTCGGCCAGATCCAGCGGACCCAACACCTCCAGCAGCTTTTCCATGCCGGAAACGTCCAAAGCCACCACCCCCCAAACCTTCTCCCCTGTTTCCTTGGTATAAAACCATTCCGCCTGCCTGGCGGAGGTGGGAAAATCCGGTTCCCAGTTGCTATCGCGCAGATACCAGTTGTTTTGGCCCAGGTCTTCTTTAATTTCCTTGGGAGGCTCAACATGAATGCTTAACTGCCCGTCTATGGCATAAACATCATTTACTTTGAGAGTCTGCAGTTTGCCTCCCTGAAAATTGACCACCGCAAAAGATCCTATAAAACCGCCTGTGGGCCGAAGCTCCATATTGTTTTGCAGTAAAATCAGGTAGTTTTTACTCCCCTCCATAGCCACAATTTCCGGCAAAATGGCTGCGGCGGCTTTAGCCTGTTTAACCAGATCGCCGTAGAACAAAAGACTTTTCTTTAAGCTGTTAACTCTGGGGAGCAGAAAACTCGGCACTCTTTGCAAAAATTCCTCTTCACCCAGTTGCGCCTGCGCGTAAGATAAACCCTCATAGGCTTTGGCCAGTTCCGCTTGCGAGGCGGCAAAATACTCCTTGGGTGAGGCATTAAGCTCCCCTGTAACAGCCCGCAGGCCCTGATAAAGAAGCTTTATTCCTTCAATACTGGACCCTGCTGCGTCTGCCGATGCTTGCGCCAGGCTGGACAACTCATTCCCTAACCTAAATTGATCTTTTAAAAAACCCGCCTCTTTCAAAGGTTCAAGCTGACTAAAGACGGCTTTTGCCTCCAACGCTACCTGTTGGGCCCGGCCCGCATTTTGCAAGCTGGCTTCAAAATCTCCTTTAGACAAATTTTCCGCAGCCCGGGAAAGCTCCATCCTAAAAGTCGACACCCCGACCCCCACCTTTAGAGCGGGCCATAAAAGAGCGTAAAAAATTAATGCCGCAATTAATAAAGGCCCTATTTTGTATTTGGCAAATTTCATCCCGGGTATTTTCAGAGGTTTTTTTGGAGCAGTCTCTTTAGCCAAATCTTTATGTTTTTCCAAATCCTTAAACTCCTCCAGCTCCTTTTTTTTGTCACTCCCCCATTCCATATCTTTTTTAATCTCCTCTTCCTGCTCCAAATTCTCTGGCATGTCAAAACTGCGATCCTTAAAATAGCTTAGAGTCTCTTTTAAAGCTTCAACCAGGCCTGTTTGTGGATGCCAGTTTAGAAATTGAATAGTTTTTTGCAAATTGGGAGTTGGCCAGGGCGGCAATTCCTGGGGAGTAAAACCCTTTTGGTCGTACCAGACAGGATCCAAAAGCACTTGTTTTATTTCAGTCACTTTGATCGGAGTGGGCAGTACTCCGTCAAAGATTTTTAAAGCCGTGGCCCCGGACAGCATGCTTTTAACTGCCAAATCCACCGCATCGCCGATAAACAAACTTCTGGCGGAAAAATCCGCCACCAGCGTTTCACTTTGCAACTCCCCTTTTAAGGCAGCATAGATCAGACGGGCAATCGGATCATCCTTGGCAAAATCCATTCTGGGGCCAAAAACCGGGCCCAAACGCAGGATTCTGGCGTTTAAATGATGCTCGCTGGCAAACCCGGCGAGGCGAGCTTCCATCCTTTTTAACCAACTTAAATCCTCTGAAGTTTTAGCGTCGTACAGCTTGATGTTGGAAACCAGGAGAAAACGGCAGGTATGTTTTTTAAAATAATCAAAAATTACTCCCAAATCCCATTTTTTTTGGGGAATAACATAAATATAATCAAGTCTTGACAAATCAAGATCCAAACTGCTGGGAGGGGAGATAACCAGATGGAAATTTTTACTCTTGGATGATACTTGTAGATTTTCCTTTTTCCCTTCTTTAAAATCATCTACCCCCACTACCTGCAAACCTTTATCCAGCAAACGGTCAACCACGCTCGAACCCAAAAATCCCGCAGCTCCCACAACTAAAGCTACCGGAGTGTTTCGCGAAAGTAAAATGCTTGCTTTTTGGTTGATATAATTTGGCTTTTCGTCCACGCGTAAATCGTAGCACTAAAATCAGGTAATGCAAGAGAGAGGAATGGTATCTTAATAGATCCTGTCTAAGGCTTCATTGGCCAGTTGGTCGGCCCGGAAATTTTCCGATCTTGGCACATGAGAAAAGGTAACTCCGCAAAGTTCCAGAGATAAAATTTTAATTTGTTGAAATATTGGCTTTAGGTGTTTAGCCTTAATTTTAAAATTCCCTGAAAGCTGCTCTGCCACCAGCTTGGAATCGGCAAAAAGTTCTGTCGTCTCTATCTCTTCGCTCAAGTTGTCCTTGACATACTGCAAAGCTTTTAAAACAGCTGTGTATTCGGCCACATTATTGGTTGTTACTCCTATGTATTTACCCTCCTGGTGGATAAGTTTTCCACTTTTTTCGGAAATAGTAAAGCCGTAAGAGGCTTTTCCGGGATTACCGCGCGAAGCTCCATCTGTGTAAATAATCAATTTCATTTCCTTAAGAGTATGGCTGCTTGCAGCCCCAAAATCAAGTATTCGGAAATTCCCGTAATCCAAGAAGCTGCCACATATGAATATCGGGGAATAAAAATAAAATTTAAAGCGATGTTTGTTACTAACCCCAAGCTGTAAATCAAAAGCATTTTTTTATACATTTTCTTGGCCACCATCATCCACATGAGCAGAGCGGATAAAAAATAGGCGGGTAAACCCAGGGAAAGAATCTGCAGGGAGGTCGCAGAACCCGCAAATCCCGTACCTGTAATTAATTTAATTATGAGGGGTGATAAGTAGTAAATAACCAGTAGTATGGAAAAGGATAAAAACAAAAGTCCCAAAGCTGCCATTTTGATTTGATAACCAAAACGGTCAATATTGTTTTTTAAGGTTTGGAGCATCATGGGATAAAAAGAGTTCATAATGAAGGTAGGTAGTACCAAAATAGACTGAAACACTTGATAAGCCACATTATAAATACCAACTTCAGCTGAACCTTTGTAAAAGGAGATTATAAAAGCGTCAGCCCTAAAATAGATAACATTTAAAAATAGCGTTGCTGCCAGAGGAAAGCTACCTTGAAATAAAGCCACCAGATATTTTTTGCTAAAAATGGGGGAGAGTTGTTTAATAATTCTTCTGACCAGAAGTAGCAGAAGGCCGGTATAAATAAGCCATGACAAAACATAACCAACAGTCAATAAATACACAGGCGCGCGGGCGCTTGACAAATAAAAAATCAATAAAACTCCGGCCGGAGCGGACAGAAAAACAGGCCAGGTAGAATATTCATATTTTAGATTAACTTGAATTAATGCTTGAGCGCAGAAAAACAGGCTATTTAGAAAAATCGTTAACACACCAACTAAAACAGCTAATTTAAAATCCACTAGACCGGGCGCAAAAACAAGTGGTAACACGGCTGCCAGAATTGTTAAAAATGCTCCCCAGAGAATTCTAATTCCTAATAATTTTCTCCATTCTAAAGAGAAGTTCGACTCCTGAAGTCTTCTTAAAATATAACCGTTAAAACCGAAATCAGCTAAAACATAAAAGAAGGCTAAATAAGTCAGTGCTAAAGTAAAATCTCCTAAACCTGCTTCACCGTAATTTCTCGAAACTATCCCTAAAATAACAAATCCGCCTGAAGTGGTAACTACCTTAAAAACAGCCTGCCAAAAAGTCTGCTGGAAGATTTTTTTAACCTTTTGCACAAAATCATTTTAACTTTAAACGGGCTAAAGATAAACCCCAAACTAAAAATAACAATCTGTAACCTTGAGGCAGGGTTAAAAAGTAATGGTCAAATAAACCCAGGAATAGTATGGCGTATAGGGTATAGCGTATAGAGGGTAATTTCAAAAAATAGCCAATAAGACCAATAAATCCAATTAGACCTATTATCCCGGTCTCCGAGAGCTCAAGAAGAAAAATATTGTGCACGGGCTGTAAAAATCTGCTGGGGCCAGAAACTAAATCCTGCTGGGCCGAAATAAAATTATTTAAGCCCACCCCAAAAAGAGGCGCGCTTTTAAACATTTCCCAGGCTTCAATGCTTAAACCTTCTCTTCGCAAGATCGTTAAACTATCATAACTAAAAAGAGCCTGGAATCTGGTATAAAGAATGGGGGAAAGCAAAAGCGCTGATACCAACAAAATAAGTTGCCATTTTTTAGGTAAAGTCAGAAGCCCCAAGATAAATCCTCCCAAAATTGCCACTCTGGACATAGTTAAAACAATTATTATTCCACCAATTATCAGTAAAATTCTTGAGGAAAGCAGTGATAGAACAACTATCATGTATCCTGCCAAAACATTGGGATGAGGAAAGGTTGCGTAAGGCCGTAAAAATTGCCAGCCGAAGAAATCAAACTTGGCAATACCCGGCGTTGAAATAGAAAAAGTTCTTTCCCCTAAAATCCAAAGCCCCAGTGTCCCTCCTTTTATAAATTGTAAAATAGCCAAGCCTGCCTCAAATAAAATCCCTACAGAAAGAGGCAAAAAAATTCTATTTAAATTTTCCCATCTTTGGGATGCAAGGTAGACTCCCAAAAAACCAGCTATTACATATTGTTCCAGCCTGACTAAACCCGCTCCGATATTTTCCGCTCCTAATAAAGATAAAGCTTGGGTTATTAAAAAAATTAGCAGCAGATTTAAGGCTAATTTATTAACTTTTGGTTTTGTTATAACCCAGGTTATTAAAAGTCCTATTACCAATATGTCCCAAAAATATAAAGTGGGGGAAAGATAGTCTATTTTTAGGGAATAAATATAGGAAAATTGTGGCCAAAAATGGCGACCAAGTTGAGTGGGTAAAAAGAGCAGGGTTAGAAAAAGAAGAATGCTCTCAATCCTCTTCACTTTTGGCTTTTGACTTTAATCACAATATGTCTGTCCCGTCCCTCGCCAATGCTCTCGCTTTCAACTCCTTCCATCTCCGATACCACCATATGTACTATTCGCCGCTGCCAGGGACTCATTGGCTCAAGTTCTAAATCCGCTCCCGTATCTAAAACCTTCGTCACCCAGCTTTTTGCGCTGGCAGCGAGCTCTTCTTCTTTTTGTTTTCTCCACCCTCCCACATCCAAAATTACTCTTTTATAATCATCTGCCATTTTTCTGGAAATCATCTGATTAACGATTAACTGCAGCCCGTCCAAAGATTGCCCTCCCGAACCAATTAAGCGGCCCGCGTCTTTGGTTTCAATCAAAACATGAAGGCCGTTTTCATCTTCCTCAATTTCATAAGAGCCTTCCAAAAGAAGCAGTCCCAAGATATAATCTAAAATGTTTGATAGTTCTTGTTCCATAAATTTTACACCTTACGCTTTAAATTTAAACTTTCCGGCGAAGCCGGATAAACCTCCCCAGCCCGCCAGCCGATATTGCTGAATTATCCCCAGTATTGTATATGTATTCCAGTAAATTGCAAGCCCGATGGGAAATTGAAAGGCAAAATAGCCTATCATGACAGGCATCAGATAAACCATTTGAGATTGGACCTGGCCCATGCTTTCTTCCAATCCCTCTTTTTCTTTTGTTTCTTTGGGGCTCTCTCCGGCATGATGCTTAATAGCCTTGGGCATGGTCATTTTTGACTGGATAAAGGTTAAGGCGGCGGTTGCAACAGGAATCAAAAGCAGGGCCGGCCCGTATTTAACAAATTCCGACGGCTTAACCCCTAAATTCAATCCGAAGAAATTCGGGTCGGGCAAGCTCTTTAGATGCATGGAAGGGACATACAGGAGCGAATTCACCCAATCTAAATTGGCCTGACCCGTTCCGGGCAAAATATTAATAATTGCCTGGTACAACCCGATGAATACGGGGATCTGAAGAAGCGCCGGCAAACAGCCTCCGGCAGGATTAACTCCATGCTCTTTATAAAGAGCCATTTGAGCGCCGGCCAGAGCTTTTTTGTCGCCTGAATGTTTTTTCTTAAGCTCGTCCAGATGAGGTTTTAAATCGGCCATTTTTTTGGTCATTTTAATTTGAGACGACATCAACGGCCAGACCAAAAGTCTGATGGCCACGGTTAAAATAATCAGGGCAAATCCCAAGGCCCCAGGGAGGCGCAATGACTGCAAAAACTGGAATGTAATTATCAGAAGATTAATAATCGGCTGTATAAACGCGGCAATAAAAATATCCCCGATATTCATCTGCAACTCCAGATTCTTTTTACGCCCATCAATACCCCTTTAATGATCCCGAAACGCATGACGCTTTGTTTGGTATATTCAGAGCAGGAAATGGGATTTTTGCAAGCTCCTCCGGGGGCAAAAACCCGTAGCAACCCATGGTCAAAAGATAAGAATAATTGATAAAAGTTAATTAGGCTAATTAATAATCTTCTCATTTCGTAACTTTTCCTCTAAATCCAAAAACACCAGACCTGATTTTACACTAAGAATACCTGCTTTGGGAAGGGCCACTATGTTTATGCCTGCAGGCAAGATAGGAAACAGCGCCTCTACGGCCCAGGAAGTAAGCCTCTTGGCTCTATTTCTCTCTGCGGCTTTTTTAAATGATTTTCCGGAAACGGCAATGCCGATCCTGGGCTTTGCATTATCACCCGTTTTGATAAAAAGTTTTAAGTATTTAGTTTCCAGTTTCTTGCCTGCGGCAACCCGCTTAAAATCTGTTTTTAAGTTGAGTCTTTGGGATTTAGGAAGCATATTGAAGCTAGACCGTCAGTTTTTTCCTGCCTCTTGCCATTCTTCTTTTCAAAACCCTTCTGCCGTCGTGAGTTCTTGCCCTTTTAAGAAACCCGTGCTTTTTCGCTCTTTTTAATTTTTTGGGCTGGTATGTTCTTTTCGGCATACCAGTTGATTATATACCAGCTCCGTTGGCGAAACAATATTCTCTTGGCGCATCTTTTAAATTTTGGGCAAGTGCTTCAATTTGAGGCAGGCCTTTCAAAAATTCAATATTCCCCATACTATCTATATGAGATTTAAGATGAGCACAAAAATAACTCTGATATCTTACCCATACCTGCTGCTGGGTTAATCCGAACCTCTCGTGAAAAAGTCTTTCCAAATCAGCATATTTTTTAACTTGATCCTGCTCTTGTTGATCCTTTATTCCACAACTTTGGGCAAAAGATAAAAGTACCTTCCTGTAAGCTTCAACCATGACTTTATACCACTCATCTATAGAGGCTCCTGTCCTTGATCCATCAGCACTCAAATAACGCATGGTACTTTTTAAGTCCGGACGCCTTCTCCAAAAAAGATACATACAATCTTCTGAGGTTCGACCATTAGCTTCATAAAAAGGGTGGATTAAAATAAATGCCCATTGAAAAGCAGTAAGATAGTGGTAAACGCTGTCCCTTCGAACCTGCGGGTTGATCCCGTCTGGCGGAAAAAGCCCATCCATTTTATCCCCCAGCCTTCTTAATAAACCCGGGGTATTTTCATAACTTGCCCCTGGCAGCAAGTAATCGTAATTGTAGATTTCCGTCGGTAAAAAAAGGGGGGAACGAATAATTCCGGCAATGTCTTTTGATTTGGGATCTTCCACATAAACCTTGGCTTGTGAAGGATCAAGAACATAATGCTCTCTGCCTTTAGTATGAGCTCTGTGTATTAAAAGAATTTGACTAACAGTATCTATACCAAACCTTTGGCAAAGGGGGAGAAGATTCCCTCTAATACGATCTGTGGCTAAAACTCTCTGTCTTTTTGCTTCAAGAGCTAACCCCGGAGGGTGGGTAACTGTCCAAGACAGACGATCTATAAGCTTGTCACTTGTCCGCAAACCTTCAAGCATCAGCGGTACCCACAAACCTTCTTCGTCTTGACTATCACTAGCCCAAGCTAAACGATTGGAAAATACATCTAGTCCTTCCACCACACAATCCTTCACATACTGCAGGCGGGCCTTGACACCTTGCATTATTGATCCTAGCCCGTTCCCAAAATCAATTTCATGCGACATGTCAGAGTGTTTTTCTTCGCCCTTCTGGGGGGACATTAAAAAGCGAAACCCCCTTAATTAATACTGCTACGGAGGCTAAAAGGAGTGTAGGACTACCAATTGCATCAGCAACACGGAAAAGCGCATACGAGGCCAGCATATAAAACGGCCAAGTGAATCTTTCTGTAGATAATGGCTCTTCTGCCAGATCTCTGCCTACAAATTCTCCGTCAGAGGTAAACACCAGTGTTGATAGTTGACGATCTAAAGACGCTTTTCCAGGAAGGCTGCTTAGAATATGCCTTTCTGCTTCATGAATCATGCAGGCATTTTATCAGAGAGAGACAGTTAAATCAAAAATCTTGATCTATTTATTTATAGTTTCTCTATATTGCCAAGACAAAAAGCGTGGATTAGATTGTGGATAAGTTTTCCACAATGGATAATCTGAAAATCTGGCACAAATTCTTAGAAACTATTAAGCCGCAGGTAAGTCCTGTCAACTTTAAAGGATGGTTTTCCCAAATAAAACTGGATTCCATTAAAGACGATAAGATCACTTTTTCCGCGCCTCACGCTTTTATTAAAGAAACTTTAACGCAAAGGCATCTACCTCTTATGGAAAAAGCCGTTGAAGACGTGATGGGTAAAAAAATGCAAGTTGAGATCACAGTCAAAAAACAAAGTAACACCCGACCTGATGAGGAAGAAGGGTTTTTCCAACCGATTCAACCAACAACATCCGCTCTTAATCCCAAATATACCCTGGAAAATTTTGTGGTTGGTTTATCAAATAACCTGGCTTATGCCGCAGCCCAGGCTGTGGTACAAAACCCCGGAGTCTCTTATAATCCTTTATTTGTCTACGGCGGTACAGGAGTAGGGAAAACTCATTTAATGCTGGGTATTGGTAATGCCCTGTTAAAAACAGCGTCCCACTTAAAAATAATTTACTGCTCTTCGGAAAAATTCATGAACGATTACGTGGAGGCAATTCAAACTCACCGCATGGGGAATTTAAGAACAAAATACCGCTCGGCTCATGTTTTATTAATTGACGACATCCAGTTTTTCTCCGGCAGGGAAGGCACGCAGGAAGAATTTTTCCACACTTTTAACGAGCTGCAGGGGAAAAACTCGCAGATAGTTTTAACGTCGGACCGCCCGCCCAATGAAATTGCCAAACTGGAGGATCGTTTAAAAAGCCGGTTTGCAGGAGGATTAATGGTGGATATTCAATTTCCGGATTTTGATACCAGAGTGGCAATTTTACAAGCCAAGTGTGCGGAGCGCGGGGAGAGCCTGCCTGAAGAATCCTTAAAACTGATTGCCTCTTCCATGGAATCAAATATCAGAGAGCTGGAGGGAAAACTAATCCAGCTTCTGCAGGCTCTTAAAACCCATAATCTTCCTCCAACTGCGGAAAATATTGCTCCTTATCTTTCCCAACAGGTTAAAAATAATCTTAAAATTGACCACAAAAAAATACTGGACAGCATCTGCGCTTTTTTTAATTTAAGCCTGAAAGATCTGGCGGGCCCTAAAAGACAAAAAGAGCTGGTTTTACCAAGACATCTCGCCATGTATATCCTCTGCGAAGAATTAAACATGACAGTGGAAAAAATAGGGCAGATCCTGGGCGGGCGGGATCACACCACAGTAATGCACGGCCGAGACAGAATTAAGCAGCTGGTTAACTCCGATAGAGAAGTACAAAGACTGCTGATAGAAGTCCGGCAAAAAGCAATTAGTTAAGTTATCCACCAACGCTGGGTCTTTTCCACAAGTTATCCACAAATTATAAACAGCTAATTAACATAAAAAGTTTTAAGTTTTAAGTTTTAAGTTTTAAGTTATCCACATATCCACCATACATATAAATATGACTATTATTATTAAAAAGATAGTGTATAATTCTAAAACAAAAGTGGAAAAGTATGGACATTAACTGGATTTTAGTTTTAATTATCCTGGCAGGACTTGTCATAGTTTATTTAATGGGTAGGTTACACGGAAAACCCAAGGCAGACATACCTTCTGATTTAATTGATTTATATAAGGGCTTGCAGGATTTACCGGCCAAAGTTTTACAGGTTATTCAGGGGTCGATTAACCCCCAAAAAGGTAAAATGGCCGAGCTTTTGACTTACGCCGAACTGCGTTATGACTATGACCGGATCATCCCTTTGGGCTGGCCGATTGATTTTATCGGCATTAAAAATAACCAGCAGATAGATTTTATAGAGGTTAAATCCGGAGCTTCCCTCTTGACAGAAGAGGAAAAACACATTAAAAACCTAATTGCGGCCGGAAGGGTCCATTTTAGGCTGATTAAAGTAACGGAAGAAGAGGTGCACAAGTTTGTAACTACCCGGAAAGGTATGGAATGAAATGAAATTCCAAATATTGCAACAAGATTTGCTGCCTGCGCTGCAGGCTGCTACCCGCAGCGTGGGGGTGAGGGCTACTTTGCCGGTTTTGGAAAATATCCTTTTGTCTGTTGAGGGTGGCAAATTAAAAATTGCCGCAACCAATTTGGAAATCGGCATTATGAAATTTGTTCGTGTAAAAGAAGCAGCGGCAGGGGAAGTGACAATTCCTGCCAAGTTATTGCTTGAGGTTGTTTCCGGCTTGGGGCCAAGCGAGGTGGAGATGGAGTCAAGTAATGAAATTTTAGTAGTAGCAAGCGGCAAGTTCAAAGCCACCTTAAATGGGATCGCCGCCGGGGAGTTCCCGGCCATACCCTTAACAGACGGCAAAGGCATAACTTTTTCCAAAGAAGTATTGTTGGGCTGCGGACAAATCCTTTTTGCTGCGGCAGTGGACGAGGGCCGGCCGGTTTTAACAGGAGTTTTGACAGACGTCGGGGAGGAGAAAATAGATTTTGTGGCCACAGATGGTTTCCGGTTAGCTCACAGGCAGGTTGGTTTGCCTAAAGGAACCAAGCCGTTTAAGAGTCTGATCCCCAAAAGAACATTTGAAGAATTGCTGCGCGTTATTGGCGAGGATGAAGCAGAATCAGTCAACATTTCTCCCTCGCAGAACCAAAACCAGATAGTTTTTTCCGTTGGTAAAACAGTAGTTTCCTCGAGGTTGATAGAGGGTTCTTTCCCCGCCTGGGAGAAAATTATTCCCAGCCAAACCGTTGGCCGGGCGCTGGTGGACAAAGACGAGTTCTCAAGGGCGCTGAAGCTGGCGGCGGTGTTTGGCAAAAACGAGGCCAATATTGTGGTTTTAACCTCCCAGGAGAATAAACTAACTTTGGCCTCGTCGGTCAAGGAAGTGGGCAGTCAGGAAAACGAGGTGGAGGCTCAAGTTGAAGGAGATAGTTTGCAAGTTGCTTTTAACACCAGGTTTTTACAAGATGTTGTTTCCGCTTCTCCTTCCAGTCAGCTGATGATTGAATTTTCCGGGGCCCTGCAACCGGCTTTAATCAAACCAGTGGGAGAAGAAGGCTTGGAATACATTGTTATGCCTGTTCGTCTGTCTTAAAATCCCCGGTATTTGATGGTGCGGAAATGAAAAACTTCTTCTCTAACAAGTCTTGCCCCGCCTTCAAACTTGCTGTCCGCCATGATAAACAGGGTATAGGTAGTGCCCAGTTCGTAGGGGCTAACAGGTATGATTTTGGCGGTTTTACGGTCACCCGAAAGCTCCACTCTATAATCTGTTTTTGGTTCTATTCTTATTTTAAATTCAGGTACATTTTCCAGCGGTCTGGAAAATGTCAGCTCAATTGTCTCGGTTGAGGAAACAATGGTTTCGTCCAGAGGATCAGGTTTGGTGGAAACTATTCTGGGAATTTCCGGCAAGGAAGAAGGAGCTGGTTTTGTTCTGTTTGATCCTTGCCTTGATCCCAATAGGACCACAACAATTATAAGTATTATAATCGTTATAAATATTATATTTTTTTTCATTGGCAAAGGTTAAAATAGGTATCTGCCGGTTTGAATTCTCCATTTTCTTGGATGGTAATATGGACATGAGCCCCATAAGGGTTACTCTGGTAATATTTGCCGATTAGCTTATTTGATTGAGCTTGTGAACCCAATATTAAATCTGGCGGGATAGATTCAAGGTGAACAAACCGGATGCGATAATGTTTTCCCTCGGCAATAGTGGTAGCCACAAAATCTTCTCCACCGCCTTCGGCGTCAGATATTGTCTTGGAAGCTTCAGTCACATTCCAGGTGACCTCTTTCCCGTTGATGACGGGAAGATAGACAGAAGGAAATGTGCCGACAATATCCACAGCCTTATCTCTGCCTGTATAGCCGGCTTCCCCCACGGTGCAGCCCTGGCTGCCATATTGTTGCACATAAGAAGGACTGCAATGTCCTCCGGTTTCTTTTGATCCGTTGGTTATTCTACCGGCTGCTACAGGGCAGCCAATGATGTTTGTACCGGGGGCGGATGAGGCCTGACAGTTTTGCAGATCTTGCCAGGTCTCTTCACAATAACTAAAGTTTCCATAAGCACAACTGTTATAATACCTGTTAATAGCCGTGGTAACTTGATCCTTGGTAGGTTGGGTGGTGATACCATTAGATTTTAATTTTTCAGCAGCAATCGATAAGCTTTCCGTCAGACTGCATAAATTTTTTCCAGGATTATAGACATCAATTATTTGCATTAGACCAACAGCTTTGGCAGTTCTGGCACCCTGGGCTATTTCTTCGCCGGTGCATGCTCCATCATGAGAGAACTGGCCGGATTTTTCGCAGAAAGTAGAACCTTCCTGACAATAGTTATTAGATTTAATGGCATCATGGTTATCATCTGCATTAGCCACCAAATTAGCACTTTCATGCATGGCTACACTGGCCAAAATAGCAGCCGGCACACCTGATTGGGCAGCAGCATTATTGACCCAACTCATTAGGCTGGAGCTTTTAATCGGTAAAGAATTACCGGATCTGGTAAATTTACAGTTGCTAAGATCTGCGACGGGTGTGGTAGATCCTCCTCCGGGTGAAGGGGTGGTAGTTTGGCTAGGGGGGGAGGTGATTGCCAAAAAGGCCAAAATCAGTAATACCAGCAGGCCAAAAATTAAAAACTTTTTGCCCGGGCCGGGTATGGAAAGGCGCGAAGCTGAATTGGACAATCTGGCCCCGGCATTAATGGCTCCACTGCCCACCCCCCCAAAAAACCTAGTCGCTCCGCCGCTTCTGATCCATGAGGGCAGCAGCGCTCCCAAGCCCCCTCCCCCTAATGCTCCCAAGGGCCCAAAACTCGCTCCGGCAATGCCGCCAATTCCCCCTGATGCCAATGTCCCAATTCTCATGGCAGTTAAATTTCTCTTGATAAAAACACCGGTTCTGGAAGCCAGATTTTTGCCGAATGATTTGATACCGGTAGGGAAATTAAACCGGGAAGCTCGCGGTATGGCATGTTCTCTGACCCCGCCTTTTTCGGCCACCCATATTTTTGATGGAGGTTTTTCTACAATTTTTCCGCTGCCGGTTGCCCTGACTAGTTTTGACGCATCCCCGGCTTCTCTGATTGCTCCTGTACTGGTGGCAGTGACCAAGTCTGATTTGGCGCGTTCTACAATATGAATAACACGGGGGCGGCGGTAAGAAGAAATGGAAGGACCTGATGGCAAACCTATTCCAGGAAACCCTCCTGCTGCCCCTGCAGGTTGTTCTGACGGGCCGGCGGGCGGCGGCACTTCCTCTGCACCTGCTGGTTGTTCACCAACTACCTCAACCGGCTTTTCCTCCAATACTTTTGTTATTTCGGTTTGTTGTTGAAGAGTTAAGTTTCCCAGCAGGCGTTTTATTTTATTGGGGTCTGACAGATACTTGGTGATGAACTCATCATCTTTTCCCTGAAGATCAGGGAACTGACGAAGCAAATCAAGACAATGGGTTTTATCAATAGGTATTCGTTCGCCATTCATCACCACAAAGGAAGGAATTTGTTTTAGATTGAAGCGGTTCTCCTGCAACGCTTTAAAAAATGCTTTAAGCTGTATAAAATCAACAGGCTTTAAATAATCCATAAGATAAAAGTATCACTAAACGTTCCCTCTTGCCAGTATTTCTTGCGGATTAGAGGTAATGAGCTGATGTTCCTCCGGGGAGGCCACCACCCGCATGGCTACATGGGTGTTGCCAGCAAAAAACAAGCCTTGACCGATCCCTTCAGACAGCAACAATCTTTGTTCCCCCTCGGACAAATTAAAAACTTGGGCCAGAAGGTCAATGGAAACAGGAGCCTGTTTTAAAAGTACCTGAATTGACGAGTTGGAAATTATTTCCTTACCCCGATCTCCACCCAGAAAATCTTCCACATCTTGAGTTATGGTGGTTAAACCCAGATAATATTTTCTGGCCCGCTTGGCCATGTCCACCAGAAAATTGGCAGAGTCTTCATTTCTCATTAAATACCAGGCTTCATCCACGATCATGATTCTTTTCTTGAGCTTGCTCCTTACCTTAGTCCAGACATAATCCAGGATCATATGCATGGCTAAAGGCCGCAGCTGATCGGCCAGGTCCCTGACGGAAAAGACCGTGAAGGAGTTAGCAATGTCAATGTTGGATTGGGCGGAAAAAATGCCGGCTAAAGAGCCTTTAATAAACCTTTCCAGACGGACCGACAGTTCCATGGCCGCAGGTTCTTCCATGCCAACCAGCACTTTATACAAATCTTCCATTAAGGGAGGCCCGCCTGTGCCGGGTTGGGTTTTGGGATCATCGGTAATGCCTTTTAAGGCGTAAGTTTGTTTCAAAGCCCGATCCAGCAGGGCAGCCTCTCCCGCGGAAAGTTGCCCCAAAACCAGTTTTAAAAAGGCAGTCAAAGATAAAATTTTCCTGCCCAGCTGGTTTTCGCCGGTAGTGTCTTGGGACAAGTCAAAGGGGTTGATTTTAACCGGAGAAGAAGAGGAAAAATTAATGAATTCTCCTCCCACCGCTTCGCAGAGAGGTAAATATTCCTGTTCCGGGTCAATCACAATGATTTCCGTGCCAAACATCAAAGATCGCAAAGCTTCTAATTTTACAAAATAACTTTTTCCCGCGCCGGCTTTGGCAAAAACCACCGAATTGGCATTTTCCAGGGAGAAACGGTCAAACAGAATTAAAGAGTCATTGTGCTCATTGATGCCGTACATCACTCCCTCATTGGCAGTTAGTTCGGAGGAAGCAAAGGGAAAAGTGGTGGCCAGGGAAGTGGTGTCCATATTGTGAGTAAAATTTAAAAGGTCTGCGCCCTGGGGCAAGGTTGATTTAAAGCCGTCTTCCATTTGCAAAGTGGTGGGTTGGGTGGTAATGGAGAGCGAAGCCAGAGTGGATTCTATTAGTCTGGAGGTGTTATGCAGTTCGTCAAGAGAGGAGGCAGGTATTGTCACATACAAGGCAAAATCAAAAAACCTCTCCGCGCCCCTGACCAGCTGATCCTGCAGAGAGCGGGCATCTTCCAAAGCCACCTCCACTGCCGGGTCAATGGCTTTACCTCGCTCAAGATCGGTTTGAATGGTGGCTTCCATTTCGGCAATTTTTCTTTTCAACTCATCCAGCACTCCGGATGAAGGCGAGGGATAGATGAACATGGAAATAAGCAGGGAATGGTCAAAAGAAATTAGCGGTTCCAGCCAATTGGATTCCACAAACCTGGGATAATTTGAGACAAAATATGTGCGAAAATAGCGGTTATTGATTCTTAAATTATTAAAGTCAACCTCTATTTCAGCCGGAGACACCACATCCTCCAGAGTTAACTGGGGAGGAATTTTTTCTTCCTGAACTTTTGTATTTTTCAATAAGCTGGGTAACTTCATAATTTTAAATTTCAAATTGCATCCTCCAGTTCCTCCACCACAAAAGGGTGGGTTTTGACAATCTGGCTACTTAACGGAGGAGGATTATTAATGGCAGGTTTTTCTTGGACAGCAGGCGGCGGGGTAGGAGTGGACACAATCGGTTTAGGAGCATTGAGTTTGACCGGTTGCGGCAGCGGAGTAAATTCTTCTCCACTACCGTTGTAAGCATTGTAAAAAAGCTCCAGTAGTTCCTTGCTTTGAAGCTGGGTGGCTTTTAGGCCAACACGGTTTAACTGTCTGATAACCTGATCGCGCCTTGGCAGAAGCACTGTTTTGACTTTTTGGTATAAGGCTTCTCTGGTAGGGATAATCCCCAGCTCCAGCTTGGACAGAGGAATGACCACGTAGAATTTCTTATCCAACACCTCGTTTTCCTTAATGGTGGTTTGGATAAACTGGCGGTACGATGTCATCATAGCCGAAAGCAGTGGGTTGGTCTGGGCTTTTTGGGCATGATCCAGCAGGTTCAGATATGAGCTGATATTTAGTCTTTCCGACTGGATCACAATCTGAATGGCAAAGGACAGCGAATTTAACATTTGGGCAAAGCTGGCAATAATCCCTATTTGTTCTCTTTCCGATAACAGGCCAAAATTAACTGCGGAAACCTGCATTACCAGGGCGCCGCCGCCGTCTTTTAAAAGCAGTATATTGTCTTTAATATCGCTAATTAACAAATGTTCCTGGGTTGTGCTCATGATGAACTCCCTGCCGCCTTAGCTGTTATTATCAAAGGCGGTAAAACCTGACCGCCCAATTCTACCTGCAAGACATCAAAATTATATCCTTCCTTTTCCAGCTCCAGGGTATAAGTGCCGTTGGGCAGTGGAGTTGAACCGCTAAACTGGCCCAGCTTATTGGTTTTTAGCGCGCGGACCGGTAAGCCTTCTTTATCATAAATAACCGTTACCACCGCTTCCAGGTAATTCCCGGCAAGATCTTTAATAATGCCGTTTATTACATTGGGAAAGGTGGTCAGGGCAACTTGAGCCTGTTTGGGTTTGACAGGAATGACTACTTTGACTTTTTCTATTGGGAGAGGGGGCAGAGGAGGGGGAGGCTTAACTTCATCAAGCCGGCTTCTTATTTGTGAAGCCTGAGACACCAGTTTTTGCAGTTCGGACATGATCTCACTGACCTGCTGGCTGTAATCAATGGGTACAGGAGAGGGTTTGGTGGCTTCATTCCGGATTTGGTGCAAAGCTCGCTCCGCCTGGATAATTCTCACCTGCAGCCCTTGGGCCTGTCTGGCCAGATCGACTGTTTTGCCAAGATCCTCGGTTGTGGGAAGAGATGGTAGAGATGGCGGGGGCGGAGCGGGGGGAGCAGATTCTTTGACCGGCTGGGGTCCCAGACTGGCAACATACATCACATAACGGCTTTTAAAAAGCGGATTTTCCCGAAAACCCTGACCCATTTTTTTCCAGGACCTTTTTGTGGGAGAATAAATCGTTTTTAAAAAAGTGGCCACCCAGTAATCCAGGGGGCGGGAGGCAAAAGGCAAAAAGGCAAAGGCCAAACCCAACAGGCTGGAGATGATAATCAGCGGCCAGGCTACTAAGGGGTAATCCTTGGCCACAGTCACAAATATAAGATAGGCAAACCCCGCGCCCCCGGCCAAATACAAAAACTGTTTTAGGGTCATATCCCCTACCAGGTGGAATTGAAAAGAGGTGACATTTTGCGGAATAGGATGCGGCTCCATAGCTGAACTTCTTTATACCTCGTGAAAATACTATAGTCTAGGGGTACAAAATAGGTCAAAAAATGGCAATTTCAACCATTATATGAGTAACTACAATGTACTGATACAATATTTAGTGGGTTGACATCATCAGTTTTCCTGATATCCTGAAAGTGTGGTGTTTCACTCCGATGGTATATCGGAGAAGGAACAAAAAGGGAACTCTGTGTAAGTCAGAGACTGTGCCGCAACGGTGATTCCAGAGATACTGGATTAGTCCGGAGACCGACCACATTTTAGATCCCGTAGCAGGAGCAATATGCTAGTAGAAGCGCCTCAATTTTCAACCACCCCAAAAGATTTAGCCGGTGGTCATTATGACCCTAACTTTCATTGGGAAGATACAATAGTCATTGCCAGACCAATTGAGCGAATTTTACCCCCTCCAGAGGTT
Source organism: uncultured Gammaproteobacteria bacterium (assembly GCA_964625535.1). Classification (GTDB taxonomy): domain Bacteria; phylum Patescibacteriota; class Microgenomatia; order Daviesbacterales; family UBA10151; genus UBA9644. The sequence continues at coordinate 34,605 of CAZVEX010000005.1, forward strand.
CAGGAACCGCAGTATCAACCAGTAGAGCTAGCAACCGGCTTGGTTATCAATCACCAGTTAAGAAAAGCCAAGTGGGATTCAGCCAAGGAAATAAAACGTTTTATATACGATATCAACGCAGGTTTAGAAAACGGGAATAATTTATCTGAAGCAGTCAACGCATCAGCAGGCGAGATTGTCAACAACATTGTGGCTTATTATAATGAGATTACCAGACAAAAACCCTTTTTAGTGCATACCAACAGATTTGATGAGTATAAAGGGCAAAGAAGGCTGGTGGGTAATAATGGTAGACCGGTGGTTGATGCCATCACAGCCGAGGAAAGAAAAGGCGCTGTTTTACAAGCCTCCCAAAAAATCGAAGCTGATTTACTTGATGCTCCTAATAACTCCTTTATGGTCTTGATGAGTCCCGCCGGTTTAAATGGTTTTGTAGGTGAACATGGTCAAAGGTTGTCTCACTTAAATACCGAAGTAATGATTTTTTGGAAAAATCAAAACGGTTTGTTAAAAGGAGGTACGCTGGTTTTGGATTTAATGTACCAGCAAGCAGAAATGGTGATGGCGGATTTGGGAGTGACAAAAAAGCTCAGCGATGCAGATGAACTGGAAAGACTTGCCAATATTGTCAGAAACCCGATCTTATTTGCCTTTCCCCGCTCGGATATGACTCCTTTTGAGTATGTTTTAGATAAAATACTTGCGAGAAGAGGTAGCAGCGATTTCAGATTGCGTCAGCAAGACGGTAGCATAGAAACACGATCCATAGCAGAGGTCAGAGCCGATATCAGAGGATTTGATAAGATTTTGGAATTAACCGACGAGGAAGAAAAATGTCTTGCTGGATTCAGGCAGTTTATTTTGGATAATCAGGAAAGAGTTAACGAAAAAGGTGTTCAGCAGGCAATTATTAACAGGATGGGAAAAGCAGTCCTGATTATGGCAAGAATATATCTAGAAAGTAAAAATCCTGACCGAATGATCGCTTTTCATTCCCCCCAGCCTTCCGCATCTTATCACGAGGATAATTTTGATAGAGAAATTGCTTATCTTTTGACCAGAGCAGGTTGTCCGCCAGGGGGATCTTCAGGGTTGAGGGTTTTGAGTGGAATAAGTTTAGGTTCAGGTTTTTCCGGTTTCGGAGGAGGGGGAAAGAGTGAATGGTTTTGTATTCGCTGTGGAGCTTGCGGAGCCTTGATTAATTGTGTGGTCAGGCCGGGAGAAAAATGCCCGGTTTGTCCGGCTGTTAGGCAATGCTCGTAAAATCAACCTCATTTCCGTCAGGATTTTGTAAGGAATAAATCAAGCACTTCGCTTGCGCTCAGTGTAAACTTGTCGCAGAAATTGACAATTAGTTCACAAAAACCATACACTAAAATGAGTAAAGAAATAATTATGGCAGAAACAGCAGAAGCGCCGGTTCAAGCTCCCGAAGGGGAGACATTCTCACCCGCAGATGCGCCGGATACGGCTGCCGGAGTTGAAAGATTTTTAAACCGAACCCCCCGTGATTTATCTGCCCTCGGGGATGTCCCTCCCGAAGATGCAGAAACTCAACCATCTGCGGATGGGGGTGGAACAGCAGCGGTAGGAGAAGGAGGAAGAGGTAGGGGTTCTGACGGCCCCGGCGGTAGAGGCCCGGAAGAACCACTTGAACCCCCAGAAGGATTCAGAAGATTTGATTGGGAGGGGCATTTAGAAGTACTGTGGAGTCCGGAGTTTAGAGCTGAAATGTGGGATACTGTAGAACAACTTAGCATAATTGAGGCTTGGCCGACGGAGCTAAAATATGATGGTGGTGAAACTGAGCGATATTCCAACGACCTTTTTAAATATTGGAAATATCTGGAATCTTTGGATAACAAAAGATCATATGAAAGCAAACCATTTACCCCGGCAGATTTTGAGCCGATAAAGATTACTCCTGAAGTGCTGGAACAACCAGAAGACAAACTAACCGATTTACAACCATTTAAAGTTGTGTTTGAACGTTATCAGAGTTCGCGTAATTCTGAAGGTGAAGTAAGCAGATATTTTAATGAGATGAGGAGAATGGGGCTTGTAAACGGCGTAGATGATTCTTTGAAAAGCATTTATGCCCAAATAATGCAGGGTATGGAAATGGTGACGGAGGAAGATGGTAGAGGAGCAAGGAGAAGAATGGATAAGGATGAGATTATGGACAGGGTAGAAAAAGCCCGGGCAGCCATGGTTAGATCAGCAGAAAGAGCTCTGAAAACATTGAAGCGATCTGATTCAACGAAAGTAGATTTAGTAAAAATAGGCAAATTAGAAGGGGGATTGGAAGCCTATATTGAGCTGGGAGTTGGCAGATTTGACCTGTTGTTGACAGGTGGAGGATTGATGCAACCTCCGGGTATCGAAGGTGAATTCGACTTCAATATAGGGGATGTTGGGTCGGAAAGTGCTGTAGCCTTTAGAAGGTTGGCTGCTGAAGGAGAAATCTTCTGGCGTCCGACCTGGGCCAATTATTTTGAAGTATCTGCCAGAACTCCGCAGCAATTCCAGAGAGCAATAGAAACTTTTATCCGGTGGATGAGAACAGGTCTTGGAAAAGATCCTGAGGATCTTTTCCAAAAAGTAAACGGATTTAAAGAGGCTTTAACTGCTGCCGGTCAAAGAGCAGGCCCTGAAGCACAAGAATATACAGTAGGGTTAAGGTTGCTGCTGGAGATTTTAATGGGGGTAATAGGCGCTGATTTTTCCAATGAACAATATAAGGCTGCCAACTTCAAGGCTTTTTGGCAGTTTGCAGCAAAAAACGAAGGTCCTGACAGAATGCTTCAGCTGGCCAAAGCATTCAGAGGCATATTACCTGTAGTTTTACATAAATTTGATAAAGATATCACTAATGAACTATTGTTTTCTCCTCATGGCTCAAGAGGGCAGTTAATGGGTAGAGAACGCAATGCTATCGAAATGGATGATCTGCAAAAGCAAAAATTGGCAATATTAACAGCACAGATAATGGGTATTGCTATGAAAGGTTATCATCCTGATGATGCTGAACAAATTCTGGATAGTAATATGTATAAGAGAAATTTGGCTGAAATAACCAAGTTTAAATCAGATGAGTATTTTGAAAACTTGTATGAGGGGTTTGATCCGGCCGAGCAGGAAGCACTTCTTAGACAATTGGAAGCACACCCCCTCATACGAAATATTAAGTTTGCAAAGCTGGTTAATGAACAGGCTTTTATCGGGCCACTAACACCAGAACAAACACAATTTTATAAGGATTGGAAATCAGGCGATCTGATTAAATCTATCCAGGAAAAAGAACAAAACATCAAGTTCGCCAGATGGGTCCAAGCACAGATTGATAAAGGTGAGCAGCCTGAATTAAGCGGAAAAAGGCTACAAATTTATAATGACTGGAAAGAGAATGCATTGCCCCGTCCCCCAATTGCCTTATCACAGCTGCAAGCCTGGGAAAGACTGGATAGAGCCAGCAGGATTCAACAGTATCTGGCAGCAGGCAATGACCCCGATAAATTAACCGGAGAAGACAAAATCATGTATGAGGAGGCCAAAAATGTTGTTACTTTGGCTTATGAGCTGTATGGAGCAATGGGTGAAAAAGCCAAAAGGGGTGGAGGTGTTTTCCTGGTAGAGAGAAGCAAACCAGATGGTACTGTCATGAGAGATTTGCAGGGCCAGCCAGTGGTTGATTATATCCCGGTTCATTGGGCGGAAAAATTTGTCCATTTTGCCGAAAATTGGACCAAAGCTACTTATGGCGACCTGCCTGCAGCCGAATTGAAATATAGGGTAGACCAAGCTAGGAGAATGGCTACCTGGGCTTTAAAAACCTATGGATATGATGCAAAGCTATGGGATTTTACCCTACTCAGGAATGGTAAGCCTGTAGATCCTAATACTTTGGGTTATAGCAAATATGGTCAAGATCTTAGTAAAAGTGAAAGCGACCCAGTAGAAAGGATAGAAAGGTTTAGATATGCGCCTCCTGAAAACCCAAGAATTTTGGGTTATAACTCTAAAGGCGAGGAAGTAATCTTAGTTTTTGATGATGATGGTAGGCCTGTTGGTTTGGAGTTTGATCGAGATAACAAAGCTGTTATTTATGATAAGTTTTTTGTCAAAATAGATGAAAGAGGGAGACCTGTAGATCAAGAGGGCAATCCCGTCGCGCCTACCCAAACTAATCGTATTATTTTTGATAATTTTGATAAAGCAGAGCCAATGCTACTTAAAATACCCAGAGGGACTATAGATCCTAAGACCGGCAAAATGATAGTACAGGGTGAGCCGGAGAAGGTGCATATAGGTTTTGATGCGATCACTCACCGCTTTCCCTCTCATCCTTATTCCCGCTGGACAGGTCATCCTTATTGGGGTTATCAGGAAGAAGATACAGGATTGGTTTTAAGCCCCGAATCTTTTGATGCTGCCAGAAGAATCAAAAACGGCCAGTTGCGACCGGAAGATGCACCGCCTCATGCAGTCCAGCTTTTAATAGTTGATCCAACTCTGGAACGCGTTGGCCATTTTGATTTAGAAAGCTTAGAAGCTGTGGTTGGCCTGGCTGCTGTAGAGGAGTCATATCAAGCTCACTGGAGAATTGGGGACGAGCTGTATATGAATTTTTTCCCTGAAGACGCTTCCCGTGTTAAAAACCGCACTGCTTATATCTTGCAGGATCATGGCGGTTCTACTAAGCAGTGGTTTCACATTAGAGCCGAAGCTGCCCTGTGGCCTGATTCTAGAGTGAGAAGACTTAGGATTTTTACTCCCTTTATACCTTTACCCTTTGCTTCCATGTCTGAAATGTGGGGGGCACCGGGAGGAGCGCTGGATGTTTTCAGAATGATGGGATATGAAAAGTACAAGATGGTTGGACAGTTTGCCATGGATAAGTGGGTTAATCAAATAGATGGAGCCCAGGATGTGTACGAGAGTATAGCTGACTGGTATAGCCCACAGGAGAAGAGACTTAAAGAAGGGTTGGGTAGAAAACTTAACAATGAAGCTGATGTAAACCTAAAGAAGCATTATCAGCAGGTTGTGATAACTGGAGAACTTCAACCTGGACCATCAACCCGTGAAGATATATATGAGCAGTATCTTGTTAGTTCCAGAGATTCATTAAATAGAGAGGAAGTTCTCCAGCAAAGAAACACGGTTCTAGGATCTTTTATGAGGGGAGAACGTGCTCCTTTATGGCTGGAAGGTATAGATACTTTTCTAAAGGAGGACTTGGTGGACAAGAAGACCGGTAAAATTACCAAGAAGGGTGATTTTAATCCTAAAATTGATGAGATGAGAGATTCAGGTTCATCAAGACACACAAACAGGATATTTCACTATAGGTATGCCAGATTTATAAGGTCTCCAGCGGGACAAGCTTTATACCCTGATACGGCCAGGTATTATGCATTATTGGATAATCCTCTAGCTGATTATCCAAGGTTGGTTGAGGAATTTGCGGGAACAGGGAAGAGCCCGGCACAAGTAACTGGATGGGATTGGTTAGACAGTAAAATGAATAATTAGAAGCGCGCCGAAATTTATCCTCCCTGTTTATACGGCTTAATTTTTCCGCTGCTAGCATCCGAATAAATTTTGAATTTCTCTCTTATACTAGGTTGGTATTGAAGTGGGTTATATGTCCAGCCTGTTGGTTGGCCTGTTTTCGGATCAAACCCCGTTGGCATGTATGCAGGTGTTCCAAATAACCCTCTGGCTCTGGCAAGATTGCCGCTGGCAGCGCCAACTCCCTGCTGGGCCTGTTGGCCGTATCCTCTGCCGGCGGCAATCCCCCCTGAAATTTCCTGGCCGATCAGTTGTCCAGCTACTCCCACTCTGCCAATAGTTCTGGCAAGAATATCTGGAATAGCTGGGGTGGCAACTAATGCTCCAAAAGCCAGGAGCAGCTTGATGAAATCCAATCCCATTCCGCCAAAAAGAGGAAAGGTAAAAGTTCCTGTAATCTCGACAGGGCCTTGAGCCCCCACTGTAGAAACTAAACCATTACTGACCGTAGCTCCACCTGAATCAGATACTTTAAATGGACCATACGGACCATTTGCAGAACCCAGCATAAAAGCCACAAAATAAAATACAGCTATCACAGCGGGGAATGCCAAAATATTAGCCAGCATATTTAATATCCAGCTGGTGGCAATCCCCTGTCTGCCTGGAAGGGCTGCTGCCAAAAATTGAAACGGGGCAGTGATTGTTAAAAATATGATGGTTAAATAAACGTTGATCAAGCGCATTAACAGTTTAAACATGGCGTATAACAATATGGCTGTAACAACCAAAGCAAAAAGCGCACCTACTATTGCTGTGGGTCCTATAGGTCCTGTAGCTGTATTAAGAACGGCTAAGCCTTGTAGGGCTGCAATTATACCTTCACCAAATTTAGGTATAAGTTTGAGCCACTCAAAAGCCTGACCGGTTATTTGTGCACTAACTAAGGCTGCCAGTGTTACCAAAAGGCGCTGTGCATCATTATGAATATCATCCCAGAAAGAATTTAATACCTCAGTTACCTTTTCTTTATTAGCTACTGTGGCAAATTTACTAAAGATACTGATAAGATTTGGTTTGCGACCGGTGTTAGGATCCGGGGAATCTAAATCCTGAACTAAGTTTTGAGGGGTACCTCTGACAGTAGAAAAATAAGCCCCAACTATATTAGTACCAATAAAGGCTGTATCAGAAATTAAAGAGGCCAAGAAATAGGAAAAAGTGATTAAGATCAGGCCAATTACCAGGCCGGGTAAAGCGGCCTGGGCAGTAATGACTGTTTGGGGGTTGATTCTGTTTCTAAACATTACCATGAGTCCTATCACCACAAAAATAATGATCATAAATACATAAGAGATATTTCTGGATACCTGCCACAAAGTTAAAATCGGGTTTAACACCTGGGCTCCTGACCCGATCACCTGAGCTTTAGCCTCTTTGATAATTCCCAACCCCTGTCCCACCGATGCCAAATAATCAACCGTCCTAACAGGCGGGTTGGCATATAAAACGCCGATCAAAGAAGTGGTGGCTCCCAGTGCCCCTCCTCCCAGATTAACCCGGGATAAAACCGGCACCGACTGTATGGCCCCTTGGGCATCTTTGGTAACCTGATAACTTAAACAGGGCTGGCCAATCACCGATGAACCAACAGACAGACAGGAGAATGTATGGAATAAATTATGGACCAAAAGATCGGTGTAAATGGGGGAAGTAGGAGAAACGGTAGTTGGTAGGTTGTAGGTGGAGGCTTGCCCTGACGAAGGAAGGGTTTGGGCAAAAGCGGTAGGTACAAGCAGTAAGAATAAGGCAGTAAGAATAAAGCTTAAAAAAATCTTAATTCTGAATTCTAAATTCTGAATTCTAAAGTCTAAAGTCATATTTTAACACTAAAACAATTTTTTCTTATTTGCAACACTTCGACTAGCCTTATGGGTTGGGTTGGCACCATGGCAAGCCCGCTCCTCCGCAAAGCGCTCTGATATCAAAAAATGTTACTTTTACTCCGGTCACCGCTTCAATAAGCTGCAGAATTATCCAGGCTATGGCCAAAAAAAGTATCCCCAATAAAGCCCAGGTGACAGTTAAATGGGCAGCTTGTATAGCCTTGGGTTCTCCGCCTGAAGTTAAATATTTGATTCCGGCCCAGGTAAGCACGACCAAAGAGGCAATAAAGCCCAATCCTACTATGACGGAAATGCCTTTGGAAAAAACCTCTTCAATTTGTTGCAAACCGGCAGGTGAAGGATTGAGCATATATTAAGGTTAGCACTAATAGGGTATAAAGATCAATTATGAGGGGCTGGGGTTGGGGGTGGGGATAACAATGTTGGTTATGTTCAATCCTGTGAATTGTCCGGCCACTCTGGCCAGGGCAAAAGCCACAGCCAAAACAGCCAAGCCAATCAAGGCATTGATAATTCTATTTCTGGCCTTGCTGACGGCCTCTTTGTCTCCGCCGGAAGTAATCCATTCAAACGCTCCCCAGATTAGCATTACCAGAACTACCAGCAGTCCCAGACTAAAAGCCAGCAATAGAAAATTGCTGATAAACTCGCCCAAACTGGCATAACCTTTACCTTGGGGAGGGGTAATAGTAATGGTAGGAGCCGGACTCATAATCTAATCTTATTCACAAAACTATTTACTTGTCAAGCATCACTTTTGACCTTCAAAAAACTTAAAGCCGGTAAATTGTCCCAAAACCTGGATAACTGCAAAGGTAATAGCCAAAAGCAAAATTCCCACCACAGCATTAATGATTTTTTTTCTGGCCGAATCCAGTTTTTCCTTGTCCCCCTCCGAGGTCATCCAGTCCCATCCTCCCCAAAGCAGCATGAAAATTAACACTACCCCGGCAGCTGCATAAATTAAACCTACCAGATTGGACAAAAACCTGCTGATCCCCCCGGCTCCTGTGGGATCAGGGGAGGTAAAGGGTAACAGTTCCGGAGGAGGATTGATAGTGCCGAAGGACTTACCAACTTCTGATTTTTCACAAGTACCTCGACTAGGATCAGCCGTGAGGGGTTTACAAACCAACCCTGCTTCACAATGCCCATTGGGATCTTTTATAAAACAGAAACCCGGTTCTTTTATATGATGAGCCAATACTACGTTAGCGTTGATCCCGAAAAACAGACAAATAAAGATCAAAAGAAAAAGTTTTTTAATCATACAAGAATATATTATCATTAATTTACAAAGCGCAACAACTAGTTAATGTAATTCTATTATAGGTTTGATAAATAGATAAGATTATGGTATGATAGATAAAATTATGAAAAGAGAAAGCGAGCTTAAATCAAGGGCAATACGTATTGGAGGTACTGTTTTAGTAACTACAGTTATGGGTTTAGCATTAGAGCAAGGTGTAAAAACGGTTAATGCGGAAACTCCTACGGCTACAGCCACTCCCACCAGAACGCCTACTCCTACAGGTACGCCTACCCCGGATATAGAAATAGTTAATAAACAAGCGACTATTACAGCTTTAAACAAACAGCTTGAAAGGGCAAGACAACTAGCAGATCTGCGGGCAACCGAAGCTGCTGTTCGCAGGGAAATAGATAAAGTTATGGGTACGCCTCCGGCTACTTCTACCCCTACTGCTCAAGAGCTAGAAAGACAGAGGATTGAGCAAGCTGCTATAAAAGAGATTGCAGATAGGTGGGGGACTGCCACAGCCCAGGCAGAATTAAGACCAGCTACACCTACTCCCTTTCCTCTTCCCCCAAGACCGGCCGGGCCCAAACCCAAGGAAGAACATGATCCGACAGGCGGTTTGGATATAGGCGGGTTAGTCCCTTGGGTGGGAGGAGTAGCCGCGCTTGTTACAGCCGTGGTAGGTTGGTTAAACAGGGGCAGAATTCTGGGTTTATTTAGAAGAGGCGGTGGAGACGCTGATGTAGATGTAACTCCTGATGATGATCCTTTGAGACCAGTCCCTCCTAGACCGCCAACAACTACCTGATGATTTGGAATCCGGTTATCCCAAAAAGACTGGATAGTAAGAATTGTAACACCAAAAAGGCAGACATTAAAATAAAAAAGCCGATAATGGCATGAGTTATCATTTGCCTGGCTCCCTCCATTTCTTCTTTATTGCCTCCTGCCCGCAAATACCGGAAAGCCCCAAAAAGAAAATACATGATGACCATTACTGCTGTTATCGAAAAGGCCGGAGTGACCAGCTTTGATGTGGCCTCGCCCAAAGAAGTAATATTGCCAAAGCCGAATTTTTCACCAATGGGAATGGGAGATTGGGCAAGAACGGGAATAACCATTAACAGGTAACTGGTGACGAGAATATAAATTTTTAATTTTAAATTTTTAATTTTCATTCAAATTTTAATATTTCAATTTTAAATGTTTAAATAACAATAAGTAAATTACTTAGTACTAAATGCTATTTTAGAAAAAATCAAGGTCAATTCTTGTGCTTCTTGCCATAATTTTCTGCACGCCTCTCTCGTCTCATTAATTGCTTTTGCAAGCAATCTTAGCCAATATTTTGTTTCTTTTGCTTCTTTTTTGCAAATAAAAATTTTGTTTTTGAAATCTTTTTTACTGCTTGCTCCGTTTGCTTCACAATAGTTAGCGCCTATGCTTGTTCCGGCTCTTAGGAGTTGATCTACTATAGGTATAGTAACTACATTTTTAGGAACATTTTTACAAAGTTCAATTATACTCTCTGCAAATGTTGCAGTTCTTTCTTCCAGATCATATTTTTTGTTTAATATTTTCATCATTTAAATTTGATTTCAAATTTCGAATTGTAAATTTCAAATTTCTAGAATGGTACTCCTCCTCTGCCTGGAGTAAAGATTTCCCCGGCATATTTGGCCACAAAATAGGCTATCAAGGTGACCAACAGCCCAATCAAGGCCCATCTGATTCTGGCCCTGGCCTTGGCCAAACCTTCTTTATTCCCTCCGGCCATAATATACTGCCAGGCTCCCCATACCAGCCAGTAAAAGGCCATAAAAACCACCAGATAAAAGGCAATGTTTAAAATAGCTGATAATAAAGAACCCAGATCGGTGAACTTTTCTCCCACAGGAGAAGGTTGAGGAATGTTTCCAAAACCAGGTAGTTGAATAGCTAATTTCATAGTGACTCTAGTTTCATCGTCCGAATCCCGGTATTCCCAAAATATCAAAGCCAATGATTTGCAAAAGCAGTACTGCAAATATTACAAACAACAGTCCAATTATGGCGGAAGTTAATCTCTCTCTTCCTGCCTGCAGGGTTTCCGGATTGCCTGCAGAGGTGAGCATCTGAAATGCTCCGAGTAGCATCATCAAAAAGGCCAAACCTCCCCCTATCCCCAGAGCAAACTTCAATACATCCGCAATCAAATCCGCAGGCTCCGTATGAATACACCCAATAGCAGTTTTAATGGAAGGCTTAGATGGATCACAACTCAAACTTACTGCAGAAGTGCAAATTACACCTTGATCGCCGCATTTTTTTGGTTGTGTAATAATACCAGGATCTATAGAGCCTGACGGGATAGGTAATGGCGAAGGAGCGTTGACATCTAATGTTATCAAACCGCCACAAGAGTTATATTTACTACTCGTATCTGTACTAGCTACTTTGATTTCTTTTATTTCTCCAGGATTTCCATCTATCGGAATATCAACGAATTCGCCGAGTCCATGTTCATCGGTAGTTATTTTTTTTTCAACCAGATTCTTTCCTCCTACTAAAATAAGATAGGTTTGATTTTCTGATCCTAAAAATCTGATAGGTATTAAAGCATTAGGTTGAACTTTTGTGGGGAGAGAAGGGTTTATAAGACACTGGCCTCCCAGAATTCCAACTTGGAATTTGATATCTGTGCAATATGGACTAAAATCTTTATCGCTACTGGTTTTACTTATTTCAATCTTTCCATTTTTTTCTCCTCTCTCAAACAATACCCCATTTTCGGACGTTTTAGGTATCTTAATTTGAAAGCTAGTTTGGTCAGAGTTAATTTGAATATATTCTGATCCCCAATCCACACCAAACATATCCGTTCTATACCTAATGTAGGGTCCATTGCCCTGAATATATTGAGCCCCTCCGGAAGTTAAGTCGAATGTCAAGAGCATAGGGTCTGAATTTACAAAAAAAGGTTTAGATGTAAGAGTAATTCCTGTATTAAGGTTAGAACAGGGTTTAACATCAACGGCATAAACGAAAGGCGGTAAAAATAATAAATGTAAAAGTAACAATATAGCTAGGATTATTTTGAACATTACTTTTAGCTTAGCATAAAGAAAAGCTTGTAGCTAGTAGCTGGTAGTTAGTAGCTGGCGATGGTAAAATTAAGAACATGTTTGTCAAGAAGTTTATAGCAGTATTTTTAATTGCTCTATCCTTACTACTTACTGCTTACTACTTACTACCAACGGTTCGGGCCGATGAAATTGAGGACTTGCAAAGACAGATTGATGAATTAAACAAGGCCCGGGAGCTTTCCGTTAAAGCTACCACCCCCCTGGAAGGTCAGCTTGATTCATTAAAGCGCCAGCTGGCCCAAATCCAAGTTCAGCTCGAAAATTTATCTTTAAACATCCAAAACAAACAAAGGCAGTTGGAAATCAGGGAAGAAAAATTAGCTTTGCAGCAGGCCCTTCTTGATAAAAGAGTCCGCTCCTATTATATCCGCTCCTACCTGGCAGACCCTTTACTGGTGATCCTTTCTTCCCTTCAATCGGGGGATCTTTTTAGGGAGCTGTCCTTCCGCCAGTCTGTGGCCAGGGAGGATCGCCGGATCATTACCGCCGTCACTAGTGAAATGTTGGACCTGTTGACCCAAAAAGACAAACTGGAAAAAGACAAGTCTGTCATAGCCGGACTTCAGGTCGAGGTTGACAAAAATGCCAAATTTTTGGGAGGGGAAATCACCACAGCCAAAAAATACCAGGCCGAACTGTCAAGTAAAATTGCGAAGTTATCTGCCCGCCAGCAGGCCATTATTGCCCAGCGTCAGGCCAGTTTGAATCTTCCCACCTCTTTGGGGGCAGGGCCGCTTTTTTGTACGGATGATCGAAAACTGGATCCGGGCTTTTCTCCGGCTTTTGCTTTTTTCACTTTTGGCATTCCCCATCGCGTTGGCATGAACCAGTACGGAGCATACGGCCGGGCCAATGCCGGAGCAAATCATGAGGATATTTTGCGCTCGTACTTTCAGGATTTTTCCTTTGAACAGCGGCCAAACATCAACATATCGGTTCAAGGATACGGTTCTATGCCTTTGGAAACTTATCTTTTGGGAATTTACGAGATGCCGGATTCTTTTCCGACAGAGGCCTTAAAAGCTCAAGCCATTGCTGCCCGATCTTATGCCCTGGCTTACACCAACAATGGGGCAGGGGAAATTTGCACCACCCAACAGTGTCAGGTTTACAAAGGCGGCAATAAAGGAGGCAACTGGGAGCGGGCCGTTAATGAAACCAATGGGAAAACAATGATTTCAGGCGGATCAGTGGTTAAAGCCTGGTATTCGTCAACAGACGGAGGTTATACTTTTTCATCCGCAGATGTATGGGGATCGGGCACTTCTTTTACCAAAAGATCAAGGGATACAAACGGGGATATAGGTAGTTTCAGCGATCTTTTCTCAAAAGCTTATGACCGGGATTCGCCCTGTTTTTATGCGGCGCAGGGAGTAAGAAGCCAGTATGCCAAATCCGCTTGGCTAAAATTCGAAGAAGTAGCAGACATTGCTAATGTCATCATGCTGGTGAAGCAAGATTCCGGGGTTTCCCCACATATTTATCAGACCGATAAACCCAACCCTGAAGGTAATGAGACTTGGGATGGATCAAGAGTGAAACAGGAGCTGAAAAGCAGAGGAGGAAACCCTTTTAACAGTGTTTCCGGAGTTTCCGTATCTGCGGATTTTGGATCGGGCATGACTACTTCGGTGACTGTTTCCGGGGACAGAGGATCAGAAACCTTTAATGGGAGCGAATTTAAAAACTTCTTTAATCTGCGGGCCCCGGCCAATATCCAGATTGTGGGACCACTGTTTAATGTGGAGACAAAGTAGTATACTTGAGCCATGTTTTCCTCTTATGTGGAAAATCCGCAAAATTGCCGTTTTGAAGGTCAGGATCCGGAGGAGAAAATTCTGCTTTTATTGCGGGCTCATCCCGTCACCAATTTAGCCTGGATCATCCCGGCAGTAGCGCTTTTTTTCTTCCCCTTTTTCATGCCGAAAATTTTATCATTTTTAAACTTAAACCTTTTGGCCGTCCCCCAAACTTTTAAGATAGTGTTTTTGATCGTCAACTACCTGCTAATTTTAACCATTGCTTTTGAGGGCTTTTTGCACTGGTATTTTAATGTCTACATTGTGACTAATAAAAATGTGGTTGATGTTGACTTTCACGCCATTCTTTTTAAAAATATTGATGTGGCCCCGCTTCGCAACATTGAAGATACCTCCTCATCCATGGGAGGAATATTAAATGCCATTTTCCACTACGGTGATGTTTATATTCAAACTGCCGGCGCCGCAGCCAGCATAGATTTAAAATCCGTGCCACGGCCCCATCATGTGGCTGATTTTATTTTGGATGAAGCACATAAACTCTACGGGAGGGGAGATCGACATGCCGACGGCCACCCCTTTTAATTTTTTCGAACAGGAGGCAGTGCTGGTGTTTTTAAAAACCGCCACTTTGATTATTTTAGCCTTTTACGCTATATTTGCCTTGATGGTTTTAAGACAAGTAAGTTTAATGAGTAAAACTGTAATGACCAGAGTTTCCCCCTGGCTTTCGGCTTTTTCTATTTTACATGCCGGAGTGGCTATAGGTTTAATAATACTGGCCTGGGGAATATTATAATGAAAATTAGTGTAGCTCAAGTCATCGGCTTAAATACGGACCAGCAAGCGGCTCAAGTGGTTTCACAGATCCAGGATTCCGAGAACGCTTTTTTAGCCTTGTTGCAGCTTACATGCGACGATGCTTTTACCAAAGGCAGGCAGGCTCTGTCCGAACTGGCTGATTTTTACTTTGATTTTGAAGGCAGTCCAGCCCAAAAACTCACTGCCGCTTTTGCCGAAGGAGTCAAAAAATTCTCCAACGAGGGCGAGTTTTCCCCCGGAGGCTGGGATTTGTGTTTGGCTGCAGTGTCGGGAAAAGTGTTGTATCTGATGGGACAGGGCCGGGCGGAAGTTTATTTAAAAAGAGGGGATAAGTTATCCTCGCTTCTTGCCGCAGGTTCAGAAGGCCAGCTAATATCGGGATTTTTGGAAGAGGGGGATAAGCTGCTGCTTGTAAGCAAAAGTTTGTCTGATTTTCTGGGCGAGGATTTGGCCAAAACAATGGATCTTCCCAAGGATGCATGGGAAGAGGAAATGAGTTCTAAAGTGGGAAGAGCGGAGAATAGCGAAGGGGGGTTGGCAGGGCTTTTTGTGCGGATAGATCAGGAAACGCAAACAAAAGAGGATGACATTGCGGCTTTCCCGAGTTTACAGGAAGAGAGATTTGTCCCGGGTCGGACCAAAGAAATTCTATTAAATTTAATCAGATTTTTCCCTAAAAGCGGGCGGGGCAGGTTGATTTTAGCCCTGATTTTAATCCTGATTATCGGTACCGGAGTAGCGCTAAAATATAAGAGCAGCCGGGATCAGCAGCAACAGGCTGTTTTTGCCCAAACCCTGCAAGGGGCCAAAGACGATTTTAATGCTGCCAAAGGCCTTTCTTCTTTAAACCCGGCAGAGGCCAAAAACAAACTGGAAGCTGCCAAGGGAAAAGTTGACAAAGCGCTGGCTCTAAAGCGGGACGATCAGGAAGCGCAAAACTTGAAAAAACAAATCGAAGAAGAGGCTTCTTCTATTTTGCAGCAGCAAAATGTGACTGATTTTCCTCTGTTTTTAGACTTGGATCTTATAAAAAAAGACTTTAAAGCCCAAAAAATAAGTTTTTCGGCCGGTAAAATATTGGTTCTGGACAACTCGCAATATTCCCTGGCCGCAATTGACGCGGCCAAAAAAAGCAATCAAATTCTGGCTGGGAAAAGCCAGTTGGGGGAAGCTGCGCTGGCTTCATTAAACGGCAGTCTGGCTTTTACTTACTCTCCGGACAAGGGGCTGGTTCGCACCGATGCGACAAACCAAAAACAAACCCAGGTGGCTAAAGTTGATGAGGATTGGGGTCAGATCGCAGATCTAGTGGGTTTTGCTGGCAATGTCTATCTTTTGGATAAAGGACAAATCTGGAAGTATTTGCCCGCGGCCGAGGGCTATTCTGGTAAAAGAGAATACTTAACTCAAAATACCAAGGCGGATTTTTCCTCTGCCCTCCGAATGCAGATTGAATCTTCGGTTTATGTTTTAAAATCCGGAGGAGAGATGATGCGTTTTACCAGGGGAGAAAAAGACAATTTTTCCTATTCGGGTTTGCCTTCGCCTGTCAAAGACCCCAAAAGCTTTTTTACCTCATCGGATACTGACAATTTGTATCTGCTGGATTCGGGTAATTCGCGCCTTCTGGTTTTGAGCAAAATCGGAGCCTACAAAGGTCAATATCAAAGCGAGCGCTTTGACCAATTTTCCGATCTGGTGGTGGATGAAAAAGGTAAAAAAGTGTATTTGCTGGAAGGAAGTAAAATTTACTCCATGGATTTGAAATGAGAATAGTTAATAAAAAAGCTCTTCATAATTATCACATTTTGGAACATTTGGAGGCAGGGGTAAAGCTATCCGGAGCCGAAGTTAAATCTATCCGGGCTGGCAGAGTGGATCTGGGTCAAGCTTATGTCAAAATCTTAAACGGAGAGGCCTTTTTGGTTAATGCCAATATCCCGAAGTTTGCCCAAACTTCGACCAAAACCTATGATCCGGCTGGATCAAGAAAATTACTTCTGCACAAAGCTCAAATCATGAGTTTAACAGGTAAAACTTCAGGTAAGGGGGTAACCCTGGTGCCTGTTTCCCTTTATGAAAAAAATAATCTTTTTAAAATAGATATTGGTTTGGGTAAGAGTAAAAAAGAATTTGACAAAAGAGCCGTTATGAAAGAACGCGACCACAAGCGTCGCATAGAACAGGAGCTGCGGGGAAAAGAATAAATACTTGCTTTTTGGGTTAATATGTGGTAATGTAATGTTTACGGGGACGTACAGTTTCGATTGGATGGCACTTTAAAAACTGCAAGCCGAATAGGAAACATTATTCGTTAAATATTGTTTCAAACAACAAACGGCAATAACCTTGTCCGTGGTGCGCAAGCACTAGCTCTGGGCCTTTTTGGTCCTGTTGCTAGACCAGCTTATCTGGTAGCTTAAAGCATCTATTTTAGAATTCTTTTTCTGGCTAGAACCTAAAGTAATGTACCCAGTCAGAATGCTGTTAATACAATTCTGATCGATCAGTATTAACAAAAGAAAGTTTGATCATTCATTAGTTTTCCTGCTAACTGGTTACAACTAATGAACAAAAATTAATTAGCTAAGCTTGTAGAAGTTTTTAATTTGTTTTTCAACACAGGGCTCACAGCCCTC
Organism: uncultured Gammaproteobacteria bacterium; assembly: GCA_964625535.1. Lineage (GTDB taxonomy): Bacteria > Patescibacteriota > Microgenomatia > Daviesbacterales > UBA10151 > UBA9644. The sequence goes on from CAZVEX010000005.1 coordinate 51,630, forward strand.
GTCTCCACAAAAAACCCCGCTATCGACGGGGTTTTTGCTAAAATGGTTTAGTGAATCTGTTTCTTGAGTTTTTATTTCCCAAAAAATGTGTAGGCTGTGGTAAGGAAAGTACATATTTTTGCAAAAATTGTATTGCGGATATTTTGCAAACAGACCTGATTTGTCCTCAATGTGATAATTTGTCAATCGGCGGGCTGACCCACCCCGGCTGTGAGAAAAGCTTTAGTTTGGACGGGTTATGGAGTTTGGGCATATATCAGGGTTCCTTAAAAAGAGCCATCCAAAAGCTAAAATATGAACCCTCGCTGGTCAAGGATTTTGCTCCTGTTCTGGCGGATATCACTGTAGAATATTGGGAGAAGCATCAACCCTATCTTTTTGATTTGATCAGAAAAGATCAGGGCAAAGACTGGGTGATTATACCTGTACCGCTGCACTGGTTTAGGGAAAACAAAAGGGGTTTTAATCAGGCAAAATTAATTGGACAAATTATATCCAAAAAACTAGGTTTGGCCTATTGTGATGGGTTAAAACGCATTCGTTATACCAAGTCCCAGGTTAAACTGAAAAAGCATGCTCGCCGTCAAAACATCAGAGATGCTTTTGCAATTTCTTCTAACTGTAACCTGTCCCCTGAAACCTGTATCCTTTTAATAGATGATGTCTGGACCACAGGTTCAACCCTGCGGGAGTGTTGCTATGTGTTGAAAAAGCACGGAGCCCAAAAAGTCTGGGCTCTGACATTGGCTAGATAAGCGGAGGAGGTGGGGGTCGAACCCACATGCCCTTTCAGGCCCCAGTTTTCAAGACTGGTGAGCCACCATTGCTCAACTCCTCCTTGTTTACACTGAGCTTGTCGAAGTGCGGAGAGGGTGGGATTTGAACCCACGGTCCGATTGCTCGGACAGCGCATTAGCACTGCGCCGCACTAGGCCACTATGCGACCTCTCCGTGAACTTAATTTTACCAGAATACTTAGGTACATGCTATCATGATTTAGTGGATTATCAGAAGATTGACCGCTGGCAAAATTTAAGCGAGCTGAAAAAACTACTTGATTTATCTACCCCGCCCAAAGACCTTTATTTTCAAGGAACTTGGAATAGTGAAATTTTTGCAAATTGCACGGCAGTGGTCGGTTCCAGAAAAATGACCGGTTATGGAGCTACCGTGGTAGAAAAAATTATCCCGCAACTGATTGCCCAGGGTCAGACAGTTGTGTCCGGTTTTATGTACGGAGTTGACCAATATGCTCATCAGGTTTGCGTGGAGCAAGGTGGTAAGACCATTGCCGTTTTGGGCTGGGGGATCACTCATAAACTTTCAGGAGACGATTTAAAGTTAGCCAAAAAAATTATCGATGCGGGAGGGTTGTTACTCTCCGAATGGGAAGAGCAAAAACCAACCCATTGGACCTTTCCCTTAAGAAACCGTCTGGTGGCTGCGCTGTGTCAGGAAATCATTGTGGTGGAGGCGGCGGAAGGAAGCGGCTCACTGATTACTGCCAGAATTGCCGCCAGGCTGAAAAAGACAGTTTGGGCAGTACCCGGGCCGATTACCAGCCGGACCTCCAGAGGAACCAATCACTTAATTGCAGAGGGAAAAGCCAAAGTGTGGCTGGGGCAGAGTTCGGTTCAGCTGCCTCTTGCCCAGGGCAGCGATCCTCTTTTGCAAATTCTGGAGAACGAGGCTTTATCTGCTGATGAGCTGGTCAGAAAACTTAATCTGGCTGTTTCCGAGATTGGAGCCAAGCTTTCGATCTTACTGCTATCTGGTCAAATTATTGAGAAAGGGGGAAAATATTACCTAAGCGATGCTAGTTAAAATTCCCTCCATTGCCAATATCGGGTTGGATTCCGTCCCTGTGGATGTGGAGGTTGATGTGGCCTCAACGGGTTTTCCCGGATTTACCATTGTCGGGCTGGCCAGTAAAGCTGTAGAAGAAGCCCGGGAAAGAGTTAAAACAGCCATTGTCAATTCCAAGCTGGATTTTCCGCCCAGAAAAATTACTGTTAACCTGGCTCCGGCGGATCTGCCTAAAGACGGGGCTGCTTATGATCTGCCAATGGCTCTGGGTGTGCTGTTGGCCAGCGGACAAATCAACTTACCCGAGAATTTTGATTTAACCAAATCTTTTTTCTACGGCGAGCTTTCTCTTGACGGCACTTTAAGGCCCACCAAAGGCATTTTATTGCTGGGCCTTTTTGCCCAAAAATGCGGCCCCACTGCTACCATTTTTGTGCCATCTCCCAGCGCGCCGGAGGCAGGAATGGTGGCCGGCATAACAGTGATGCCGGTTGAAACTCTGTCTCAACTGGTTGAGTATTTACTGGGACAAAAGAAAATTCCAGCCTTAAAACTCCCACCCCGTCAGGATTTGTTGGAAGAACATGCCGTGGAGTTTGATCTGACAGAGATTGCCGGACAGGAACAGGCCAAAAGAGCTTTGATTATTGCCGCTGCCGGCGGGCATAATCTGTTGATGTGGGGCCCACCGGGCACCGGTAAAACCATGCTCTCACGAGCTTTGCCCGGTATTCTGCCTCCGCTTTCAGCAGAGGAAGCTTTGGAGGTGACCAGGATTTATTCCGTGGCCGGGTTGCTTTCACCCGGGCAAGCCATGGTAGCCTCCCGACCATTCAGGGCGCCGCATCACGGTATTTCCGGTGCCGGCATGATCGGGGGCGGCAGCAACCCTTTGCCGGGGGAGGTAAGCCTGGCCCATTTGGGAGTGCTTTTCTTGGATGAGATGCCCGAGTTCCAAAGGAGCCTGATTGAAAGCTTGAGACAGCCGATGGAGGATGGGGTGGTGGAGATTGTGCGGGTGGCCGGCCATGTCAAATATCCCGCCTCCTTTACTCTCATTGCCGCCATCAACCCCTGCCCCTGCGGTTACCTGGGTCACCCCAAAAGAGAATGTAAATGTTCCGACAAACAGATCGCCAAATACAGACAGCGCATATCGGGTCCGATCCTAGACAGGGTTGATCTTTTTGTCCATGTCTCTGTGGTGGAAACGGACAAGTTGTCCATCACCTCAGCTTTTCAAGGGAACAGGATTTCCTCACAGGATGCCAAAAAACAGGTTGTCAGTGCCCGAAAAATTCAAAAAGAGCGTTTTCAGGGGGAGAGTCGAAACATTTACACCAACTCCCAGATGAGAAACAGCGATGTTAAAAAGTATGGTAAATTAACTCCGGAAGCGGAAAATCTTCTTAAACTGGCCTCCGACAGGTTTGACTTTTCCGCCCGCAGCTATTTTCGTTTGATCAAAGTCTCAAGAACTATTGCTGATTTAAGCGTTAGCGATCGAATTTTGCCTGTTCATATGGCGGAGGCCCTGCAGTACAAACAGATTATATGAAAGCCTTAAACCGCGAGACAGGCCGTTTAGCCGAAAACCTGGCCACGGAAGCACTAATCAAGAAGGGTTATCAGATTTTGGAGCGAAATTTCAGCAATCGTTTTGGGGAAATCGATATTATTGCCAAAGATCAGGATATTTTGGTATTTGTGGAAGTCAAGGCCAAGAAGGGAGTGGAATTTGGTATGCCCGAAGAAATGATCAATAGTTATAAATTGCAAAAAATCCGGCATATGGCCACAATTTATATGAAAGGGCAAAGTTTGCCCTGCCGGATTGATGTGGTGGCAATCGTGTTATCTCCCACCAATGATCTTGTCAGATTGAACCATTACGAGAATGTTGTATAATCAAAATTACCATGCCAAAGGCTAAACAACCGCCTAAAGAAAATTCACCGCTTACCCCCAAGATGATGGAGGCGGAAGAAATTAAAACTCTCCTGTCCTGGGAAGCTCCCTCCCGCCCCTTTAGAAAAAAAGACCGCTCCTTTTATACCACGGTGGCCATCCTGGTGGTATTGCTGGTGTTGATTTTGCTTTTGGCCAGGGAGTTTTTGCTGATCGGGGCGCTTTTATCGCTTACCTTTGTGGCTTATGTTTTGGCATTTGTGCCGCCTCATCGCATCAACTATAAAATTTCCACCCAAGGGGTCACCATTGGTGAGGATTTTTACTTCTGGCATTTTTTGGATTCATTTTGGTTTAAAGAAAAAGATGGATCAAAGGTGTTGCATATTCAAACCAGGTTGCGCTTTCCTGCGCAACTCATGTTAGTCTTAGGTTCGCAAGAGGAGGAAAAAGCCAAAAAGACAGTGGCCCGTTTTTTGCCTTTTGTGGAGGTGCCATATAAATCCTGGATGGAAAAATGGTCAGAAGGATTGCAAAAACATTTCCCCCTGGAAAATCCACATAGATGAATTCTGTGCTAAAATACCCATGTTGCGCCCGTAGTTCAATGGACAGAACGCATGGTTGCGGTCCATGTGGTTGGGGGTTCGATTCCCTCCGGGCGCGCTCGAAGGAGGCGTGTCCGAGCGGTTTATGGAAATGGTTTCGAAAACCATCGGCTCGAAAGGGCCTCGCAGGTTCGAATCCTGCCGCCTCCGCTTAAGCCCTCGTAGTTCAATGGACAGAACTTCTGGTTCCGGTCCAGACGGTTGGAGGTTCGACTCCTCTCGAGGGCGCTAACTATGAAAAGAGAATTTTCGGCAGGAGGAATAGTCTTTAATAAAGCTGGTCAGGTATTGTTGACCAAGCATTCTCGAAACCATCACTGGAGTTTTCCCAAGGGTTTGATTGACCCCGGGCAAACCAGCGAGCAGGCAGCTCTGCGGGAAGTAAAAGAAGAGGGTGGGGTAGAGGCCAAAATTTTGGATAAAGTAGGGTATTCAAAATATGTCTATACCTTAAACAGGGAAAAGATTTTCAAAATTGTGACTTATTTTTTAATGAAATATGTCTCCGGTAGTCCAGAGGACCATGACTGGGAAATGGAAGAAGCAGGATGGTATGAAGTGGAGGAGGCATTAAAAAAACTGACTTTTTCTCAAGACAAAACTTTACTCAAAAAAGCATTAGAAATGGTAAAATAAGCCCCGCTGCTCCTTAAAATGTATAAAAACAATCTGGTAAGCTGGAAGATAGTTACCCCCATTATCGGAGATGTGCTTATTTCCCCTTGGAATTTGTTAATAGGAGGACTGCTTGTTTCCAAATTAAGCTTTCCTTATGCTTTTATTTCCATCATTGGAGGTTATATAGTTTTAAGTCTGGTTTTTTACTATTATGGCGGGCTGGGATTTCAATTTAGAAAAAGAACCTCGGAGATTATAGAACCGGTTTTTGGCCGCGTTGGCACAAAATTATTTTTCAGCATTATTTTGGCCATGGGACAAATTGGCTGGTTTGCCATTGTTAACCAGATTGGCGGAGAATCTTTGGCAATACTGGCAGGTGTCCCTTCTTACATTGGTATCCTGATATATGGAGCAGCAATGGTAATCATGGCAACTCTTAATTTACACAAATTGGCAATCGTGAAATCCATGATTGTGGTTTCTTCTGTTGGCTTGTTGATTTATTTAATTGCCATAAACAGAGCGGATTTTAATCTGACAAGACTGACGGATTTAAGTTATAACAAAGAAACAATTCTTTGGGGCATTTCAATAGTTGTAGCTTCTTTGATGTCTTTTTCCTCGGTTAGTCCTGATTTTATGTCTGGCTTAAAAACCAGAAAAGATGTTTTATTAACCATTTTAACAGGCTTATTTTTGCCGGGAGTTTTAATCTCTACTTTAGGGGCAGCGCTTTTTTTAGGTAAACCCCTAATTCTGGAGGCTATTATCGGTGTATCTTTGTTGGCCGGTTTTGGCCACTGGTTTAATGTGATAACCAACACTGATGCGGCAGTGGCAATTTATACTCCGGGTTACAGGTTAAGTTATGCTTTTGGGTGGCCATTTAAAATCTCGGTTCTCGTGGCTGCGTCTTTGGGGTCTTTATTTTCTTTGCTTAATATCAGATCTCAACTGGAAACTTGGTTGTCAATTATTGCCGGTATTTATCCGTCTTTAGTAGGGGTGACAGTGGCCCATTATTGTCTTAGATTTTTCCAGAGAAAAGCGGTTAAATACTCAAAAACAAATTGGAGATCAGTTATTATTATCCTTTTTTCTTCAATGCTGATATTTATAATAAATATTTCTTTACTTAACTGGGTAGTTGGGTTAACCTCATTTGTTTTGTATATCGCCATGACAGGAGTGACTGTAAAGATATATTTTGGAAGAAATAATAAATAATTATGTATAATTTTGTCTCCCGCGGCGGCATTAAACTTCAATCAGCCATTGAAAATTGGAAGCTAAATTTGGAAAATTTGGTTTGCTTGGATGTGGGTTCATCAACAGGTGGATTTGTGGATTGCCTTTTGCAGAATGGAGCAGCTAAAGTTTATGCCCTTGATACTGCTTATGGGGAACTTGCCTGGAAGTTGCGAAATGACCCAAGAGTGGTGGTTATGGAACGGACAAATATTTTATATTTGGAAAGTTTACCAGAACAAGTGGATTTAGTGACTATTGATGCAGGTTGGACCAAACTGGAACTTGTTTTGCCGGTTGTTAAAAAATTTTTAAAACCGGATGGAATAATTATTGCATTACTTAAACCCCAATATGAAGCAGATAAGCGAAGCTTTCCTTTTCCTGGCGGAAAACGTAAAAAGGATTTAGTGAAAGGTATTTTGCCAGAGGGTATTGCCGAGAGAGTAAAAGATGAAGTGGTAGAAAGGTTACAGGTTTTAGGTTACAGGGTACAGCAAGTTATGGAATCGCCAATTCTGGGTGGGGCAGGAAATCAGGAATACTTGCTTTATTTGACTTTTCAGAAGAAATAATCTTTAGTATATTTATAGACTACTTTTTAATTTTACCTAACTCATAGTAATTTGACACGAGATGAATTTAGTCCTATAATAGCTAAATATGCCACCTGAGCTAAGAGCAAGATTAAGTATCCGTACAAAAGAAGGATTAATCTTATACAAGGCTGGTTTAAATAATAATAGTGGGGGAGAAGATTATTCTCAAAATTTTTCTCGAGATGTCCTTGAAGCTGGGATGATGGCGGGCGATACAAGGATGATTCGAGACCAGTTGATCTACGGTAACTTACATCAAGCCAAACGGCCTGATCCCCAAAAAGGTGCTGAACGTTTTAAATATCATCACCAATTACCAGGTGTAAGACTAAAGACAGGGTTGTCAACTGAATATAACGCCTCTGATGTCAATGCTCTCTATTTAATAGGACATGCTTATTATCAAAGGATAACCGGAGACGCATCATTGACAGAAAGATTCAGAGATAATCTACGAGGGGCGGTAGAAGTTTACATCTTCTCCCACCTTAATCCAACTACAAACCAATTTGAAGAAAACCCCAAGTTTTGCGATGCAGAAGATTTTGCTCTTGACAGAACTGATTGGAAAGATTCTATGACACCGGGTCGAGATGATGGTAAAGTAATTTATCCGGTTGTCTTGCCTAATCTCCAAGCTATATACATGAGAGCATTGAGAGAAGCTGATCTAATACTTGGTAGCAGGGAGTTTACTAGTGAAGCCGTTAAGATGAGGAGAGGATTACAGGCTTTATATGATAAAAAACTGGGAACTTTCTATATTGCGGTGGATAGACTTAGTTTTATCCAAGGGATCAGCTCAGACGGATTAAATATGTTTGCCTATTTGGATTTGGAAGATTTAGCGCCAGGGCAGTGGGAAGCTATTATTAAAACTTCAAGAGTGCTCGAGACAGTGGCCGGTTATCAAAATATCGATCCTGTGATAGCTAGGACAATGTCAGATGATTACCATGCCAGGGTTTGGCCTAAAGAAAATGCCAATATTCATAAAGGAGCTAGGAGGTTACAACAAAGAGCCAAAGAGGAAGGCTTGCATTTTCTGGTTGATGCCTTTGGTCATGTCATGGAAGTGAGTTCAAGAACTTATGCTTTTCTTGATACTTACCCTGAAACTTTAAAGGTGAAAGGTGATAATGTAGTGAAAGTGGGGTGTGATCCTCAGCTTTGGACGGTTACAGCTAAGCAATACTATAGATCCCTCTATTGATGTATGAAGGCAAACACCGACCAGGTGTAATGGCAGCTTTGGTAAATGCTCCTCAACGTGGATTGAAAGATATACAGTTGTAGTTTGTTACTTTTTAAGATGTAAAAATTTAAGGGTATTAAAAACCACCTCTTCCAGTTGTTTGCTTCTCCAAAGATAAATTATGGGAATAATGCCAAAAAGATTAATTAAAAATATGGCTGTAAACCATAAAGTGTCTCCTTTTTTGGCAGATTTCCAAAGGCCCATGGCTTTCCAAAAAGTCTCCCAAATAATAAGCACCAAGATTCCCAAGCCTGCCGGATTAAAATTAAAACCGTTCCAGTTAAACATTTATTTATTATACAGCATTTTGGCGGAGAGGGAGGGATTTGAACCCTCGATACCTTGCGGTATACGAGCTTTCCAAGCCCGCGCACTAGGCCACTATGCGACCTCTCCAAAACAGCCTAAATTTTAACAGAAAAATAGATTCTTCGCTATAAACGCCTCAGCTTGTGTTGATAAGCCCGCTGAGGTTTTTTCTTGGCTATTTTATGCTCTGCATTTTTGTTAGAATTGGTTTACTCTTAATTAAAATTTCTATGGAAATCTTATACATCTCGGTTCTAACCCTTGTAGCCGCCACCATTGGCACCATCACCGGTTTTGGTACCTCCACCCTGATGATTCCGGTGCTGGTGATATTTTTTCCGCCTGTCGAGGCCATATTTTTGGTGGCGATTATTCACTGGTTCGGCAACATCTGGAAAGTGGCGCTTTTTCGCTCCGGTTTTAATTTGCGTCTGCTTATTCTTTTTGGAGTTGTCGGCTTGGCAACAAGTTATCTTGGCGCATATATCTCGCTCGGAGCAAACGAGCAAATCTTACTCCGTTTCCTCGGTGCGTTTCTGGCAGGCTACTCTATCTTTTTAATATTCCAATCTAAGTTTAAGATTCCTGCAGGAAATCTAACGGCTCTGTTAGGCGGAGCATTGTCGGGATTTTTCGCCGGCATGTTTGGTATTGGCGGAGCCATCCGCAGTCTGTTTTTGACTGCTTTTGATTTGCCAAAAGCCACGTATATCGCCACTGCCGGGGCCATCGGGCTGTTGGTTGATTCAACCCGTATCATTACCTATTTCACCGGCGGCGCGACACTTCCAGGAAAGCTTTGGTACGGACTGCTTCTTTTTATACCTGTTTCATTTATCGGAGCGCAGATTGCCAAAAAAATTGTGGATAAAATCCCGCAAAATGAATTTCGCATAGTGATCTCTGTATTTCTTTTCGCCATCGGATTAAAATTAATTGTCTGGCCGTAATCCATATCCACTTGACATAACTGTTTACATATGCTAATATGAATTTGTTATGAATACTTTGAGTGTTTCTCAACTGGTTTCCATATCCGAACTGCAAAGAGGTTATGCCTCTTTGATTAAAAGAATCAAAAAAATGTCTAAGCCATTGTTACTCCTGCGCCGAAATGAACCGGAAGCGGTTTTAATTTCCGTGCCGACTTATGAAGATCTGGTGGAGAAAAAAAGACTCTATGAGGAAAAAATGGCACTGGAGGCAATTGTTGATTTTGAAAAAGAGAAAAAAGCTGGTAAACTTTTAATTGCCAAAAGGCCCGAAGATCTTTTTGGACAAGTTGAATGAAGATCAGGCAAATAGTTTATTCAAAAAGTTTTGCTAAAAAACTGGCCGGATTTTCCCAAAAAGATCAAGAAAAATTTCTTCAGAAGATTCGCCTTTTTTGGCAAGACCCGTTTACTCCTTCTTTGAAAACCCACAAATTAACAGGCAAATTAAAAAACTATTGGAGTTTTTCCGTATCTTTTAACTTAAGAGTGATGTTTCAATTTGCCAAGCAGGAAACAGTTGCCTTTATTGATATTGGCGGCCATGAGATATATAAATAACTGCCAGGTTTAAATTATGACTAAAGTAAAAATTTTAATTGAAGGTTATGCCAAAAAACTTAAAAATGGCTGGATAGCAAGTTCTACTACCTGTTTGGTAACCACAGAAAATAAAAAAATAATTACAGACCCGGGATGTAATCGTCAAAAACTATTTGAAGCTCTAAAAAGCCAAGGTTTAACTACGGATGATATTGATTATGTTTTCTTGTCACATTGCCATCCTGACCATATTTTGCTGGCAGGGATTTATGAAAAAGCAAAATTTATCACTTTTGATACCAACTTAATGTATGACGGCGACCTAATACTGGAATTTGACAAACACATATTGGGGAAAGATATTGAAATTATGGAAACACCAGGGCATGTACTTGAACACCTCTCGCTTCTAATAAAAACTCCCAAAGGGAAAATTGCCATTGCCGGTGACGCGATCTGGTGGATTGAGGGAGAGGAACAAGTATTTGATATAAACCAAAAAGACCATTCACAAGCAAAAGGGATGAACATGGAGGAGTTGATTGAAAGCCGAAAAAAGCTTGTAGAAACTGCTGATTACATCATTCCCGGACACGGTAAGATGTTTAAAGTTGAAAAATAATTTTAAGATCTGTATCTTAAAAATACCTCATCTTTGATTTTTTTAACAGAAATAAGTTTAAATCTTTTAATTTTGGAGGGAGGGAACAAATAGCTTTCTACCAGGGTTAAAGTATCCTTGCTGCTGCCGAATATTTTGGGGGAAATGGTTAAAAATATTTCATCAATTAAATCTTCTTTAAGAAAGGAGGCTAAAAGTGTGGGTCCGCCCTCCACCAAAACATTTCTATAACCTTTTTGATATAAATCACTCACTAGTTTTTTAAGATCACGGTTGGCAACCAGATAGGGGAGATGAGGATGGTGTTTTTTTAGAGATTTTAGAGTTTGCTCGCCAAATTGTCTGTATAGATTCTTGCCGTGAATTAAACAATCGGCATGCGATCGAAGTTCAAGTAGAACTTGGTGATCAGTGGAGCTGCCAATCGGCCAATACCCCTTTTTTCTAACCGCAGTTTTCCCGTCTAAAGTCTGAATAAAATTAGTATAAAAAAGGGGTCTGCCCTTAATTTTGGGAAAGATTAAGTTCTGGTAAAACATGTTTTGCCGCCAGAAACTTGAAGGTATGTTTGACAACTATAAATGAGACAGCTATGCCTGTTGCAAAAAGCAGTCTTTCGGAAATGACAATGGGAATCAGGCCATTCCAAACATTGGCCGGTAAATTAAATGCCCAGATCCAGGCAGCTCCGCCAACAGAGTGAGCTGTAAATGTTGCCCCTAAACTTTTTAAGAAAAGATTACTTCTGAATTTATAGGTAACAAGTGGGATTAACCAGAACATTAAGGGGTAATACCAGACCGTTCTGCCAATGGGATGAGAGAGAAAAGCGATCATAGCCAAAATGGGTATAGCCAGTATCCATTTCCCGTTATTCTTTTTGGAGACAGTAGCAAAATAATAAACGGCAAACAGTGTTGGGAAAAGCCTGATAATAGTACCACTGGTCCAGGGAGTCTGTTTGATCAAATTATTGGCCACTTCCACTGCCAAAACCGATCCCACTCCAAAAATTGGCCCTAAAAATGCTCCGGCTAAAGGAGCAAAAAAATCAAACAAAGTAAAAGAAACGTTGGAACCGGCCAGTTTGTTAAAGGGGATCTGCAGGGTTAAAAAACCTACCAGAGTAAAAAGAGTTAAAAACAGTAATTTTTCCCTGACAGCCTTGGACATAAGAAGGCAAGAATAAAATAAATAGGATTAAATGTCAAGGAACAGTTGCTTTCGGGGAAATTTTGGAGTATCATTCGTAATTAATCTCCCAAAGAAGCGGGATGAGTCTAATGGCCGCGTTTTATACGAGCGATTGGATAAAATTATGGACGATAGAGATTTAATCAAGCAGAAAATTAATATTGTTGATCTAATCCAAGAGTATCTTCCTTTAAAAAAAGCAGGGATTAATTTTAAAGCCCTTTGCCCATTCCACAGCGAAAAAACGTCTTCTTTTATAGTTTCCCCCGAGCGGCAAATTTTCAAGTGCTTTGGCTGCCAAAAAGGCGGCGATGTTTTTACTTTCTTAATGGAAAAAGAGGGCATGGAATTTAAAGAGGCGCTGGAAGTTTTGGCCAAAAAAGCAGGAGTCAGCTTAAAACGGCAGGTTGACCAAAAAGACTTCAAAGAAAGATTGTTTCAGGTAAACCTTAAAGCCCAGGAATTTTATCATTATATTTTAACCAAACACTCCCTTGGCAAGAAAGCGCTTGAGTATTTAAAGACAAGAGGATTGAGCGATGAGTCAATAGAAACCTTTGGTTTAGGTTATGCTCCCAACTCTTGGGAATCTTTGACTAAATTTTTGCTAAAACGAGGGTTTAGCGTTTCGGAAATAGTGCTTTCCGGATTAGGTGTGGCCTCAAAAACAGGCAGTTATGATCGTTTTAGAGGCAGGGTGACTTTTCCTCTGATTGACGGTAAAGACAAGCTGCGGGGATTTTCCGGACGGGTGCTTCATCAGCAAGAGCCAAAATATATTAATACTCCCCAAACACCCATTTTTGATAAGGGAAACATGCTTTATGGCCTCAACTTTGCCAAAGGAGAGATCAGAAGTACGCAGGAGGCAATTTTGGTGGAAGGAGAAATGGATGTGATTTTATCCCACCAGGCAGGAGTAAAAAATGTCGTGGCCCCCAAAGGCACTGCTTTAACCGAAGGTCAAATTGACCTTCTTAAAAAATACTGCCAAAATATACTGCTTTGTTTTGATATGGATTTGGCAGGGGACTCTGCTTCCAGACGGAGCATAGAAATGATAGACCGGGCCGGATTTAATATTAAAGTTATCAGGTTGGACCAGGGTAAAGACGCGGCAGAGGTCGCTCAAACAGACATTAAACTTTGGCAAGACGCTACTTCCTCTGCCACGGCGATTTATGATTATTATCTGGAGTCAGTTTCCGGCCGGTTTGACCTGAAAAACCCGTCCCATCTTCGGGTAATTAGAGATGAGTTAGTGCCTGTTTGGGCCAAAATCAGCGATGATCTGCTGCGCGATCATTACATCCAAAAATTATCCAGTTTTTTAAAGATTGACGATACAGTTTTGCGCAGGGCCATAGAAAAAGTCAGATCCAGCGAAAAAAGAAGTTATACCCAAATCCTTCATCAGACTAAAGATGATGCAGTAGGGGTCAGCTCCCGCCGGGAATTGCTGGAAGAATACCTTATTGCTTTGCTGTTACATATTCCTCCAACCTTAAATTTTGTACCTTCTTTCCCGGAAACTATATTTGCGAAAGAAGAGTGGCGGCAGATTTATGTGTTGCTGGTGCTTTATCTTGACTCCATTTCTTTTAAGAGTAAAGAATTTAGCATTAACGAATTCATTTCTACTTTGCCAAAAGAACAAATTAATGAGGTGGACAGGCTGTATTTAACCGAACTTGACAATAAACTTTCCGATCCTAAAATTTGGCAAAAAGAGCTGGAACAGGTAGTTTCGGAGTTGAAAAAAGCCCTGATTAAAGCTTCACTGCAGAAGCTGTCTTTCGAGATAAAAAATGCCGAGCAATTTGGTAATATAGAAGTATTGGAAACATTAAATAAAAGATTTAGGGATCTTTCGGTCAAGCTGAAGAATCTATAAATTTATGGCTAAAAAGACTAAAGAAATTATACTTGATCCTAAAAAATTACTTAAACTTGGTAAAGAGCGGGGTTTTATTACCCAAGAGGAAATTCTGCAGGTTTTCCCTAAGCCGGAGGAAACTATTGAGGAGTTAGACGATTTTTATATCAAACTTCTTGAACTAGCAGTGGATGTATTTGAAACAACGGCCGAGGAGCTGGAGGCGGATGTTAAAGGGGCAACAGAGCTGGAAAAAGAATTAGAGCTGTTGACTACTTTAGAGGAAGGATCGGTGACCGATCCGGTCAGGCAGTATTTGCGCGATATCGGCAAAATCCCCCTGTTAACTGCCCAGGATGAAATAGAATTGGCCAAAAAGGCGGAGAAAGGGGAGAAAAAATCCAGAGACAGATTAATTAGTGCCAATCTGCGTTTAGTTGTTTCCATAGCCAAAAAATATGTAGGTCGAGGAATGAGTTTACTCGACTTGATTGAGGAAGGAAATATCGGGCTGATGCGCGCGGTTGACAAATATGACTGGAGGAGAGGCTATAAATTTTCCACCTACGCCACCTGGTGGATCAGGCAAGCTATTACCCGGGCCATTGCCGATCAGGCCAGAACTATCCGTATTCCCGTGCACATGGTTGAAACTATAAACCGCTTCAATAGAACTCAAAGAAAGCTCATGCAGGAGTTGGGCAGAGAACCAAATCCGGAGGAAGTGGCAGCGGTTTTAGGGATTGATCCGGCCAAAGCGAGGGAAATTGTCAAAGTTTCCCAGGAGCCGACTTCCCTGGAAACGCCGGTGGGGGACGAGGAAGACTCGCACTTGGGAGATTTTATTGCCGACCAGGGTTTGCAGCCGGATGAGCAAGCCACCAGAGAGCTTTTAAAAATTCATCTGGATGAAGTGTTGGATTCTCTTTCTCCGCGGGAAAAAAGAGTGCTGCAGCTTCGATTCGGACTGGAAGACGGAAAACAGAGAACTCTTGAAGAAGTGGGAAGGGAGTTTGGAGTGACCAGGGAGAGAATCCGCCAGATTGAAGCCAAAGCTATCAGAAAATTAAAGCACCCCACCAGAGCTAAAAAGTTAAGGGATTATTTGGAATAAATAATTACACCCTAGATGAAAGTTGTAAAAGAGCAGGTGGGATTTCCCCTCCATTTATTTGTTGTACAAACTTAACTGCTAGACCTAAAGCTTCCTGACTGTTTTTAGCCGGTGACTCAATAATATCCTTCCCATCATACCCTCTTCTTTTCCTCCAGGTAGAAATAAACGGATTTCTATAAGAGCCTATTCCTCCTGGTTGAACAGTTATTCTCCATTCTGCGCCAGAGGTTAAAAGACTATATGTAGAAAAGCTGCCACTATCTTCTACCTCCCACAATCCTTCACCGTTTGCTCCTTGAGGTCTGTAGAATTCTCTAACACCTTTTTTGTCTGCTGAACTAGAGTTTTGATATTCTTCCCAAGAGGATAAAATCTCTCCTACAGAATTCCTTAGCAAGTCTGCAGCCCTCTTAACTTCCTCTGAGGGTAAGACTGGAGCCCTTTGCTCGGTTTCTAAAACTGCTGCATTAGTCATCCTAATTTAAAAGTAACAGAAACTATGGGTATAGTCAATGCGAAGGATAGATTTCAGATTTATAAGCGGAGCTTTCAAACTTGTTTATTAGGTGGTAAAATTCCAAGGGTACATTGATATTCCCCTGTAGCTCAATGGTAGAGCGAGATCCTGTTAAGATCGAGGTTCGTGGTTCGAATCCACGCGGGGGAGCCAGGTGGCACTTAATATACCAAAATAAAGATTTTTATGCTGTCTTTACATCAATTTTACGAAAAGATTAATTCTGATGAGGGAAAGCAAGAAATTCTTACGGCTTTTTCAAATATTGACTACAAAAGTTCTACTCAAGCTGATGAATTTTTTCGGACTTACTGTGTAGGTCAATGGAATGCGGATAGGCCATCAGTCATATATCACCAAAGAGATTACATAGGAAGAGTAGATTCTTATCAAGATTTACTCCTACTACTTAAAGAAAGTGACAAAGAAAAATTTAATAAGATCCACAAAGGAACCCCATATTGTTTTTTAGGGTGGTTATATATTGATGTTGGAGATTATGAGAAGGGTGTTTTTTATATTGATCTTGCCATACTTGAAGACATTAGAATGCATGGAGCTGATTGGTGCAATACTCCCGCTACAAGACTCTTGACACTGGAAGAAATAGCTCAAGATGTACCAATTCACAAGAGAATAGTTAAAGATATAAAAAAACTTCTTGTCGCAGAAATAGCAGAATACAAAGAGATAATCACAGATTCAAAACTTGATTCACTGGATGCATTTGTAAGGAATAATCTTAAGAATTCTCACCATCGTACTATCGTTACTTCCCTCTATGCATTTATGTTGCAGCAAGTATCCTTACAAAATCTAATGGGATTAAGGGGTGGAGAATCAGGTTCTATCGAACCCTTCTTAATCCACTTAAGAAAAGGAACAATAATACTAGAGACAATATTAAAAGAGGTATATTCTAGTTTGTCAGGGTCAACACTACATAAAATTTTTACTGATCCTTTTGTCATGAAAGATAGTGGATTAAAGCTTTTAGACTCAGGGAAAGTAGGCTCAACATTAGAAGATGTAGTTAAAGTACTCATACCCTTTTTTGATAAAGAAACTAATGAACCTCAAAATAAATGGATTACCATTGCCTACCGCTTGAGAAATGTTACAAGTCATGGCTTACCTTGGTCTGAAATAATCGATAATAAAATTTACAAGAAACTATATCAACAAGTATTATTCTCAATATTTTATCTTGTAGATAAAAAATATTCTTTGTAATTAGCTACAATACTTTTTCATTAGATTAATGTCATTTCTGATTTGAGCAACCAGCCTAAAATCCTCGAATATCTTAATGGTATCAGCTAATTGTGTGGTTATATTAATGTTACGATTCTCGAGCTGATACATTTTGATATAGTTTGACTTCTGATTCCTATGCGTATATAATCCTCGCATGCCTCAATTAGAAGTAAGAGAATTAGGTCAAAAATTCTATCCTTTTCAACTCCCTACTCGCGATGAGTGGGAAATAGGATATGCACTCCCTGCCTGGCGCGTGTCTGAAATTGTGTTAAGAACTGCTGTATTACCAGATTTACTATTTAGGACAGTTCTAAAATGCAATCCCGATTTATTTAATGAGGAAAATATAAGAAACTTTAAAGATCTAAAGTGGCAACTATATTTGGAAGCAGACAAAAAACAACTACGCGAATTGGGTCTTATTCATCCTTATACCATGCAACCCGCAACCTTTCACACAACCGAGCTAGATGCAAGACATGTCTTCACGCAAGGTAGTTATTCTCCACTTAAAAGATTAAGGGTTCAGGTATACCAACCAGGAGAAGGGGTTTACGAATCCAAACCAAGTGAGGGTTATCTTAGACAAGAAGGGGAAGTACAATTTCGGCAGTTTTATCCTGTAGATCAACCTAATAGAAAAGTTGTCCTGATAGAAGATCCAAATGATCAGGAAAGACTGAGCCAAATCTGGGCAAAATTTCTTTTAGATGAAAGGGTTAGGGTATCAAAAAAAGAGCTTGCTGATCTTCAGAAGTTGCAAGGATTTGCTGATAGATTGGCTCAAGGACGTTACTTCTAAATATAAACTCTCTTAAATTTCAGTTTTGATAATATTCTGTTGGGAAAGTTTACCCGATATGTCGGGGCATCAGACTGGGATAGCCAAAAGTTGTTGAGTTTGTTGAAGGGTAAGTTCTAGGTATTCTATTTCTTCTATCCAGTCAGTATTCCCAAACTCTTCCCACTTTGATAAAATATCTAAAATCGTCCTGTCGGTCGAGTTGAGTTGTCAATTTTAGAACCTGGTGGCCTTAATTTTTGTCATTTCCCGCCAATCATGCTTCATCACTTCTACAGCTTTTTCAACACCGTTTGCTTTTACATAATTATCTAACCTTACTAAAAATCCAGGAGAATATACATCGTTAATTGCCCCATATAGTTTTTTCCAGGCTGGTATTCTTTCTCCGTAAGGCAGGTCAGGATCATAGTTCTCAAAATATGCACCAATAAAGAGATCTTCTGGAATTGGAGTTTTACCCTGTTGTTGCAGCAGTCTAAATAATTCTCTCTCAGGTGCGTAAGCACTGTCCGACAGACTTAATAAATCTTGCGCAAGATGTTCAGTTACTGCCTCGTTGAGCCAGCGAAAACGGCCCATTTTATCTGCTTGAAACCTTAGTCCGATACGTTGGGCGTTAAATTCGACTCCCCCAAAACTGTATGGTGTTGGCTCAGGCTGTTTTGCGACGAGCGTTCTTCCTGATAGAGCGTGGAACATCTCATGGGTATAAACTTTTTCTCCTCGTCTTCTTAGTTCTTGTTGGGCGATCATTGCAGTTTCTTTTTCAACATCAAACTGACCGCCTCGATCTGATGTAAGGTCGTCTCTTAATGCATCACCAAGTACAACTTTAGTATTTCGGAGCCGGCGCTCTAGGGTTTCTGGCGAAATTGGATATGCTCCACCGTCAATCTTTTCCGTTATTTGCTGTTTGAATTGTTGATTCCATGCTTGGATTTGGGTATCAAAAGTGTTTAATTGAGTTTCGAATCTTTGTACATGCGCAATAATCATCGACTCCAATATTTTATTGGGGATGCCTTTCACATCAAAGACCTTTTTGAAATCGGGTCTTCCACCACCCTTAAGCGTATTGGCCAGCAAGCCGAGGTTATTGTCGAGAAGACTTTCTCTAATAAATTCCCCCAAATAGCGTTCAAATCGGCGATGGTGGGCTAGTGATTGCAGTTTAGCCCTTGCTCTTCCAAGCTTTCTTTTTTGGGTAGCTTCAAATCTGGGTTGTAGAAATTCTGGAAGTTTACCGATATTTTTCCTGTGGGAAGCAATGTCGGCTCCGAATGCATAATCAATCGGATCTTGGATACTATCCCTTACCTCCTGATGGTCTCGGTATGCTTCAGACTTTTCTGAAATTTTTGTGAATCTTCTTTGCTCCGGTTGCCCTTCTGCCATATCAGAAATATTATATCCGATTTCAAAATTTGAAGTTCTACATAATTATCGGCTCAAACTCTTCCTCTGTTTCTAGAAAAAACGTCCTAAGTGTGCTAACATTGGGGAGCACCACTTTTTAGCTTCATATCGAATGGGTTGACTTTTCCAAGGCAAAGGATTATAAAAAAATTAGCAAATTTGAGCTTGAGGAGGTGAATTTTAATTGACCAAAAAATGGCTGATAGTCCATGCTCACTACAAAGGGGAACCTCCTAAGCGTTTTGATTTTAATGCCAGTTTCGATGAAAAGGATAAAGTTTACAGATGTGGCAAGTGCAAAAAGGTTGTTGCTGGTGTAGAGAAAGGGAGGCTTAAAAGACTCTACGTCCTTGCCAAGGATGTCGTAGTGGGCGTAGAGTAGCCCAAAGTTTCATCTTGACTTATCCCCTCAAGTTTATGTACAATAATTTAAGTTATTGATATGAAAAAATTATTTATCTTCTCAATTGTTTTAGTATTTATTCTCCTTTTAGGTCTTTTTAACCTCTTTTCTCCTTCAGCAAAAGCTCAGGATAATAACAATCATGTTCCAGGCCAAGTCCTTATAAAGTTTAAGGATGGGGTTTCACAGGCAGAGAAAGATAATTTATTAAGAAATAATCGAGCACAGATAGTTAATAAACTTGATGCTCTTGACGTGTTAGTGCTACAGGTTCCTCAGACAGCAGAAGAAAAAGTAGTTGCTGCATTGTCCAGGAACCCTCACGTAGACTATGCGGAGTTAGACTATATTGCTGAGGCGTTTTTTGTCCCCAATGACACATACTTTGCTGGTAATCAATGGGGACTGGAAAACACAGGACAAACCATTAAAGGTGTTACTGGAGTAGTTGATGCAGATATTGATGGGCCAACCGCTTGGGGTACGACTCAAGGTGGAGTGAAAGTTGCCATTCTTGATACTGGTATTGACCAAGACCATGAAGATTTATCTTCCAAAATCGTTTTGCAGAAAAATTTTACTGACTCACCTACAATTGATGATTTATATGGACATGGGACTCATGTTGGAGGAATAGTGGCCGCTATCACTAACAACAATACAGGTGTGGCTGGGGGTTGTCCTAATTGCCAATTGATGAATGGTAAAGTGTTAAATGATAGCGGTTCAGGGGCTTATTCTTGGATTGCCAATGGTATTACTTGGGCAGCTGACAACAATGCCAAGGTTATCAACCTTTCCCTGGGTGGATCTTTTAAATCGCGAACACTGGAAAATGCCGTCAACCAGGCCTGGAATAAAGGATCAATAGTGGTGGCAGCTGCCGGTAACTGCGGCTGTCAGGCAAAAATTTATCCGGCAGCTTACCAAAATGCCATTGCTGTGGCAGCCACTAATAATAAGGACCAAAAAGCCTCATTTTCTAGTTACGGGGCAAAATGGGTTGATGTGGCAGCTCCTGGTGAGAACATCTTCTCGACCTTTCCTAACCATCCCTATAAGATAAATAAATCGCTTGGCTATGATTTTGGCTCGGGAACATCTATGGCCACGCCAATGACTTCTGCTGTGGCCGCACTTATTTGGTCGACGCCATATGGAAATTCTGCTTCTCAAGTTCGAACACGGCTTGAGGGAACAGCGGATAAAATTACCGGAACTGGAACTTATTGGTCGGCTGGTCGAGTAAATGCTGCTAATGCAGTCTTTTAATCTCTTCCCCCCTAACTCTTATCAATTTCATCTGCGCTGCATTCTCAAAAAGGATCCATCTGGATATGGCTGATTGTAATTTTCTTAACCTCGACTCTATTCGTATGAAGAGTATTTTTTTAATTCATCTGGTTTATTTATAGTAAATAAATGTTTTTTTTGAGAAATAAACCCCTCATTTTCTAGCTTTTTTATTTCTAAACTGGTTGTTTCTCTGGTTAAACCTGCCAGAGAAGCTATTTGTTTGTGAGTAAGAGGAATACTTAAAATAATATTATTTTTCTGTTTTTCACCAAACCTTTTAGCTAACATCTTAAAAATAGTTGCCACCTTTGACCTTGCATCTTCAAACAATAAAACCTGCATGAGTTGCGAAATACCGTCTAGTCCTATTAGAACTCTTTTAGAGAGCTCGTAGAGTTTTTCCGGCTGCTTTTTTAAATATTCTATTAGTTTTTGCTTTGGCGCTTTCAGAGTATCCACGGTGGTGATGGCTTCATAGTAAAAAACATTAGGAGAATCACCGATTGCCAGTATTAAAGGGAAAAACGTTTTTGGTTTGTAAATATTAAAAGTTATTTGCTGGCCATTTATAGTTGTTGAATAAAGAGCGACAAAACCTTTTTTAATATAAAAAACATCATTTGGATTATTACCTGGGGGGATAATAATTTCTCCTTTTTTATAAGTTTTTTTTGAGTGAAATTGAGCAAAAAACGCTTCGTTGAGGTTATCATCAGCCTTATCAGCCATGGTAATTGCCATCATAACAAATTATTGATTTAAACTAAATTAGGAAAAAGTCTTTTAATTTTGTAATATTGATTACTGAAAGTAATTTAAGGTTTAATTTATAGTTTGTATTAAGGTCTACTTATGGGCAGATGTTGAGTAGATTACTAAGGTATCACTAAAGATA
The DNA here is from genome assembly GCA_964625535.1 of uncultured Gammaproteobacteria bacterium. Taxonomy (GTDB): domain Bacteria; phylum Patescibacteriota; class Microgenomatia; order Daviesbacterales; family UBA10151; genus UBA9644. The sequence goes on from CAZVEX010000005.1 coordinate 72,923, forward strand.
CAACTTAAAATTCCTTGGTCTGCCCAACTCTGCCCAAGGTAGCCTATCTCACTCTAATGTATGCATATTTTGATATTTTAAAGATTGGTGTATTGATCTTGTCCTTGCTGATAGTTGTTTTAATCATTGCGGACACAACGGAAGATCTTAAGTTGCATAAGAAACATTAAATTCTATACTCCCCTTCAACCAACACAAGTCACACCACCAGCCCAAACCGTACAAAACGATAACGATTTAAACAGTTTTTAATCAATTTAGCCACACTAAAAGTTTTTTAATATTTTCGCCAAAGGCGGATTTCATTTTATTCAACATTTTTTCACCTCAGTATACATAATTACCAGAGAAGTAAAGAAGTGATGTATTATGATAAAATACTTAAGAGGTATGAATATAGAAGTAGAAGGTGGAAGTGGTCCACAAACACCAGAAGATCAACAATTAGCACTTAAATCTGCCGAATCTAAAAGACCTCTTACAGAAGAATTTGTGCAAGAGAGGATAATTGAATTCCTTGGACTTCAAGGGTGGAGTAGGGACCTAAGAACTAAGTCAGTTAAGCAGCACGGTGTTGATATAAGGGTTCGGCATAACAACTATGCTCGGTATTGGCTTGTGGAAGTAAAAGGAGATGCCAGTCCTAGCGCAAAGTTTCCCAGATCTCATAGAGAGGTACAATTTAATCTTGCTTTGGGGCAAATTATTACCAGGATGCACACTGGTGGTGCTAGAGGTTATAAATACCGCTACAAGTATGGTGTTGGGTATCCTGCATCATTTAAGGATATAGCTGTTAGAAGATTACCCTATGATGTTTGTGACAAGCTCAATCTTTCTTTATTTTTTGTAGATGAAAACGGAGCGGTAGAATTGTTAGATTGGCAAGCTCTTAAGAAACTTCAAACTAAACCCTCATAAGTATGTATTTGACAGGGTATGGTAGTTTATGACTACAATGGATTAATGCATCAAAGAGGAAATATTGCCCTAATTCCTTTGATAATCGTTACCTTGGTTGTAGCAGGAGTGGTATTTTTCCTCATCTTCAAAGGTGTCATTAAAAATCCTTTTCAAAGTAGTCCTTCTAATTCTAATTTGGGTGCTCAAATTTTTGAAAAAACACAAAACCCTCTCGCTGGCAAAATTCCAGAAACCAATCCATTTGCTGAAGTTCAAACCAATCCTTTTAAAAACATTTATCCTAACCCATTTGGCAGGATCTCGAAATGAAGAAAATACTTACTGTTTTAACTTTTTTGATTGCCCTTCTTTTCGCCTCATCGGTTTTTGCCCTTTCTGAAAAAGATATTACCTTTCCTGTAGCTGAACTTGGAGGATGCAAGGATGAGGTAGAGTGTCGGGCCTTTTGTGATAAACCAGAAAACAAAATGTCACCTTGTTTTCCTTTTGCCAAAAAATACAATCTTGTAACCCAAGGAGAACTGAATAGAGCTGAAAGGTTTACCCAGATTGCTGTTAACGGAGGGCCTGGATGGTGTAGAACCGGTGAAGGGTGCTCGGTGGAAGTTTTTTGCAATGATTATGCCAATCTAGACCAGTGTTTGGATTTTGCTGAAGAAAACAATTTTGCAACACCTGACGAGTTGGAAAAAGCTCGGAAGGTAGCAGCGGGGATGAAAAAGGAGGATGCCATAGCGCCCCCTGGGAATTGCCGCGGTGAGAATGAATGTGAAATCTATTGCTCTTTAGAAGGAAACTGGGAAGAGTGTACAACATGGATGAACCAAATTGGCATACCTTTGGAATTATCACCTGAAGCTCAAAAATTTGTTGATCTTTTAAAACGAGGCAAGGGCGCTGGTGGATGTAGAACCAAAACAGAGTGCGAGAATTACTGTGCTGATCCTGGACACTCAAAAGAGTGTCTTGATATGGCTTTGGCAGTAGGATTTATTACAGGAGAAGAGGCAGAATTGGCCAAGAAGTACGGTGGAATAGGACCTGGAGGATGCAAAACAGAGCAAGAATGTAGCGCTTTTTGTCAACAACCATATAATCAAAGAGTCTGCTTAAGCTATGCAAACGATCAGGGAATAGAAGTAGACTTTAAAGGTCCTGGAGGCTGTAATGATATCTCATCCTGCACATCTTACTGTACCAAAAACCAGTCTGATCCAGAGTGCAAAAAGTATGGTAGTAAATACCAAGGCTTTAAAGGTCCTGGTGGATGTGAGGATGAAGCCTCATGTAAAGCTTACTGTCAGGCCAATCCTGCTGATGTGGAATGTAAACAATATAGCGGTCAATATGGAGGGTTTTCCGGGCCTGGTGGGTGTAGCGATGTAGGCTCATGTACTGCCTATTGCAAAGAACACTCTCAAGACGGCGAATGTCAAAAATATTCCAGCCAATATGGAGGGTTTTCCGGGCCAGGAGGATGTAGTTCAGAAAGCTCCTGTAAAGCCTACTGCACAGCCAATTCCCAAGATGAGGCTTGTAAACAGATGGCCAGTCAATATGGAGGATTTTCCGGGCCTGGAGGATGTAAGGATGAGGCTTCTTGTACCTCTTACTGTAAGTCAAACCCCAAAGATTCAGCCTGTGCCCAGTATGCTGGTCAATATGGTGGATCTAATCAGCAAAACCAACAATACCAGCAACAATCCCAACAGCAGAATGAACAGCAGAATCAACAACAGCAGCAATCTCAACCATAAGTTGCCCCACCAACAGTGCAAGGTGTAAGTACTGCTCGTGGTTTAGTGGTTTTTAATTCTTGACAGACTCTCTTTAACCAACTACTATTTGAATAGTCTTTCAAATAATATGAGTAATCAATACGGGCAAATCAAGAAAGAACTTGCAAATAAAAAAGAGCTTTTGGAATGCGCCAGGCAATTGGGAGTGGTAGGTGATACCACAAGGCTAAAGATTTGCTACCTTCTATGTCATTATCCCGAGCTAAGTGTTGGTGAGATGGCCGAAGTATTAGACACCTCTGTTTCTGTTGTTTCCCACAGCGTAAAGAAACTTTTTCAACTACAGCTAGTAAAAAGAAGAAAAGATGCTCAAACAGTCTACTACTCGCTTACTAATAATGATTTTATTAAAACCTTAAAAAATTTTATAATCTAAATATGGAAGAATACGACTTAATTATTATTGGTGGGGGTGCGGGTGCATTTGCCACCGCCATTAAAGCCAATGAATTAAAGGCGAAGACCTTAATGGTTAACAGTAGACTGCCTTTAGGTGGAACTTGCGTCAATGTTGGTTGTATTCCCTCTAAAAATTTACTTCGGGCTGGTGAAATTCTTTATTATTCTCAAAATCATCATTTCGGCGGTATTAAGCTTCAAGTTACGGAATTTGATTTTGGTAAAACTATCCAAGAAGAATTGGATGTGGTGGCGGCAATGAGAAAGGAAAAGTATGAAGATGTCTTAAAGAGTCTTCTAAATATTACTTTTATCGAGGGTAGAGCCAAATTTATATCAGCAAATGAAATTGAAATAGGGGGTAAAATCTATCAAGGTAAAAAATTTATCATTGCCACAGGTTCAGCGGCCAATGTTCCAGCAATTCCTGGCATTAAAGAGGTGGGTTATCTTACCCATATTGAAGCATTGGCAGGAAAGATTCAACCTAAATCTTTAGTTATTATTGGAGCCGGTCCTTTAGGACTGGAGTTTGCCCAGATGTTTCATCATTTTGGAACTAAACTGACAATTTTACAACAGGGTAATACTATCTTGCCCAGAGTAGAGCCAGAGATTGCGGAAGCTTTACAGAAGTATTTAACGGAAGAAGGCATTGATATTTATACAGAAGCCGAAACATTATCGGCTCGTAGGGAAGGAGCAGAAAAAGTGATAAAGGCTAAAATAAAAGGCATTGAACAAGAATTTAAGACTGAAGAAATCTTGTTAGCAGCAGGTAAAACTGCCAATACTAAAGAGTTAAATTTACAGGTAGCTGGAGTAGAAACTGATGAGAGACAAGCTATCAAAGTCAATGAGTACCAAAAAACCTCAATAGATCACATTTTTGCAGTTGGGGATGTAACAAATGAAAAGCTAAGATTGGAAACAACAGCAGGTAAAGAAGGAACGCTGGCAGCAAAGAACGCTTTAACCGGAAGTCATGATGGTATTAACTACTGGCAAGTTCCTTATGCCATTTTTACTTACCCAGCTGTTGCCGGTATAGGAATGACTGATGCGGAAGTTATTGAAAGTGGTGGAAGATGTAATTGCAACACAATTGACTTTTCTAAAGTTCCTAAGGCAGGTGCCATCAAAGACACCAGAGGAGTAATCAAAATGGTGATTAATGCTGAAAATAGAAAAATTTTAGGTATCCATCTGGTAGCACCGGAAGCAGCCGATATCATCAATCAGGGAATTTACATCTTAAAAGGAGGAATGACAGTTGATGATGCGATAGATAGCCTGCCTGTATTCCCAACACTTTCCGAGGCAATTAAAATTGCGGCTTTATCATTTACTACAGATATCACTAAACTAAGCTGTTGTGTGTAAGATTTTAGGTATGAAAACAATTTTCTGCAAGTTTCTCGACAGTCAAAATAAAGATGGTATTATTAAAATCAAACCGCTTGGAACAGCGAAGAATAGCGCTCCTCATCCAATGCTCCCAGGCTGGAAAAACGTGGTAACTGAGATTGTTATTGATAAAAGATTCGCCCAAGGTTTGGATGGGATTGAGGATTATTCTCATGTCATTGTTGTTTACTGGATGGACAAGGAAAAAGAATGTCATCTAAAGCATCACCCGCAAGGGAGAGAAGATATTCCATTTGTAGGGATTTTTGCCTGTCGTTGCCCTCAGAGGCCAAATAGAATTGCCATATCAACAGTGGAGTTAGTCAAAAGATTAGGGAATATCATAATAGTTAAAGGTTTGGATATTGTTAATGGCACGCCTATTTTAGATATCAAGCCCTATACTCCTCAATATGATAAGGTGGGTAAATCCAAAGTTCCCAAATGGGTAAATAAACTTGTATTCTAAAAGCTATGAAACGGATAATAATTTTTGCCATTTTTATCATTACCTTGGTTGCCACACCATCTGTGGTTTTCTCTGATAGCCATACTGCCCGCGAGGAAGCAGAGGGAAAAGCAATTTGGGAAAAACTTCAAGCAAAACAAGTTGAGTGCAAAAACCTTACTAATGACAATTTTGAATCGCTTGGTGAATACTTTATGGGGCAGATGGGGGGGTCATCTCATGAGGTGATGAACAATATGATGGTTCGGATGATGGGTGAGGAGGGAGAGAAACAGATGCACATTGCTATGGGTAAAAGAAATAGCGGTTGCGATACTAATGCTCAAGTTCCTTCAGATGGTATTGGTTTTATGCCGATGATGGGTAGCTGGGGTGGTTTTGGTATTTTAGGTTGGCTCTCCATGTTTATCTTTTGGGCGCTTCTAATTCTTGGTGTAATTGCACTTATTCGCTATCTTAGTGGTTCAGGGAGAAGAAGCGATGAAGGTAAACCTGCCTTGCCGGCAGGCAGGTCACCACTCGATATTCTCAAGGAGCGTTATGCTCGTGGAGAAATAGATAAAAAAGAATTTGAAGAGGTGAAAAAAGCCCTGCTTGCACGGCGAGTTCAGAATAATAGAGGCTTCTCAATCATTCTTGTCATACTAATCATTGTAGGACTTGTCATCTTGGGCAAAGTTGCGTATGAATCCTACAAAGGGTTTGTTTCTCATAGTGGTGACAATTTTCCTATACCATTCCAATCAACTCCTGCCTCTGGTGAACTTAGTGTCAAAGCTACTGGCGCAAAATACAAGACTGTTTCCCAAAAGCCTTCAGGTTGGTTTACTTCAGGCCAGGAAGCAGACATCCTTCTTTCCGGAATTGATTTTAACAATACTGGCGGCCCTCTTCTTTTTAATCACCCGGGAACAGTTGCCACAGATAATACCCACCTTCTTTTGGCAGATAGGTTCAATAATCGGGTGTTAATTTGGAATAAACTTCCAACTGGCAATACCCCGCCTGATTTAGTCTTAGGCCAAAGAGACTTTACCTCCAACAATCCAGGTACTGGTCTTGACCAGATGAACTGGCCGGTTCAGGTATCTGTTGGAGGAGGAAAGCTGGTGGTGGCTGATACCAATAATGACAGAGTCCTAATCTGGGATAGTTTTCCGACCAGGAATGGGCAATCTGCTGATTTAGTGATAAATAACGGAGCCCAGTCTATCGGGGATAATCCTAAAAGAAACCTGATTTGGCCTTGGGGCGCATGGACTGATGGGAAAAGACTGGTTGTTTCATCCACCCGAGGAGGAGTGGTTTTAATCTGGAATAACTTTCCCACCCAAAATGACCAGCCGGCAGATGTTTACTTAACTGCCTCTGGAAAATTCGGTACGCCAAGGACCATTACCTCTGATAGGCAACGTTTGTTAATCGGTGACCACAACGCCAAAACAGTGCCCGGTGGTCCATTTTTTGGGGGTCAGGGTATAGGTAACTTTGTTTGGAAAACGTTTCCCACAAGAGATGATGTACCTTATGATTACTATCTTTCACTACCAAAAGAAGTAAGCGGGACTTGGTACCAAGGAGATTTTACCAAGGATGGGAAACTAATTGCCTTGGGTGGAACTTTAGATATTTGGGCTAGTTTCCCTCAAAGCCAAGATAGACCTCCTAACCTTAAGGTTGGTCATATGGGTTTTGGTGGAGACAACGGTGGAAGGGATTACGGATTTTTTGGAGGCGATGCTTCAGGCGTGGCTGTTTCGGGAAATCGTGTCTACATTTCTTTATACAATGATAATAAAGTTGTTGGGTACAATTCCATCCCTACAAGAGTTGACCAAAAACCTGATTTTGCCATAGGCAGCCCTGATATCAAAACTAATACTTTGGATACCAATTTCATTATGAGCAATCCTGTTGTTTCAACAGACGGTAAAAGCCTTTTTATCTCCTCTGATTTTGATAGTCGGCTTTATGTGTATAAGAACCTGCCTGATCAGTCGGGCGCCAAGCCTGATTTTGTTTATTATTTTCCACCTCAAGGACCTTGGGATAATGAGCTTTTCGGCAACAGATTAGCTTTGGCAGGAGGGCAAAATGTTTGGATATGGAATAAGCTTCCCCTAAACAAAGAATTGCCGGATAAAATTTTCCAAAAGTCAATTGGTGAAGTTTTGCTCCAAGACTTAAAAGGAGTAGCGCTAGATGCCAAGTATTTCTATCTGGCTGATGAGAAGGCCAATAAGGTGTATGTTTGGGAAGGTATACCTAATGAAAATTCAAATCCTATCTTCACTCTTTCTATGGAGGCTCCTGCTCGACTCTCAAGCGATGGGCAATATCTCGCAGTAGTTTCTACATTAAGAAGTGCTGTTTCAATTTTTACGATTGCCAACCTTTCTTCTAACTCACAAGCAGTGAGCTTAGGAGGGTCAGGTAGATTTAATTTGCCGCAAAATGCTTTGGTTTCCCAAGGACATTTGTTTATCGCCGATACCAACAATAATAAAGTCTATATTTGGAAGAATATAGAGGATGCAATAGCAGGTAGAGAGGCAGAAGTAGTTTTAGGAGGTAATAAAGCTCCCCAGATTGGCAAGAATACCCTCTTTTGGCCGGGAAGCTTAGCTTTTGATGGCAGCTTTCTTTGGGTGGGAGAATATAAGTTTTCAGAGAGGTTACTCCGTTTCTCTGTACGCTAAAGGCCCCACCTCACTCTTATCAATTCCATCTGAATGACCCTCCAGAGGCGGGCAGGCAGGTATGTTGACAATACTGATCTTTTCCACGTATGATTAAATTAATGTCCCATCTTTTACCACTTCTTGTGATAGTAATCTTAGCGGGATTGTTGATTTCTGCCAATATTCCAATCTCCAGAGTTTATTTGGATGGTAAAAATGATGTTTTGGGTACACATACTTCCAAAGGCAACCCCAAGATTGCAACTGATGGAGGTAAATCTGGCTTTATCATTAATACCGACGGTGCAATATCTGCTTTTCCTTTAAAGGTAGATCCAAAAACAGGCAGTCTGAGTGTAACTACACCAAAAGGTGAGAAAGTTGTGGCAGTTTTACCCGATGCAGCCATCAAAAATATGCTGGCATCAAAAGTTATGAGTTATGTCATATCAGTTCCAGCTAAAGGTGAACTTGCCAGTACTAATAAGCTGGTGACGCTTACCCAAAAGGATGATTTGCTTGTTTATGAGATAGATGGAGTGAAAGAATATAAACTTCTCGGGTTTATCCCGCTAAAGAGCAAAGTCAAAGCTTTCGTTTCAGCAGAAAACGGTCAGGTAGTAAAAACAGAACAATCTCTGCTTGGCAGAATCCTCAACAGATTAGAATAATTTCTAAATTAACCTCACTCCTAGCGGCTGCTTGTTTTAGTTAAACAATTATGATATACTACTTTGAGCCAAGATACAGATTCCTCTTTTCCGTTTGATCTATATCTTTCCAAAATTTATGAGCAACCCTTGTATTAGATGTGGCAAGCCAAGAATAGATGGTAAAAGCTGGGAAGGAAAAAGCGGCATCTCCATTATAATTTATACTCAAACTATTTGCCCGGATCCCGAATGTCAAAAAATTGTTGATCAGCAAACTGCCGATCGAAAAGCCAAAAGCGAACTTCTGGCTAAAGGTAAGATGGAAGCAAAGCTGGCAAGACAAAAATTAATGGCAACCGCCAGTGTATAATCTTCATCAATATGGGCGAGATTGTGCCTGCCGATAAAATTTCCGATTTGGTAAAAAAAGCAAAAAAAGCAGGCAAATCCATTTGTTTGGTGGGCGGTTGTTTTGATATCCTACATCCCGGACACGTGATTTTTCTGGAAAAGGCCAAAAAGGAGGGGGATATTTTGATGGTGCTTTTGGAAAGCGATCAGAAAGCTCGCCAGTTAAAAGGTCCAAATCGTCCCGTTCACACCCAAACAGAGCGAGCCTTGATACTTTCTTCTTTACGTTTTGTGGATTTGGTGGTGATGCTGCCATTTTTGCCATCAGACAAAGAATACGATCAAATTGTCGCCAAAATATCTCCTGATGTGATAGCCGGGGTTAAAGGCTATAAAGCGGCGCATATGCAAAGATGCGCCAGGCTGACTGGAGCAACACTAAAATACGTCACCAAAATAATTGGCAATCATTCCTCAAGTAGAATATTGACAAATAAGGGTTAAATGGGATATAGATAATATTATGCAAAAGAATTTTCTGGTAACCGCTGCCGTGGTGGGAGTGATAGTTGTAGCCGGCATCTGGCTTTTAACCGGGTCGAAAAAGACCACTCCTGTCCCTTCCCCACAATCAAGCCCTCAACCTGCATCTTTAGAAAACGCCAGCCCATCTGCCCAAGTTTCCCAAAATACAGTCAAAATAACTTCAAGCGGTTTCGAGCCCCAAACAGTCACTATTAAAGCAGGAGAGTCGGTGAGTTGGGTTAATGAAGATAGCGTTTCCCATCAGGTTAACTCTGCAGTTCATCCCACCCATCAGGTTTATCCGCCCCTAAACACGGTAGGTCTTATCAAAGCAGGGGAGAGTAAATCCTTAATGTTCCCCGATCAGGGCAGTTTCAAATACCACAATCATCTAAACCCGTCTTCAACAGGCTCTGTAGTGGTTGAATAATCCTGTGAGAATTAAATTATTTTCTCTCTCTTTATTTTTCCTGGTTGTTTTTACCGCATTTTCCTATTCTGTGGCCAAAGAGGCCTGGCAAAAAATAGATTTTGATACTACGGTAAAAGTGCAGGATAAAATTCCCAGAAAATGGGATTTAATCTTTTCATATTTTTCTATTTTAGGTAGTGCAGAGATAACCTTGGGCATAGCAGTAATATTGGCTCTTTTAAGTATAATCAGGTTAAAATTTTGGGCTTTTTTGGGTTGGTTGATGATTTTTCCCGCTTCTTTTTTTGAAGTTTTTGGTAAATTAGTTCTTTATCACCCCGGCCCACCGGTTTTATTCCACCGCAGTATTATTGCCACCAATTTGCCCAGTTTTTACATTCATACTGACTTTTCCTATCCTTCCGGTCACATAACCAGGACTTTTTTCATCCTGACAATTTTTTTACTGGTAGTTCTATGCTTTATAAAAAATGGTTTGGCAAAAATGGCAGCAGTATTCTTAATTCTATTTTTAGGTCTAATGATGGCTTTAACCCGCATTTATTTGGGAGAACATTGGCTGTCTGATGTTTTGGGCGGAGGCCTTTTGGGCTTATCCTTTGGAATTTTGGCTGCAGCTTTCATCTTGCCTAAATTCAGGATTGCCAAGCAGAAAAATTTTAGGTAAGATAAGCCAACTGGCCCGAGTAAGGGGGTGATAAAATTGAATAGAAACGTGGCTATTGTCACAGCCATTTTGGTGTTGGTAGTTATTGCCGGGTATTTGGTTTGGCTTAGAAGTCGCTACCAGCCACCTGTATCTCCGCAAGCAGGAGGAGAGGTTCAAGTTACACCATCACCCGAGCCTTCAGTTTCGGCCAGCCCATCTGCCACGCCAGCCGGAAAAGAGGCTACAGGATCGGTGAAACAGAAAACATCCACGCCGGGCGGCACTGCAAGATAGGGAGAAATGGAAAAAAGTAACCTGGAGAAACTGATCATTATCGGTTCCGGTCCGGCAGGTTTAACTGCTGCCATTTATGCTGCTCGTGCCAGTTTAAATCCTCTGGTTATCTCCGGCAGGGAAGCGGGAGGTCAGCTGATATTGACGACTGACGTTGATGATTTTCCCGGCTTTCCCGAGGGCATACAAGGCCCTGATTTAATGGCCAGGATGCGAAAACAAGCTGGGCTTTTTGGCGTAAGATTCATCAATGAAGATGTAGTATCCGTAAATTTAAAAACCCGTCCCTTTGTGATTCAGTCTGAAAGCCGACGACTGACGACTGACAGCTTAATTATTGCCACTGGCGCCTCAGCCATGTGGCTTAACCTTCCTTCAGAACAAAGACTGCGGGGTAAAGGAGTATCTGCCTGCGCGGTTTGTGACGGATTTTTCTTTAAAGGCAAAAAAGTGGTGGTAGTTGGAGGAGGGGATACGGCCATGAGGGAAGCGAATTATTTATCAAAACTTTGCAAAGAAGTGACTGTAATTCACAGGAGAGATAGCTTACGGGCCCAAGCTGCCTTACAAGAACTGGTTAAATCAAAGCCAAACGTTAATTTTATCTGGAATTCTACTGTGGAAGAAGTGTTGGGGCAGGATAAAGTTATTGGAGTGAATCTAAAAAATACTCAAAACACGAAGATTAGCAAGTTAGAAATAGATGGATTATTTGTGGCCATAGGACATCGGCCCAATACCGACTTTTTAAAAGGGCAACTGCCTTTGGACAAAAAAGGATACGTGATAGTAGAAAATGAAACCCATACCAAAATCCCCGGGGTGTTTGTGGCAGGTGATGTATCTGACTGGCATTACAGGCAGGCAGTCACAGCTGCCGGAGCCGGCTGCAAAGCTTCCTTTGACGCCGAAGAATATCTGGAAAATTTAAGATAATGGGTATATAATTTATATCTTATGAAGTTTATTAATTTTTTACTTAAACTTCTTCCTTCCAGACCTGTTTTTGCTCATTGTGATATTCCATGCGGGATTTATGATCCAAAACCGGCCCAACTGGCTGCCCAAACAGTTTTAAAAATGGTTAATCTGATTAATGAACTACAGCCAAGTTCCACTGAACCATCTTTTGAGGAAAGAAAGAAGATCATTTCTCAAATTTCCAGATTAACCAGAGTCAAGGAAGATCATGCTGAAGCGTGCAAAAGAGAAGTGTTAATTTTATGGACGGATTATTTTAAGAGCGAACACTTGGAAAAATTTCCGGATCTGCATGATTTAGTTTGGAAAACCTGCAAACTTTGTTCTGATAATAAAAGAGCAGTGGATGAGGCTAAAGCTAAAGAATTAGTTGAGGCTGTAGATAAAATAGCGGAGATTTTTAATCAAACTAAAAAGTGAAATTCCCCATTTCCAAATTCAAAGTTTATGGAAATAGCATGCTACCTACCTTAAAAGAAGGTCAGGAAGTTTTGACTTTTAACTGGAGCAGGCCCAAAAAAGGGGATGTGGTGGTCATTAAGCATGATGATAAAGAAATGGTTAAGAGAATACAGAAGATTGATGGTAATTTAAGATATGTGATGGGTGATAATCGGCAAGAAAGTACAGATTCGCGCCATTTTGGGTCAATTAATAAATCTCAAATTGTGGGGAAAGTGATATACTATCCTCATGCCAAATGCTGCCCAGGATCAAAAACTGCATCAAGATGTGGCTGCCCAGTTAACTCGACTGGGACACCCGTCTTCAACCGTGCCCGTTACTGCCGAGACCCCCTTCCCTTTAACAGCAGAACTTAAAAATTTGGGAGTAGATGCCAGTCACATCATGGACAGTAGTTGGGAAGATCTGATGGGGGGATCAACCCGCATCAGAGAAACTTCTTCCAGAGGACCTCTCAAGATGCTTAAAGACAGGTTGATAAAAGCAGCCCAGTCCGCAGGATTGAAGAAAGCAGCTTGAGGAATTAAAATACCTATAATTATGGAAGTTGGTCAAACAACAGGATTAGATTTTGTCGGTTTAATAGTAGCTGTGCTGGCAGCACTGGCCTTTTTACTGCTTTTTTTGGGCTCGGGTTTTTATTTGCAAAAATTTCTGGCGGGCTGGATTAAATACAGAAACCGAGAGAAAGTTTCTTTGCAGTTTGTAGTTTTGCGAGTAAAAGTGGCCCGGGATAATGAAACCAAAATTGATGCGGCCGAGCAGCTTTTTGCTACTTTCACGTCCCTTAAAGCTTCCGGCGGAATGTTATCGGTTTTTAAAGTTCAACCGCATTTATCTTTTGAGCTGGTGGCTCTTCATGAGTCAATCAATTTCTATGTTTCCTGCCACCGCAACCATCAGGATTTGATGGAGAAACAACTGCACGGAGCTTATCCCGATGCCGAAATTACCGAAGTGCCGGAATATAATATTTTTTCCGAGACCAACCAGACTGCTTATGCTCAACTGAAACTTAAAAATTCCGATTACTTCCCTTTAAAAACCTTCCGTGATTTGCCCACCGATCCTTTATCCGCTCTGACTTCTGCCCTGGCCAAGATGCAGCCCGGTGAGGGAGCAGCAGTCCAGTTGTTAATCCAACCGGCGGATGATAAATGGAAAGATATGGGCAAATCGTGGCTTAAAAAAGAAAAAGAGCCGGGTGATGAGAAAAACCCCAAGCCCCCGCCTGATGCCAAGCAGCTGGAGGCAGTAGAGGGAAAGCTCTCGCGATCGGGTTTTTATGCTGCCGTACGGCTGGTCACCTCATCCAGCTCCAAAGAATCGGCCAAAGCCCATCTGACCAATCTTAAAGCAGCATTTGAACAATTCTCCGGTCCTTATAATGGCTTTTCGGGAGCCAAAATCTATTCGGAAAAAGGCTTTATGACCGATTTCATTTACCGATACCCGCCGAAGTTTACTAGGCTACCGGTTTTAACTCCGGACGAGCTGGCCTCCATTTTCCATTTGCCCAATAAATCGGTGGAAACTCCTTACATTTCCTGGTTATCCTCCAAGCGGGCTCCAGCTCCGGAAAAAATCCCCACCTCGGGTTTATATCTTGGGAGGTCGGTTTTCCGGGGTACTATCAGGCCGGTTTATTTGGCAGAAGACGACCGCCGCCGCCATATGTATATTATCGGTCGAACCGGCACTGGCAAATCAGAACTGTTAAAAAGTTTGATGTTGCAAGATGTTTTAGCGGGTAAGGGCTTGTGTTTTATTGATCCGCACGGCGATGCGGCAGAAGAAATGCTGCAGTTGATCCCGCCCCAGCGGGCCGAGGATGTGATTTATTTTGATCCCTCCGATACCACCCGGCCCTTTGGCTTGAACATGCTGGAAGCTTATACCGAAGAGCAAAAGCATTTTGTGGTGGCTTCCATTATTGGTCTGATGTACAAGTTGTTTGATCCCAACAAAACCGGCATTATCGGCCCCCGTTTTGAACATGGTGTCAGAAATGCCATGCTTACAGCCATGTCTGATCCCGGCGCCACCTTTGTGGAAGTGGTCAGAATCATGACTGATGCTAACTATGTGAGGGAGCTTTTGCCCAAGGTGGCAGATCCGGTGGTCAGGCGTTACTGGACAGATCAGATAGCTCAAACTGCCGACTTTCACAAATCCGAGGTGCTGGATTACACGGTGTCCAAGTTTGGCCGTTTTGTTACCAATAAAATGATGAGAAACATCATTGGCCAGAGCAGATCCTCCTTCGATCTCCGACAGGTGATGGACCAGGGCAAAATCTTAATCATGAACTTGTCCAAAGGCAGAATTGGGGAAGAAAATTCCAACTTTTTAGGACTGATTCTGGTGCCCAAAATTTTGGCTGCAGCTATGTCCCGCTCTGATGTGCAGGAGCATCAAAGAAAAGATTTTTATCTTTATGTGGATGAGTTTCAAAACTTTGCCACCGATACCTTTGCCGATATTTTGTCGGAAGCCAGAAAGTTCAGACTCAATTTAATTGTGGCCAATCAGTTTATCGGCCAAATCGGCGAGGATTTGAAAAATGCCGTTTTTGGCAATGTGGGTACGGTGATAGGTTTCAGAGTGGGCGTGACAGATGCCAATTACCTGCAGCATGAGTTTTCCCCCACTTTTTCCGAGGCGGACCTGGTCAATATCGAATCTCCTCATGCCTATGTTAAAACTATAGCCAACGGAGAGCCAGTAGTGCCTTTTTCCCTGGATACCACCAAGGATATGAAAAAATGGAAAGCCATGCTAAACACTCAAATTGGCCAGGCCATCAAAGAGCTGTCCCGCTTAAAATATGGTCGGGATGTGACCCAGGTGGAGGGTGAAATTGCCCAAAGGGCCCGGTTGTAATATAATTTCCCCACAGGCCCGTAGTTCAATGGTAGAACGCTTGCCTTATACGCAGGTTACGAGGGTTCGATTCCTTCCGGGCCTACCAAATCCTCCCCCGCATCCACCATTAAAGTTTCGGGTAAAAATGGTACAAGCCTTCTGGATCTGGCAGATTGTCGTAATCTCCTAATCGCTTTCTCATAAATTTGTGCTGCTCTTTTTCTTGTTACTCCAAATTCCCCACCAACTTCCGCGAAAGTTTTTACTCCTCGTCCATCAAAGCTAAGCCGTGATCTTACACAGAACTGTTCTCTGTCGCTTAAATGAGTGGTAGTAAGTACTTTATCAACTCCCTCCATCAGCGTAGCGCTCTTTTGCGCGTCGGCCATGACAGCTTCTTCTCTCTGGTGTAAGTCATCGCGCGCACCTTCTTCAGCCATCCAAATAGTCCAGTTCGAAGAATGCAAAGTTTGCGCAACTGCCCGGTCAGTATGACTACCAAATACCTCGCTTAATAATGTTATGCGGGCTTGAACAGGAGTTAGGGTTGTTCGTTCTGTCATTTACAGCTCCTCCAGCTTAATTTTTCCTTCCCCGTTTTGGCCTTGGATGAATTGCAGATATCTTTCGGTGGTGGAGAGTCTTTTGTGGCCCGCCAGCTTGGAAACGGTTAAAAGCGATACCCCGGCCGACAGCTGATGGGCCACCCAAGTATGGCGCAAATCATTAACTTTAGCCTCTTTGATGCCGGCAATTCTAAAATATCTGTCAATGGCAGTCCTGATGTTTCGAATCAAAAGGGGCCGGCCGGTTTTAGTGACAAAAAGGGCATGATTGGGGGATTTTGATCTAACCTGAAGATAATTTTTAACCGCTTCCGCCACCCCTTTGTTCAGAGGAATCACCCTTTCCCTGGTATCTTCAAACGGGGGAACATGGACTGTTAGATTCGCAAGATCTACATCTTCTATCCGCAATTTAGCCAGCTCGCCAATTCTCACTCCGGTTTGCAGCAGCAGCTCAATCACGGCCGACATTCGGGTGTCGGCTCTGGCCGCATCTCGCAGGGCTCTATATTCCAGCTTGGTCAAAATCCGCGGGGGTTTGTTTTCAAATTTGGGATGTTGCAGAGCTTGGGCCATGTCTTCTTGAATTAAGCCCTGGGATTTTAGGAATTTAAAGAAGGTTTTGGTGGAATTAGTCTTTCTGGAGATTGATTTGGCAGTATACTTTTCCTTGAATAGCTTGTCCATAAAGGATTGGAGATCTTCGGTGGTCACCTCTGAAGGGTCGCTTTTGCCTGCCTCCTGCAAATAGCCGACCAGTTGATCAATATCCTTGCCATAAGCTAAAATGGTAGCAGAGGCCCGGGATTTGCCCTTAAGATGACCTATAAATTGTTGGTGGGCATCGCGTAGTGAGATCATTTGATAGATATTGTATCCTTATAGGATATCTTTGTCAAGGCCTGATAAATGATAAAAAAAATCGGTTTGATTTTAGCTATTTTTATTACCGTCTTTATTTCCTACAATTTGCTTAGTCAAATTCTGGAGGCTTTGAAATCGGGGGAGAGATTGAGTACCGAGGCAGACAGTTTATATAAGCTGGAAGCTAAAAATAAAGAATTAAAAAAAAGACTGGAGGAGGTTAAATCAACGCAATTTATCGAAAAAGAGGCCAGAAATAAGCTGGGGCTATCTAAGCCGGGAGAAACGATTATTGTTATTCCCGATGAGAAAATCAAAGAGATTTTGCAGGGTTCTGCCTCTGCCCAAGAGACTAGATTACCCAATCCCTTAGGCTGGCTGAGGTTGTTTTTTAAATGATTTAGGAGCTTGTTTTACAGGCCAGTATAAATGCCGAATAATCGTCACCAATTATTGAATCATCATCAATAGGAGGGGGGAGTCGCCTGAATTGAAATCCTGCCTTATCCAGCATATCTTTTAGTTGAATACCAGTATAAAATTTAAGTGGCTGATGACGGTATTCCTGAATAAGTTTACCATCTTTTAACCACTGTTGTTCATGCAGGTAGCGGAGGTTTTCTGGTAGCTTTAACCATGTTCTACTACGATAAATCAAAACCCCCCCATTTTTAGTAGGGTTCTGATATTCTGCCACTCTATCTTGAAGCTTTCCATTGTGGGAGTGGCTTTGGATTAATTTATCCCCATCAGTCACATCAAATAGCAGATTACCTCCTGGTTTTAGCACTCTTTTAATCTCGGATAGCAATCTATCTATAGATGGGGGGCCTATGGAACTGTCAAACATTGAATGGAGCAATAAAACAAAGTCAAAACTTTGTCCAAAAGGAAGTTTAAACCAATTCCCTCGCACAAATGAGATGTCTCTGGCCATGGCGAGATCTGGTGGGGAAATATCCACACCAACTACGTTTTGAAAACCACGCTGGGTTAAATCTAAGCAGTGTAAACCAGGACCACAACCTAAATCCAAGACCCTATGATTGGTTTGTAAGCCATTTGAGATGGCAAGATCTACTTCAGCAATGTCTTGTTCCTCTGGTAACATTTGGCAGAAAGATTAACAGAAGTTTCCATAAAAAGCAAATAAAATGACATGTTGCGGGGGTGGAATGATGTTAGAACATATTATATGCTTACTTAGTGCTTAGAGACTGTTCGGACAGGCCAGAGTTTAAAAATTTGACTGTTTCTGCATATACAAACTGTCTTGCTATTTCCGAAGCATCATCTGTTCCTGATAAAAAGATATGCGGAATACCAGGTATAACTACCTTAGTAACATGTCCATCTACTGCTTTCTGATATCGATCAGTTACTTCAGGTGGAACTACTTGATCAAATTCGCTTCTAAAAAGTAGTACTCTTCTTGGGAACCTACTTAATGAAGAAAAAGCAGGTGAATCCTCCCAACTTCTTTCTCGTCTGATCGCTTGAGTAAAATCCGTATAAGGTTGGAGTTTCTTATCTTCAGAATCAGAGCCATAAGCAGCAGGATTTGCCAGAATAACATTTTGAAACCATTCAGGATGCCTACCAGCTAGATTTGCAGCTATATGTCCTCCCATACTAACACCCAATAAAGACATTCTGCCTGCATCAACCAAGCTATCTTGAATAAATTTTTGATAAGCTTCTTCAGCATCTCTTAATCTATTTTGTAGTGTGCTGTCAAAATATTCTCCTTGACTCTCTCCAATACCTCTGGTGTCAAAAGCCATGGAAGAAAAACCGTTTTGAGCCAATTTTTCTTGAAATACATCAAATAAAAC
>CAZVEX010000006.1:0-62843 GCA_964625535.1 uncultured Gammaproteobacteria bacterium
CTTTGTGTTAAAACTCCATTGTGTTAGCCAAACTTTTACTTTCACCTGATATAGAGAAAATTAGGGAAGCAATTCAGGAAATTAAAAAAAAGCATCCTGATGTATTATACTTCGAACAAGGTGAGAAGTTGGGGATTGCCGAAGCCAGAAAAATAAAAGATCATTTTTCCTTAAAACCTTATTCTGCCAAAGGCAGAACTGTAATTATAGAAGATGCTTCGGTGATGACACATGAGGCCCAAAATGCCCTGCTAAAAACTCTGGAAGAACCGCCGGAAGAAGCAGTGTTAATTTTGGCAGCTCCTTCAGATGCTAATCTTTTACCCACTATTTTATCCAGATGCGAGATCGTTCGACTACCGACTACCGACTACCGACTACCGACTAATACAGATATTGAAAAATTACTTAATTATTCTATAGAAGAAAAATTTGAATACATAGAAAAATTAAAAGATAGAAAAGAGTTTCTATCATCTTTAATTAGTTATTTCCGCCAGAAATTACCTGCCAATTTAGAGTTTACCAAAGAACTTCTGCAAGCAGAGCAGTGGTCCAAACAAAATGTAAATATTAGAGGAATTTTGGAATACCTGCTCCTCAAAATGCCAAAAACTTGACTTTAATACACTCTTCTGCTACTATGGGATAATGGTAAAACCAGAGTTTTTGGTTCAACATATACATGTCGACACGCAAGGAATTGATCTCCTAAACTGGCTTGAAAATTCACATTGGAGTTTAAGAGGTAAATTATCATTAGTTCAGGTTAAATTTGCTGAAGGAACTCTGACAAGAGAACATCTGGGAGAGTTGGCAAATCGGGCATTTGACATCCGTCCTTTGAAAGCAGAGGAAATTTCTGAAAATTTCCAGATCCTCGCTGACGGCGATTTTGCTTTTGCCACTGAATTCGGATTTACCTTAATTCCTCATTTTGCTTCTCTCCATCAAACTGCTGATGGGGCAATAGAAGCATGGATAAGCCCGGTTTTGCTTCCCCAAAATCATCCTCTTGCAGATAGTGCTAGTAACGGGGTAGCATTATTTACCGACTCCAATCCTACACACCGTTTTATTACAGAGAGAGTACGAGAGTTTGATGAACTTACACTTGGCCGTTATATTCGCTTGACTGTAGATGATCAACCCCTGGTTTTAGCCAGTGCTCTTGCTGCATTTCCAGAAGAAGGAATTAATATTCACGAGGTTAAACAACCCGAACCGGAAAAAGGCGTCCCAACAGCACAACTGGCAATTCTTTTAAATCCTTGCTCCGGATTAAGCTTTGGAAGGGCTTTGAATGCCATCCGCGCCCTACCTTCTTGTAGAGCTATCAATACAGTCTTACCAGTTATTGATTTAGGGCGATGGGGCATGCTCCAAAATGAAAAAGCTTGACACTTCGGATGTGTAAAGTGAAGTTAATTGGCCTTTTCTTAAGCTTCCATATATGTTAAACTATATTTAAACCCACTTGGGTTTTTAAGTTTTTTATGGCTACCTCAAAATATTCAGCAGAACAAATTCAGGTTTTGGAAGGGTTGGAGCCGGTTAGAAAGCGCCCGGGCATGTATATTGGCTCCACTGACCTTCGTGGACTCCATCACCTTATTAAAGAAGTAGTTGATAACTCCGTGGATGAAGCCTTGGCTGGTTTTGCCAAAAATATTTGGGTTATTTTACACGAAGGAAATTATATTACTGTGGCGGATGATGGCAGGGGTATTCCCGTAGAAAAACACCCCAAAGTGGGAAAGAGTGCATTGGAAGTTATCATGACCACCCTTCATGCCGGAGGAAAATTCGGCGAAGGCGGCTATAAAGTTTCCACCGGTCTTCATGGAGTAGGAGTCTCCGCTGTTAACGCGCTTTCGGAATATACCAGGGCTACTGTCAGGCGCGAAGGCAAAGAGTATTTTCAAGAATATGCCAAAGGTAAACCCAGGGCTAAAGTCGCACCTTTAACAAAAGATGCGACAGCGCCATTTACCACCAGCTTTAAGTGGAGCGCCAAAACAGGCACCATGATTAGCTTCCTGGCTGATAAGGATGTATTTTCCACCATCACACCTGATTTTGAAAGGCTGGAGAAACAACTTAAACAGGTGGCATACCTGGTGGCAGGGATCTTTTTCCATGTTTTTGATGAAAAAAGTCAACAGGAACGCCATTTTTATTTTCAATCCGGTCTTGCTACCTTAATTAAGCATTTAAATAAAAACAAGGCCCTGGTGCATCCCGAACCGATATTAATTCATCAAGTCATCGAAGGAGTGGATGTGGAAGTAGCCATCCAATACAATGACAGCTTTGTGGAAAACGTGGAAAGTTTTGCCAATGTGGTGCCAACAACAGAAGGCGGCAGTCACTTAACAGGATTTAGAATTGCCTTAACCCGCGCCATCAATGATTATGCCAGAAAAAGTGAGGCCTTAAAAGAAAAAGATGAAAACTTAACAGGCGAAGATGTCAAGGAGGGATTAACGGCTGTTATTTCCGTCAAAATGGACTCGGATAAAATCCAGTTTGAGAGCCAAACCAAGGAAAAGCTGGGCAATGCCGAGGTTCAACCGATTGTGGCCCAAGTGGTCAAAGACGGTTTGGACATGTTTTTTGAGGAAAACCCGTCTGATGCACGCTCCATTTTGGAAAAAGTCTTGCTGGCTCAAAGATCCAGAGCGGCGGCCAGAGCTGCCAAAGACGCGGTTATTCGAAAAGGGGCTTTGGAAGGAATGACTCTTCCGGGAAAACTGGCAGATTGCCAGGAACGGGATCCGTCCGGGGCAGAGCTTTACATTGTGGAAGGGGATAGCGCCGGAGGATCAGCCAAACAAGGCCGGGATCGAAAATTCCAGGCCATTTTACCTCTTCGGGGAAAAATTTTAAATACCGAAAGAGCCCGTTTAGATAAAATCCTGGAATTTGAAGAAATTAAGGCTTTAGTGATAGCTTTGGGCACAGGCATAGGGGATACGGTTGATTACGGCAGGACTAGATATCACAGGATTATCATCATGACTGATGCAGATGTTGACGGGGAGCACATTAGAACTTTGCTTCTGACATTTTTCTTTAGATATTTGCCAGAGGTAATTACCAAAGGCTATCTGTACATTGCCCAACCCCCTTTATATAAAATCCAAAAGGGTAAGGATTTAAATTATGCTTATTCAGACGAAGAAAAAGAAACTGTTCTGAAAAAAATAGGCGATGGACCTATAATCTCTCGTTACAAAGGTTTGGGGGAAATGAACCCTGATCAGCTTTGGGAAACCACCATGAATCCGGAAAATAGGGTGTTAAAACAAGTCACTGTTGAAGATGCTATTTCAGCAGATGAAGTCTTTACCATGTTAATGGGAGATGAGGTCCCTCCCCGCAAACGCTTCATCCAAACTCATGCGAAGCTCGCTACGCTGGATATATGATTTATGAACAATGAGCAATGAATCTGATACAATCAGAACATGACTCAAGTAACTATCAAATCATTTACTGATTTGAACGTCTGGAAAGAAAGCCATAAGCTTGTCTTAATGATCTACAAAATCACAAACAGTTTCCCTTCAAAAGAAACATACTCTTTAATCGATCAGATGAGAAGAGCTGTAGCATCTATCACTGCCAATATAGCTGAAGGATTTGGGAGACAAACTTATAGAGAAAAAGCACAGTTTTACTATTTGGCACAAGGATCATTATTAGAATTGAAAAATTTCATATTAATAGCGAAAGATGTAGGTTATTTAAAAAGTGCCGACTTCAATCAATTAGCAGATCAGGCTAATATTTCTCATAAACTGCTGCAAGGGTTTATTCAGAAAACTAAAACATTCATAAATCATAAATCTTAAATCATAAATCAATTATGTTAAAAGTTCATTTTTTGGGAATAGGCGGGAGTGGGGCATCGGCGGCGGCGGCTATTGCGAAGTCTCAAGGATACCAAATAACAGGTTGTGATCTGCAACCCCGCAATGAATTCACCACTCCTTTCAAAGATTCCCAGCTTTTCCAAGGCCACAATCCCGAACATTTAGAAAATATAGATATTCTGGCTGTTACTCCGGCTATTTTCTCTCTTGATCCGGAAAATCCGGAACTTGCAGAAGCCAGAAAAAGAGGCATCCCTATTATGACCTGGCAGAAGTTTTTGGGAAAGTATTTAGCCAAAGACAAATTTGTGATTGCCATAGCCGGCACTCATGGTAAAACCACCACCACTGCCATGATTGCCAAAATCCTGGAAGATGCAAACCTTGATCCGACTGTTTTGCTTGGGGCAATAGTACCCTGGTGGGGAACAAACTATAGATTAGGAAAGGGCAAAGCTGTTGTTATTGAAGCAGATGAGTACAATGATAATTTTTTAAACTTTAGGCCGGATATTGCAGTTGTCACCAATATTGAAATGGATCATCCGGAATATTTTAAGAACTTTGCAGCAGTCAAGAAAAGTTTTGATCAATTTAAAAGGCAATCAAAAAAAATCATTGATCAACCAAATCCCAAACTGATTGATTTTCCGCTTCAAATACCCGGGGATTTTAATATTTTAAATGCCTCGCTGGCTTATCAAGTAGGTCTTTTTTTGCAAGTTGATCCAAAGATTATTCAAAAAAGCTTGAAAAATTATCAGGGTGTGGGCAGAAGATTTGAATTATTGGGAGAGTTTAAAGGGGCTAAAATTTATTCTGATTTTGGACATCATCCTACGGAAATAAAAGTTACCATGGAGGCAGCCAGACAAAAATTTCCGGGGCAGCGCATTTTGTTAATTTATGAACCCCACATGTTTACCAGAACTTATAAATTATTTGGTGATTTTGTCAAAGTCTTCAAAGAAATTCCAATAGATAAAATCATTATTACTGATATTTATCAAAGCAGGGAAGCTGATAAAGGATTAGTTAATTCAAAACAATTAGTTAATGCAACAGAAAAAGAAAATACTACTTATGTTTCCAAAAAAAACTTGTTAGAAAAGTTAAAAAATGAATTAGGAAAAAATGATGTAGTCTTCTTCATGGGAGCAGGGGATATAGATCAACTGGCCAGGACTAATTTCTTAAATTGATTACCTCTATCTTCATAATCTTTGAATAAATTAAAACTGGCTGAAGCAGGAGACATTAAACAAATTTTTCCTTTGTCTGTATTTTTAAAAGCTAATTTTACTGCTACTTCCATTGAGTGTGCATTAAAAAATTTAATATCCTTTTTTACCGACTTCCTTATTTTTTCTCCTGTATCCGGAAACAGAATTAATGTTTTTATTTTTGACTTTGCAATTGCCGGTCCTAAAACCGAATAGTCCACCCCACGATCAAATCCTCCTGCTATTAAAGTTTGTACATCTTCCCCCAAAATCTTTAGACCATAAATAGTGGCATGGGGATTAGTAGCCAGCGAGTCATTGTAGAATTTTATACCCTTAACTTCTCCAACATATTCCAATCTGTGAGGAAGGGGTTTGAAATTATCAATGGCTTTATTAATTTTTTCTTCCGGAATTTTAAATAATCTTCCTATTGCTCTTGCAGCCTCAACAGAACTTTTGTTTTGAATAAGAAAATCTTTTTCAGTTTGATATTTATAGATATTTACCTTGGCATTTTTATAATTTTCAAAACTGCCATGGTAGTCTAAGTGATCCGGGTAAAGATTTGTGATAACAGCCATATGAGGACTGGAGTTTAAATCATTAAGCTGAAAAGAAGACATTTCATAAACAATAATAGAATTTGCATTAATTTTTTCCAATAAATCAAGCGAGGGTTTACCAATGTTTCCAGTCAGATAAACATCCAATCTTCCTTTCTTTAAAACTTCATAAATCATCGCAGCTGTGGTACTCTTGCCCTTAGTGCCTGTTACCCCAATTATTTTTCCTTGGCAAATATCAAAGAAAATTTGGGTGGCAGAAGTAATTATTTTCCCTTTCTGCTTTGCTATTTTAATTTCCGGGAGATAGGGGATACCGGGAGATTTAATGATGATATCAAAATTATTTATTTTATCCAAGTAACTTTCTCCATCTTTTGCATCGGCAGTTGCAAAATCTATATTATTTTTTTTCAAAAAATCCCGGGTTACTTGCCCTTCTCTGCCCATTCCCAAAATTAATATAGATATCTGATCTTTGTATCTTTCTAGAAGTTTTTTCCTTTTACCTTGTAAAATACCGAGCACCATTGCATATTCAATTTCCTCCTTTGTCCCCACACATTCAAAGGGTTTAAATTTTCCCGGCAGTTGTAAAAGTTCTTCCATCAAAGGAGCAAGTCTTTCATCATCCAGCAAATCCTTACCAAAAATTTCTTTAATTTTATCCCCCAAAAACGGATAAAGCATTAAATAGGTAAATAAACACTTTGAACACACTCCACACCAAACTCCTGACTTTGAACCTCTATTGCAGCTTCTAAAAAATTTGTGATATTTTTCCATCCGGGAAAACACTCTGGAAATTTGCAGTTCATTTAAACTTCTTAAAAAACTAAAATAATTTGTATTATTAGCCAAATATTTTTTGGCATATTCCTTAAAATCTTTTTCAAATTCAAAGCTTTTGGAATATTGATGATTTATTATCTGCCCATGATATTCCACATTACCTTCATCAGAAGAGGCCTCATTAGAAACAACAATATTTTTATAATCATATAAAACTGCAGCTAGGGTAGATAAAAAAGCCAAATATGCTGAAAATGGAGTATGACCATTTAAGTAACCTTTTTTGTTTAATTCCAAAAGTTTAGGGTCTATTATTCTTTTGATAATTATGCCGTCTTTGGCAATTTTTTTGGAAGCTTCAGTGGGATTTAACATTAAGGGGGTACCCTTTAAGGTTTCCAAGGTTACAATCGAATCTTTACCACCGCTAACTAAAATTAAATCTCTGTTTTTTAACTGACCATTAAATGGGGGATATTGAATGTCGGAATCAATCACAAATTTCACTAAATTATTTTTGGTAAAATCAATTTTATTTTTGTAAAAAAATTCTCCCAGACCTTTTATTAAAAGATCTTTCCAAAACTTAATCTGCTCTTTGTCCAAATATCCTGCCTTAATAACAATTTCAGGTGAGCAGGTGGCTTTCCAATAACTTAACAGTTCCACCATCCCCAGATTGAAAATTAAGTTATGTGGAATAAACTTGGTCGCAGGAAAAATAATTTCCGGTTTAAATTTAATATCAGGACTTATTGAAAAATCAAAAGTGATCTTAAGATTTTCTCCATCTTTGGATATATCAAATCCCTCATAAATAAATTGAGGGTGTTTAGCCCTAAGCTCCTTAAAATTCATATTGGTCAATTATATAGATTAGAGATTGGTATATCAAACCAAATCACGGTATAATTTGTTCTCTGCCTAAAAATGATCAGCAAAATTAAGAAAATATTATATTTCCCGCTGGCCCATTATTTTCGGTTTTTTGCCCAAATCCAGCTTGCGATTTGGCATCCTAAAATTATAGTCATCACTGGGTCAAGCGCCAAAACTACTCTTTTGCATATGCTGGAATCTCAAATTGGCAAGGGAGCAAAGTATTCTCATCAGGCCAACTCCAGCTTTGGCATCCCTTTTGATATTTTGGACTTAAAAAGAAAAACTTTAAAACTGTTGGAGTGGCCGGCTCTTTTTTTGCTGGCACCTGTTAGAGCTTTTCAAAAACTCCATAGCCAAAACTTATATATTGTGGAGGCGGATTGCGACAGACCACATGAGGGCAAATTTTTGGCCACTCTTTTACACCCGGAGTTTAGTTGCTGGCTGGTTTCCTCCAGGAGCCATAGCATTAATTTTCCCGAACCTGTTGATGAAAATATTGCCCATGAGTTTGGCTATTTCCTGGAATGGACATCCAAAAGAGTGATCGTCAATGGCGACTCGCCACTGATTAAAAGGGAACTCCAGCGAACTACAGCCGAAATTGAGACAATTTCCCAAAAGGATTTACAAAGCTATCAGGTCACTGAAGATCAATCAATTTTTAAAATTAAAGGTAAGGGGTACACATTTAATTTTTTACTTCCCCAAGAATCCTTTTATCAAATTCAATCTGTCATCAAAATTCTGGACTATTTAAATATTCCCCTAGATCCGCTTTTTAAAAATTTCACTCTTCCTCCTAGCCGCAGTTCGTTACTTAAAGGGATTAAAAATACCCTTATTTTAGATAGCAGCTACAATGCGGATTTAAATGCTACCGTGGTGATGCTTAATATGTTTAAAAAAGTGCCAGCTTTGCACAAATGGGTGATTTTGGGGGATTTAGTAGAGCAGGGTAAAAAAGAACAGGAAGAACACCAAAGGCTTGTACCCGCAGTACTCACTGCTAATCCTGAAAAAGTAATTTTGGTGGGACCCCGCCTTAAAAAATATACATACCCCCTCTTAAAAGGTAAAATAGAGGTGGAAAATTTTATCACCCCCCTGGAGGCCCTAAATTATATCAAGGCTAGTATCAGGGGAGAGGAGATGATCTTTTTCAAAGGGGCGAGATTCCTGGAAGGTATCATTGAACATCTGCTAAAAAATAAAGCCGATGCGGCTAAACTTTGCAGAAGGGAAAAAGTTTGGCAGGAGCGAAGAAAAAGATGGGGACTGTAAAAAAGGTTTACATACTGCATGGTTGGACCACTTCTTTGGATCAATGGGAGAAGTTTTTGCACCTGTTGCCAAAGGTCAAACTTGAACCCCTCATGCTGAAAATCCCGGGACTGACGGAAAAAAGTAACAAATCCTGGGATCTGGAAAGTTATGTGGAATGGTTAAAGAAAAAACTTAGCGGCGAAAAAGAGCTAATTTTAATCGGTCATTCCAGCGGAGGCAGAATGGCTTTAACCTTTGCTGCCAAATATCCCGGGAGGATTAAACAGTTGATCCTGATAGACAGCGCCGGCATTTATCATAATGAGTTATCGACTCGCTTCAAGCGATTTGTATTTAAAAATCTGGCCAAACTCGGCAAGAAAATTACCAAATCCGAAACTCTCAAAAATCTTTTATACAAACTGGCCAGAGAAAAAGATTATCATGAGGCTACAGCCTTGCAGCGCCGGATCATGATCAATCTGATCTCTGAAGATTTAACTCCAATCTTGGAAAAAATTACTGCACCAACTCTTTTAATCTGGGGAGAGTTTGATAAAACCACACCTTTAAGCGATGGCAAGCTGATGCATCAAAAAATTAAAAATTCTAAGCTTTATGTGATCAAAGGTGCCAGACACTCACCCCAGTTTACCCATCCAAACGAGGTAGTAAAGGAAATTTATGAGTATCTTTAATTCACTTGGCTCAAACTATGATTTTAAATTTGTACTTCAAGCCTTTTTTGCAGGAGGGAAGCCAGATCTGGCAAAATTCTTGGAGGAAAAATACGGGGGGAAGGTGACCTTGGTTTATAAAGGCAGGGAAGCCATAGAACTGGCTTTGAAAATTTTGCAACTGCCAAAAGGTTCATATGTGGGTATTTGCGGCTTCACTTGTTTCGCAGTCTATGAGGCCATCAAAAAAGCGAGCCTAAATGTTGAATATCTGGATATTGAAAAAGGTGAGTTAAATTTTTCTCCCGAAATTTTACAAAAAAAATTAAATGAAAATCCAAAGTTAAATGCTGTGATAATCCAAAATACCTTGGGGTATCCTTGTCCAATTGAAGAAATCTCCAAAATTTGCCAAGAAAACAAAATTGCCTTAATTGAAGATTTGGCTCATAGTGTCGGCTCTGTTTATGAAAATGGGAAGGAAGCAGGAAGCATGGGAGATTTTGTGGCATTATCTTTTAGTCAGGATAAAATGATAGATGCAGTATCAGGTGGAGCACTGGTAACAAATATTCCTTCGGACGTTCACCTCGAAAAAATCCCCATAAAAAAACAGATTATAGATAGGCTCTATCCATTTTTCAGCTATATAATAAGAAAAAGTTATCCTTTTGGTCTGGGAAAAATCTTGCATTTTGTTTTTCGTAACTTAAAACTTTTATCAGGACCAATGGATGGGGGAGAAGGTATCCGCGAGCTTCCTGCCTGGTACGGGCACTTAATAGCATCGCAATTTAAAAACTTAAATGACAATTTAAAACATAGAAAAATAATTGCCTCGGTGTTCTCGAAAACAATTAACCCTAAAGTTTTATCCCCTAAAATTGTTAACAAAATTTACCTTTCTTCTAACCTGCGTTTTCCCATCTTTGTTAATAATCGAGCAAACCTGATAAAATTTCTGGCTGAAAAAGGAATTTTTGTTTCCGATATCTGGTATGATGCTCCGATATCCCCCAAAAAGTATCTGACTCAAACGGATTATGCCAGTCAATGTCCCAATAGCGAACTGGCAGCCGGGGAAATTGTCAATTTGCCAACTCATATTAATATTGATGAAAAAGGAGCGCTTAAAATTGCCCAAGCGATCAATCAATGGTTAACCCAATAGTAAAAGAGATCAATCAAAAAGATACCTGGGAAAAATTTGTTCTATCCTTTGATGGAGCTAATTTTTTGCAATCCTACAATTGGGGAGAGTTTCACCAAAGATTGGGAAAGTTTATCAAAAGACTGGGATTTTATGATAGAGGGAAACTGCTGGGAGTGATGCTTTCTATTAAAGAAGATGCCAAAAGAGCCACATATCTCACTATACCAGGAGGGCCGTTAATAGATTTCAGCAATGAAGCGTTGGTGAAACTGTTTAAAAAAACCTTGCTGGATTCGGCCAAAGAACAAAATTGCAGTTTTATCCGCATCAGACCTCAATTGTTGGAAAATGAGGAAAATGCTTTGATTTTCGGCAAGTTAGGATTTAAGAATGCTCCCATGCATTTACATGCAGAGCTAACCCGGCAGCTGGATTTAACCAAAACAGAAGAAGAGCTTTTATCGGAAATGAGAAAAACTACCAGATACGAAATCAAGCAAGCCATCAAATCAGGCATCAAAATTACAGTCAGTAAAAACATAGAAGATATCGATGATTTTTATAAATTACAGAAAGAAACAGCCAAAAGACAGGGCTTTGTGGAATTTGATAAAAAATTCTTAAAAGAACAATTCAAAGTTTTTGCCCAAGATAGGAAGGTTTTGCTATTTACTGCCTATTTGGGTACTAAAATGCTGGCTCAAGCTTTTATCATTTTTTATGGGCAAGAGGCAGATTATCACTATGGAGCATCTACGCCGGATGGTAGAATTTATCCCGGGGCATATTTAATTCAGTGGGGAGCCATCAAGGAAGCAAAAAAGCGGGGGATGAAAAGATACAACCTGTGGGGAGTGGCACCGGAGGATCAAAAAAATCATCGATTTTATGGAGTGTCGGTTTTTAAAAGGGGGTTTGGAGGGGAAGATGTCCAGTACATGCATGCCAGAGATTTGGTCATTGATCCGCTCAAATACAAATTAAACTGGCTGGTGGAAACTGTTAGAAGAAAAGTAAGACATGTCTAAAATATTTTTAAAACACCAGCTTAACAATTGTCTGTGGTAAATATTTCTTCCCCCATATTTGCACTAATTCATATCCTCCAAATAAAGATACTGTCCATACCAAATCACCCAGCAAAGTATTTCTGAAAAAAGGGATTGCCAAAGTATAACTTTGCATGAGCCCGGCAAATGTGTACGGATACCAATTATTAGGAGGAGCCCAAACTCCAAAGTTGGTAATCAGGAAAAACAACACAGAAGAGGAAAGTGCCGAACTTATTACCAAAATAGGCTTTTTGTTATTCTTAAGCCACAATCCAATCAAACCAACCAGACCAAAGCTCCCATAAACATATAGCATATCTATTCCATAAAAGCCAATAAAAAAATCAGAGATCAAAAGTGCCAAAAGAGGCAAAAAAGCAAATTTTTTGGGAAGATATGCTCCTCCAAAAAGAGCCAGGGCAGTAATGGGAGAAAAATTGGGCGGATGAGGCAACAACCTGGAAAATACTCCCAGTAAAACAATAGTTACGGCAGCCAGTTTTAAATTCATGTAAATACAATATAAGGTATTTTAATTCTTGTCAATCCACAAGATGTAGTACCTACATATCTACTTCTAGTTTTTCAACTTCAACTCTGCTACAATTAAAAGTGGGCTTTAGCCCTTTTTGTTTGTTTGTTTTTTAACCCATGAACATCGGTAAAGTTGAACCAACTCCAATTGTTGATGAGATGAAACGCTCATACTTGGACTATGCCATGTCGGTCATAGTTTCCAGGGCTTTGCCGGATGTTAGAGACGGACTAAAACCGGTCCAGAGAAGGATTATTTATGCCATGCACCAGCAAGGTTTGCATCATACCTCCCGTTACCAAAAGAGCGCAGCGGTTGTTGGTGAAGTTTTGAAAAATTACCACCCCCATGGAGACGCTCCGGTTTATGAAGCCATGGTGCGAATGGCCCAGAATTTTTCCATGAGATATATGCTGGTAGACGGCCAGGGAAATTTTGGCTCCATTGACGGGGACTCGCCAGCGGCAATGAGGTACACTGAAGCGCGTTTGGCTGCCATTTCAGAGGAACTTCTTCGCGACATTAACAAAGAAACCGTTAACTTCGTTGATAATTATTCCGGCACCACCCAGGAACCAATACTTTTACCATCGGTTATTCCCAACCTGTTACTAAATGGGGCTTCCGGCATTGCCGTGGGCATGGCCACCCAAATCCCGCCCCATAATTTAGGGGAGGTGTGCAATGCACTAATTCACATGATAGAGCATCCTGACGATACTGTTGAAGACCTGATGCAATTTATCAAGGGCCCGGATTTCCCCACAGGAGCTTCCATTTACGATCAAAGTGAAATTTTGGCAGCTTACGGCACAGGCAAGGGCAGGGTGATAATGAGGGCCAAAGCGGAAATAGACGAAACATCTTCCGGTAAGACCCAGATCATCATTTCCGAAATTCCATATCAGGTTAACAAAGCCACTTTAATTGCCCGTATTGCCGAGCTGGTCAAGGATAAAAAAATCGAAGGCATAGCCGATTTGCGCGATGAGTCAGACCGCAAACAAATGGTCAGAATTGTGATTGATTTAAAGCGCGACGGAAAACCCCAATCAATCCTTAATAATTTATACAAACACACTGCCCTGCAGAGTGTTTTTAACGTCAACATGGTGGCTTTGGTGGATGGGGTACCTCATCTTTTAAATTTAAAGGTCGTTTTGGAAGAATTTATCAAACACCGCCAGGCAGTTGTCACCAAAAGATCGGAGTTTGAACTAAAAGAGGCTAGAGCCCGTGAGCATATTCTGGAAGGCTTAAAAATTGCGGTTGATCACATTGATGAGGTCATTGAAACCATTAAAAAATCGCGAGACGGCGATGCGGCCAAGATCAATTTGATGCAAAAGTTTAAACTTACTGAAATTCAGGCCGTGGCCATTTTGGACATGCAGCTTAGGCGTTTAGCTGCCCTGGAGAGGCAAAAAATTGAGGACGAGCTGAAAATGGTGCGCGAAACTATTGCTTACCTCGAAGATTTACTAGCCCACCCGGAAAAAATCTTAAAAGTTATCAAAGATGAACTCCTTAAAATCAAAGAGCGTTACGGGGATGACCGCAGAACCCGGGTTTACAAGCAAACAGTGGGGGAGTTTAACGAGGAGGATTTGGTGGCTAATGAGACAACCATTGTCACCATTACCGAAGGGGGTTATATCAAACGCCAAAGCCCCATGAGCTTTAGAACCCAACAGCGGGGAGGCAAGGGCGTGATGGGCATTTCCACCAAGGAAACCGATGCCGTGTCCCACATTTTCTATACCCAAACCCACGATAACATTTTGTTTTTTACGGACAATGGTAAGGTTTATCAAGTCAAGGTTTGGGAAATTCCGGAAACTCAAAGGGCCAGTAAAGGTCAGGCTGTGGTCAATTTGATTAATATTGAACAGGGCGAAAAAGTAACGGCAGTTCTAACTATCAAAGGCAAAGGAGAACAGGCTAAATATATGCTGATGTGCACCAGGAAAGGCACTGTCAAAAAAACTCTGATTACGGAATATGCCAATATTAGAAAAAACGGTTTGGTCGCTATCAAATTAGAGCAGGAAGACGTGTTGGGCTGGGTTCAACCTACAACGGGTGAAGATGATCCGGTGATTGTTTCCCAAAAAGGCCAGTCTATTCGCTTTAGCGAAAAACAGGTCAAACCAACCCACAGGGATACATCAGGGGTTAGGGGAATTAAACTGGGCAAAGAAGATGAGGTGGTTTCGCTAAATATTCTGGGTAAAGAAGAAAGTGAGCTTCTGGTAATTATGGGAAACGGCTTGGGCAAAAAAACCAAAACTTCTGCCTGGAACAGACAGGGCAGGGGAGGACAGGGAGTCAAAGCTGCCCAGGTAACAGCTAAAACCGGTCAAGTAGTCAGCGCCCAGGTGCTGGATAAACAAATGGATACTTTAGTTTTAACTTCCACCAAGGGACAGCTCATTAAAATGGATTTAAAAGAGGTGCCAACGCTGCAAAGGCAAACCCAGGGTGTTATTTTGATGAGGATGAGAGAAGGAGAAAAGGTGGCAGCAGCCACGGTAGTAGGAAGGTCATAAATGTCTAAAGAAAAATTAGTGACAAATTTGGCAATCGTTTATTTTGTTATTGGTTTACTTTTTGCCACGAGCTTTGCCGTTTACTATAAATGGTCACCACTTAGCTTTTTGTCCCCGGGCTTTTTTGCAGTAGTCTTCACCTGGCCTTTGCAAGCCATTGGTTTTGTGGGTGATTTATTAACCTACGGCTTGGCAGGTAAACCAATATAAACTTACTTTCCTCCTAAAAACTTTTGCACAAAGTCATTTAGGTAATTGGACAAACGGGCAATGATAAAACCCGTAAACAAAAACTCGAAAAAGGGATTGCCTGATTGATACCCCAAAAAGGGGGCAAAGACAGAGACTCTATAGGTAAAACTTAAAAATATAGCTATGGCCAGGGATAATAGAGGCAAATAAAGCTTTAAGCTTTTAACGCTGCCGCAAAGATATTCAATCAAAGCCTCATTTAGCACCACAAAGATAAAAATTTGTATCAATTTTACCTACCCTTGGGCAGGAGAAGCAACTGATATAACTTAAACAAAACCTGGATCACTGTCAAGGTGTGATCTTCTTTAACTTGCGGCTTGTTCTTATCTTGAAACCGGCTGATTTGGGCCTCCCGCTCGGCCAAACTTTCCCTTAAAGAAATCATTTGACTGTAAACCGTGGCCAGAGAGGTTTGCAAATTTTCTATTCTTTCGGAATCATTTTGGGGCTTCTGGTTAAAGATAATCACGCGCTCTATATTAGCTCATTCCTCTGCCGAATGGAAGTCCCTGGTCCGGCGCAAAATTTCCGGGGTGGCTTTAACCGAAAGGGCTGCCCTTTTGACATACTTTTCTACCACCCGCTCAATTGATCGGGGAGTAAGCCTCATGGCTTCACCTTCGTTTGCAGGATCTTTTTTGCCTTGAAAACGAATAAATAACGGTTTAAAACTATCTTTGCGTGCTTGCAGATATTTTTCCAGTACAGCGGAATTTAATTTGATAGAATCACGATTTAAAAGAGTCAGCTCCGAAACCCGAAGCCCTTTGGAATATAAAGTTTCCATAATGGCCCGGTCTCTTAAGTCCGCTTTTTTGGAAGGATCCGGGGCTTCCAGTAACCGCTGCAACTCAAGCTCATCCAACACCTTTAAGTCGCGTGGTTCCTGCGCAAGCAGCTCTATCTTGTCAAAAGATAAACTGTCAATCTTTTGATCTGCCAGATAACGAAGAAATGAGCGAAGAGCAATCAGAAAATAATTTTGGGTAACTTTCTTCAGGGGTTGTTTGGCCAAATGCAGCTTATATTTTCGAATCAAATGAAGATCAATATCTTTGGGTTCAATGTCATGGGAAAATTCCAAAAATCTTTTTAAATAATGGTCGTAATTGCGGATAGTTAGTTGAGAGGCTTGTTTCTCGGTCTCGAGAAACTGCAAAAAATCATCAATCAAGATAGACACCGTCATAACAAAGCCAGGCCTAGCATTCCCAGAATGGTCAAAATGCCTCCCACAATAGCCAGAGTAAAGGTTAACTGGGGAGTACCCGGGCCCTTGCCGGTTTGATCCACAATTTGGTCTATGGTTTTGGGAAAGGCCGAAGGAGTGGAAACGACAGTGGTGCCTTGAGGGAAAGTAACAATAGTTGTTCCCGGGGTTGGTGAGGGTTGAGCACCGCAAGCCCCGCTGCCAATGGTATAGCTGCCGTTTGTCACGGAATTTAGCACATCTACTATCGTACCCCGTTGCACCACATTGGAATCAGTGGTTTTGGTCTTGTCATTGGGGTCAAAATCAAATTTGATTTGAGTTGCTCCCGCCGGGGCCGTTTCCTTAACGGTCATACTCAAGGTAGCCAAACTGCCTTTGCCGGAAAAAGCTTGAGCGACCGAGGCCAAGCCGGAAATGGTAATTTTGCCTGATATCTCATCAACATTATTGCCGGGATAATCGGGATAAACTTTGTTTTGGGTATTGATGGAGTTGACGGTAAAACGGCTGGCATCATAAATTAAGATGGCATCTGTGCCGTCCGTATCTGCCCCCGTAGTATCCAAGGTAATATCCAAGGTAAAACCGCAATTTTTGTTGAATGTGCCGGAGGAGGGGGATAGGGAAAGGGTAGCAGCCAAAACCCCGGATGGGAAAGTAAACGGTAAAAGAAAAAAAGTAAAAAGTAAGAATGGAAGCTTTTTCATTGCACTGATAAGTTCAAGTTAAAAACGCTCTCCAGAATGTCATTGCCGCTTAAACTCTCCACTATATTTGAATCGTCTGTTTTACCCGGGGTAAAATTTATTGTCAAAGTTGTATCACCGGCCGCTCTTGCCTTAAAATTAATGGTGGCAAAAACCCCTGCTCCTTTAAAGGTCTTGCCGTCCAAGCCGCTGATGCCGGATATTTGGATCAAACCTGCCTTAGCGTCCACTCTCATTTGAGGATAATCAGGATAGATAGTGGTCTTGATAAGCGAGGCTGCTGAAGCCTCCAAAATTTTAGGATCAAAATTAAGCAGCAAATCTATTCCGTCGGTTTGGTGACCACCAGTATTCACCCTCACATTGACAGTGATAACTTCTCCCACTTTAAAATCCTGCCCCACAGCTTCCAGAGACAAATTTACGCTTGATGGTTGACTTTCAGATTGAGCAGTCGGGGGAGGGGGAGTGGGAGCAGTCAAAGTTTTGATGGCAAAAATTACCTCTATCAAAAGTACTGCTCCCAAACTCAAAAAAATAGTTTTAGGGCTAATAAATTTTCTGATAGAAAATTGCTTTTTCCCTCCCCCTGGTGGAGGAGAGGTATAAACATTGGGAGTGGCAGATAATTTATCCATAATTAAATTGGCAAAACTACATTCTCATTTATACTACAGTTGGCAACAATTTGCCAGCCAGTAGGTACATCACAAGGTGTGGGAAAATCTTTACACTCACCCGTTGTAGGATTTTTGGCAGGAGTGATCACTTGGATGCAGGCAGTTCCGGAAGGAGAACTGCTTGGAGTTGGACTTGGACTTGGGCGTGGAAGAGGAGCTGGAGATGCGGACGGAACACCAGGAGCAGGTTCAGGATCATCTCTATCCCCAAAATCATACCTCATACAGGCCCAATCCACTGAATTAACCCTGGTGTCTCGATTAAAGTCTCCTGTTCTTCCTGTTGCAGGTTGGGCAATAATCCACTGGCGGTCTAGCTCTCCCTTGTCAAAAGAATTAATAACCCCATCTCCGCCATCTCTCGGGAAAATATCTCCCACCGGTAGAATAAAGTTTGGCACAATAGTCACCCCTTTACCTGCCGTAATCTCCACTGTTCTTCTTAAAATGAGCGGAGCCTTTAAAGAGAGGCTATATTTTCTGCCTTCTTCTAACCTTTGGGTTAGGTTTTGGATGATGCCGTTTTTGTCAATCCTGACAGTTTCCCTGATCTTTTGGCCCCCTTCAAACAGTCCTACCAAAACTAAATCTACATTATCCGTATCATGTTGGGAAGGAGCCCTGCAGAAAACCTTGGCCCCCAAAGATATGGTGGAAATTGCGCTACATTGTCCTTCACCTGACTGACCGTCAAGATTGGTCAAGGTAACGGGGAAGGTCTGCCCAACCGGGGGACTGCTCATAACCACCTTGGCGGCAGTATCTGTCCATTCTCTGACCGCAAGACCCTTTTCACCGCTTTTGGCCGTGCCTTTGTCCGCGCCAAAATTTGTACCCTTAATATCAAACACTACATTAGTCCCTTCAAAAATTAAACCACAACTGGTAATGGTGGGGCCGGACCCCAACAATCTGATGTTGGCCATACAAGGCTGACTGCCATTGGTGCCACAACCGCCGGTTCTACCGTCAGCGGTCTTAAATTCCACCCAGATTTGTTTCATGCCCGGATTTTTATCTTTAATCTCATAATCTTTAATCATCCCGTCGCCTGTATAAGCTTCCCAGGGAGCACTCTCCAAACCGGCCACTGATTCAGCCACCCTAAATTCCACAGTCACCACAGGAGGCAGGCTAGGTGCAGGTGAGGATGTAGGTGGGGATGTAGGTGGGGGAGGAGGGGAAACAATAGTCCCGCTGGTAAAGGTTTTTTGGGGGGAGCACACTCTGGTATTTTTATCCGTGGTGAATTTTAAGGTATGTGATCCTGCAGATCCTGCCGGAACACTATTATAGACAAAAGTGGGCCAGGGATCCTGAATTCCTCCCCAGCCAAAATCCCGGGTTGAACCATCCAGATAAAGCTCAATATTCTGCCACCCCTTGGGATCGCTGACACCTTGAACCTTAACCTGAATTGTCGAGCCGGGAGCGGGATTCTCATTGGATAGCTGCCAGCTAACAGTACATTCTCCCACTGTACCTCCGCCTCCACCTCCACCTCCACCTCCTCCGCCGCCTCCACCTCCACCGCTATCACAGATGGGATCCCGCGGTGTATCACCCGGCCCGCAGCTTGGTTCAGTTCCTGTTCCTGTATAGCGAAGTTGCAGACATCGGGCCCCATCCGCAAAACCGTAGCACCAATTACTGGTGGTGGGATCGATGAAATTTGGTTGATCCCTGTTTTGGGGACAATCGGAATTTTTGGTACAAGTATTGTTTAGAGAGCAAGAGGCTTTATTGCCTGATCGGTCAACCAACCAATACACGTGCAGTCTATCACATACACTACAATTATTAATCCCCAGCTCGCTTGGTGTGAAGGTAGCTTTACATTGCCTGCCGCTACCACCCCCAGGAGGTGGGTTACTTCCTCCACTACAAGGCTCTGCACAACCTGAAGTATCGCAATAATTTTGGCCATCAAAGTTACATTGATAAGTTTCGTATTTTGTACATGTCTTTCCGTCTTTCGTACAGCTTCCTGCAGGAGCACCCGGTTTACATGCATGATAACCGGCAGCAATACAATAATTAGTGCCACCACTGCAGGGCTCTGCACAGTTACTATTATCACACCATGCTTGCCCATTTTCGTCAGTCCTTAGCCACCTCGCATAAGCCGTGCATTGCTTTCCATCTAACTCACAAGATCCTTGGGGAGATCCGATTTTTTCTTGGTCTGGAGCGTCGCATGGATATTCATCTTCAGCATAAACAGTTCCCACTAGAGCCTCTGATAATAAACTCATTAAATTGGGCTTGTGGGGTAGGGAAGTGGTTGTTGTTTGAAAAGCCTGGGGTAAATTGGGGTATTCCTTAATGGTAAATCCGACCTGTCCCGGCATCTGGGACAAAATCCGTAGAGCCTCCACCGCATTGGGATCGGGTTGGCGGGGCTTCTCGGCGATCTGCGCACCGGCAAGATTAGCGAGCTCTCTTGCCCGGTCCAGATCCCCGGCCAAAATGGCCCGCCGATACCATGCCAGAAGCCGTTGGCGGAGCGTCCACCCAGGTGGGTTCGGATTTGGACCTGCAAGATCCGGATACTTGGCGCCGAACTGGGCGGCCAAGGCATCTGTAAGTCCAGAGAGATTGTTGGACCAATTTTCCAGAGGGAGCCGAAACCCCATCTCCTGCATCCTGGCAAAGTAAACAGGATCATTAACAAACCGATCCCCGGGCCAAGCCCGACTACCCTCCGGCCCGCCCATCTGGCTAATCATCCATTCCTTGACCTCGGGCGTCATAGCCACTATCTGGTCATTAGAAGTAACAGGTTGATTATCTTGACTATGGGCCACATCGAGGATAATCTGCGCCACCTGCTTGTAGCGGTCTTCCCAGACATAGCGCCACAAGGCGCTGAAGATGCTCGCTGGCGGGTTGTCCTCGCTGTCCTCGGAATCCATCTGGTCTGCAATGTCACCCATGCCTTGAGCCCGAAGGCGGTCCTTGATGGTCCGCGCCTGTTGTGGCGTAAGCCAGCCACCGTAGCCAGGACCAATAAAGATCCACGTTGGCCCATGCAGGGCGTCCCAGCCGCGCCCGAACGACCGGTGCATCTGCACCCAGTCATCCGCCGTAACAATGGGAACCACCGACTGAAAAATGGTACCCTTAGGAGAACTAGTGGGGGATGGAGTAACATTGGCAGAGGTTGTGGGAGTGGGGGCGGGAGAACTGACAGGAGAACTGACCGGCGCCGGACCAAAAGGAGAGGTTAAAATAAGAGCAATTTGCGGTTTTAATGCTACTGTCTGACCATCTCTGACTTGCACATTGGGCCCGGTAAAAACAATGGGTTCACTGACAGCTCTTGATCTTAAGATTTGCTGGGTACGCACCAGACCAACTACCAAAGGTAAACCCAAAAGCAAAATCAAAACCACCAAAAGATTAGCGAAATTTCGCTTATTCTTGAAATAAGTGATGATATCCTCCATAAAATTGGGTTCTTATCTAATAGTGAACTATCTAAGACGAATTTGTCAATAGTACAAGCTTTAGGATTTTGACAGGGGATGGAATTTACGGTGGGTTTCTTGAGCGAAACGGTCAGAAGCATTCACATATCTCGTGGTTGTATTCAGAGACTCATGTCCTAATAAAATCTGAATAGCAGCAGGAGATGCTCCTTCTTCTGCCAGATAGGTGGCAAACCCATGACGGAAAGAATGAGGCGTCGTTGGTAAATTAATTCTTAACTTTTCCCTGTAAATCTTAAGTCTTTCCTGAATATATCGGGGAGTTAGCCTTGAGGAGAGCTTATCTTTGGATCTGGTTTTAGTTGGTATAAATAAAGCTTGCTGGTTATCCTTCCGGAGTACCAAGTATTGATCTAAAAAAGACTGCGCGCGTTCTGTCAGATAGACAAACCGCTGTTTTCTACCCTTTCCGGTAATAAATATTTTTCCTTCGATATTTAAATCCCTTCTATTTAAATTGACCAGTTCCGAAATACGCATCCCGGTTGCAAACAAAACCTCCAATATGGCTCTATTCCGGGCGGATATAAGCGGGTCTTGCTCCAATCTTGAAGGAGATTCAATTAGGGCTACCAGATCGTTAAACTCCGCCACATTAGGATGCGACCGCTCGCGTTTCACCATCTTAAACTGATCCGGCACAACAGGTATTTTATAGTCCTGGTCTATTAAAAAGCGGAGGTAAGCTCTCACCGCAGAAAGACATCTGTTTATACTTGCTGATGATAACCTTCGGGCAGACTCCTGGTGAGTAGTAGCAGTTTCTCTCTGATTGGAAGCAAGATAGGCTTTAAATTCGAATATAGACCTTTTATCTAAATCCACAACTTTCAAATTTCTGGATTTTAAAAAATTGTCAAATATTGCCAAATCATTTTTATAATGATAAAGCGTAGCAGGGGAATAGTTATTAGTTTGGAGGAAAAGATAGAAATCATCAAGAAGATCCAAACATGAGACTTCAACTCCGTGGTTTGCAGAGTGTTTAATTTTTGAATTTTCTTCACCAGAGTTGGGCATATTGAGACTTCGTGTAATGCTGATTACAAGAATAATATCAAAGCTAAATAAGACTTGTCAAGTACTAAATTACACACCAACAGCAGGACTTTTAAAGGTTAATTACATATTATAGTAACTCGTTTATATAGTCATTGTTCGAGAATACGCGGGGAACATATAACTGTCATCCCTAGCTCGATCTATAACTAATCCGACTCCTTGGAGGCTATCCAAGCATAAGGCCCGTAAAGGCCCCAAAAACGGCTGATTGGGGAAGGAAAGGTATACTGTGCATCTAAAGATTAGCCTTTTGCAAACAGCCAAACTCAAAAACTAAAAAGTTAAATATTTAAGTTAAAGAATAAGAAATTTTTTAGTCGGCGACTGCCATTTTTAAGAACGAAAAATTAGCTTTAAATTCTTGCTTATTTTTATCATTATTTTTTTGTTTTTTTCATCTATGAAAATTGGGGTGTCCCCCTGACAAAATTTGTACTCAATATATTGTGCGACGTCGAGTAGAAGGGAGCTTTTGTTTTGTCTAAGAAAGAGGGTATGATATGTAGCTTCGTCTTCAAAATACACCGTGCCCAAAGCAACAACTTGTACATTAACACTTATAATGCGGGGAGAAACAAAGCTCTACTCTACACATATTCGGGTATTATTCTCTGGGGTCAGCACTTATCCACAAAATATGCTAAATTGAGGCTCACGAAAGACCTATAATTATTTATTTGTATCTGCTAAATATATCAAACAATATCACTTCTTTTTTCACGAAATCTTAGCAAATTTTTCACGGTTCCCTAACTTTAGCCTATCCTAATAATCTAATCCTCCCCTACCCTGTCCAGGAAGTCAGGAAAAAACTTACCAGGAATACTGTCCCTCCGATCCCTAAATATTCCCAGATCATTCTTTTATCCAACCTCCCCCGCAGGGATTGGGTGGTGATGCCTACCAAAACATACATGGCCGAAGAAAGCGCCAGGGACCAGATGGTGGTGGCCATGGGCCAAAAAGAGAAGGCTAGACCTAGTTCTCCCAAAATCAAGGCCAAAATCAAGCTTTGGACAATAATAGATAGTCCTACCCTATCCTCCATCTCAATTGACCAGAGAACCTGCAAAATTAAAGGGAAACTGACCAGAAAAGTAAGCAGACCGTTTAAAAGAAAAATTAGTTTAAAAGCGTAAATAACATTAAAAATGAAAAAACTTGACAGCAGCGTAAAAAGAAAGGTGGCTGTTGAGGCAGCCCGATATAAAGGAATGGTTCTAATGGAGGCCACATTGAAAACATTTTGGGAAAGAAGCAACAGATAAAAAAATAGGCCAAAAAAAGAAGCCACCGGCAGTCTTGTCAACCACCTAACCGGCAGTAAAAAATAAAAGCTGGCAACAGCCACAGTAAAAAAGGTGGGCAAAATTAAAAGAACCAGGCCTTTTGTCAAATTTAACCCTTCCCGAAGAGCCCACAAAGATAAAGCGCCGGCCAAAAAACCAAGCCCTGCGATAAATCTAAATCTTAAATTAAAATCAACCAGTTGGGTGGATAAAAGCCCCAGGGTGACCAAAATCGAAGCAGTGATAATTTTTTGACGCTTATTTAGATTTAAGTTCATAATTCCCTGACTACTTGTTTGCAAGCTTAAGCACATGACAAATGGCAATGGCTAAGGCATCTGTGGCATCATCCAGGTGCCCACCTTTCCAGCTAACCTTTAGTTTTTTATGCCTTCTGCCACTATTCCCCAAAAATCTTCTTACCCCCTCATGAACCTGATCCTTGTCTGCCCTACCCGATCCTGCCACCATCAGTTTAACTTGTAAGCCGGTATAATCCTGAAAGGGAATCTTATGCTGGGCAGCTGTCAGCATAATCACTCCCCTGGCCTGTCCCACCATAATGGCGGTTCTAGTGTTAGCTCCGAAAAACAACATTTCGCATACCATCTGATCCGGTTGATATTTTTCTATCACAACAGTTAGTTCACCATGGATCATATGCAGGCGGTCCTGCATTAATCTCTCTTTTGGAGTGCTAATATTCCCATAAGCCACCAGTTCAATATCGTATTTAAATTCCCTGCCCAAAATATCATCAGGCACTTTGATAACTCCATAACCTGTGGTAGCAGTTCCTGGATCAATCCCAAGTATAATCATATAAGCTCTTCTGGAATATCGAAATTACTGTACACTTTTTGTACATCATCCAATTCCTCTAGCCTTTGGGCAAAATCCAATACCTTTTTAGCTGTTTCAGGATCTTTTGTTTCCACCAAAATATTGGGTTTCATGACCACTGAAGCCTCCTCCACCTCAAATCCAGATTGAGTAATTTTTGTACTCATAGTATTTAATTCTGGGCTTTCTACATATACTAAATATCTTTGCATGTTGT
Source organism: uncultured Gammaproteobacteria bacterium (assembly GCA_964625535.1). GTDB lineage: Bacteria > Patescibacteriota > Microgenomatia > Daviesbacterales > UBA10151 > UBA9644. The sequence goes on from CAZVEX010000006.1 coordinate 24,331, forward strand.
TCTCCTGAAAATCTTCTACATCCCTTATTCCTAAATCAATAAGTTGCAATTCTTCCTCATCAACGCTTCCACCCTTACTTTTTACCTTTAACTCCCCTACTTTTTCAAACATATAAGCCACGCTACCCTGCCCTGCCAAAGATCCTCCGGATCTTTCAAAAAGATTTCTCACTTCTTGTAAAGTGCGCAGTTTATTATCGGTGATTGCTTCAAGATAAAAAGCTACCTTGCCCGGACCAAAACCCTCATAGATTACTTCTTCTAACGCTTCTTTCCCCTTCCCGAGCCCCCTATCTATAGCCCTTTGAATATTTTCTTTGGGCATGTTTAAAGAACGAGCTTCCTCTATAGCCATACGCAGCCTCGGATTGGCACCCGGATCACCCGATCCGCCCATTTTAACGGCAATGATGATGGCATTGGCTATCTTGGTAAAGGTTTGACCCCTTTTGATATCCGCCGCCCCTTTTTGCCTCTTAATAGTTGACCACTTGCTATGCCCTGACATGGTAGATATTCTAACATATTCCTATTACAATATAATTCTATGGCTAATACTGTTTTAGAGGTTAAAAATTTAACTAAGAATTTCGGCTCGTTTCGGGCAGTGGATAACTTGAGCTTCACACTTGCCGACGGGGAGATTTTGGGGCTTTTGGGCCCTAATGGCGCCGGCAAAACCACCACCATTCAGATGCTTTTGGGGGTGATGGATCCCAGTTTTGGTGAGATCTCCTACTTTGGCAAACCTTTCCACAAACACCGAAGCGAGATCTTAAAGAGAATCAATTTCTCCTCCACTTACATTGCCCTGCCCTGGCATTTTACGGTCTGGGAATCCTTGGATGTTTTTGCCCGGCTTTATGAAATTCCCAACAAAAAAGGTCGCATCTTAAAGCTGCTGGAAGAGTTTGAAATCGCCCATCTTAAAGATAAAAATTTTTTCATGCTCTCGGCCGGGGAAAAAACCAGGCTGATTTTGGTCAAATCTTTTCTTAATTACCCCAAGATTTTACTTTTGGATGAACCGACAGCCAGTCTTGATCCCGACATTGCGGTTAAAGTGAGAGATTTCTTGAAAAAACAGCAAAGAGAGTATCAAGTCGGCATGCTTTTTACTTCTCACAACATGGCCGAGGTGGAAGAAATGTGCGACCAGGTAATTATCATTCACCGTGGTCAAATCATTGCCGAGGACAGCCCGGAAAATCTGGCCAAAGAGATTCAAGATTGCCAGGTAGAACTACTGATTAAAAAAGACGCCGAGCGGGCAGATAAATTTTTGACCAAACTGGAGCTGGCTTTTGAAAAAGAACGCCATCGTTTTCGAATCATGGTTGACGAAAGTGAAGTAGCGGAACTTTTAACTCTTTTAACCAAAGAGAGCATTGAATATGAGGAAGTTAGCATTAATAAACCGGATCTGGAAGATTTTTTTCTTAAAGTCATCAAGGAGAAGCAGGAATGATTAACTTAAATCGTGTCAATGCCATGGTGCTTAGATATTTTTTGTATCTGCGCCACAATCTGGACCGGCTATCAGACATGTTTTACTGGCCGGCCATGGATATTTTTGTGTGGGGATTGACCGGGCTTTACATTGCATCCTTGGGAGCAGGCGGCGGGCAAACCATTTTTGTCATTTTAACCGGAGTGGTTTTCTGGATTGTCATCTGGCGGGCCCAATACGAGATCAATGTTAACCTCATGTCGGAGATCTGGGACAAAAATCTGGTCAATATTTTTGCCTCACCCTTAACTCTGCCGGAGTGGACTCTGTCTTTGCTTTTGGTAGGGCTGATTAAGATGGTTTTGAGTGTAGCTTTTTCTGCCGTATTAACCTTTTTTCTCTACGGCTTTAATATTTTTCAGTTTGGGGTCTTGCTTCTGCCGGCAGTCTTGAGTTTACTTTTGACAGGCTGGGCAGCCGGCTTTGTGATTGCCGGTTTCCTGATGTATTTTGGACAGAAAATCCAAACCCTGGCCTGGACCGGGGTGGCTATGATTTGGCCTTTTTCCGCCCTTTATTACTCTGTGTCCATTTTACCCGACTGGGCCCAGGCCGTTTCCCGCTTTATCCCCCCATCTTATGTTTTTGAAAACATGAGAGAGGTAATTTTTACCGGACGCTTCGCCTGGGATAAAATTCTCGTAAGTTTCACCCTGAATATTTTTTATTTAATCCTGGCTATCTGGTTTTTTGTCTTTATGTTTAAAAAAAGCCGCAAGCTTGGTCTGGGCAGGCTAATTTAACCCGAAAGAAATTGACAATGCCTTCGTGTCTATCTATACTTTTAAGTCTAGATGGACGATTCTACTTCTTCTAACATTCACCATCAGGCCATTGCCCTCTCGCTGGAGGGCCGCTGGGAAGATGCCCTTAAGCTAAATAAAAAAATCATCAGGCTGGATCCGCAAAACGTGGATGCTCTGGCCCGTCTGGCCCGGGCATATATGGAACTGGGCCGCTTTAACCTGGCCAAAAAATATTACAGTGAGGCTCTAAAATATGATCCATACAATCCGATAGCTTCAAAAAACTTAAAGATCATTAAAACTTTTAAGTCTAACAGCCAACCCAAAGCTGTCAACGGTCATGGCAAACTGTCCTCTTCCCTATTCCTGCAGGAACCAGGCAAGAGCAAAATTGTCAGCCTGTTAAAAGTGGCCGAGCCCCAAAAACTTTCCCAGATCTATTGCGGTATGCAGGTTGCCGCAGCAGTTAAAAACAGAAAAATCACCATTGTTGACGGAGAAGGCTCGTATTTAGGGGTCTTACCGGACGATATCTGTCATCACCTAATGAGACTTCTTAAAGGAGGCAATAAATATGAATTTTTTATCAAATCGGTGCGCGTCAATAGCTTAGCCCTTCTGATCAGAGAAACTTTCCGCAGTAAAAGATTCAAAAATCAACCTTCATTCCTAGAAAGTTCTTCTTTACCCCACCTGGAGATGATTACCACCATAGATGACGAGGCGGAAGACGAGGACGGGGAAGAAAACGAAGAGCAGGAAGTTTAAGCAAGGGATAACAGCTTTAAAACCGAATTGCTGTTTAAAATCGGGTTAAGTTTATTTTTAAGAAAGCTTCTCTTTTTATAAAAGTCAACAATCTGCTCTTTGGTAAAAGGCTTGGGGACTTTAGTTAAATCGCCTGTGGCCAGATTTTTAAGCTGCGGCAGGCTTGATGAAGTAACCACTCTAATTTGCCCCTGGAAAAATCTGTCTCCCCCCTTGATATTTTCACCCTTTAATACCAACTGCCACCAAAGCTGTTCGTTTTCGGGAAGGGGCGGTAAATCCTTAAAAAAACTGTCCATTAATTTAGTCTGTTGCTGTTTTCTTGCTCCCATCTCCCAGGCTTGCAGAATGGCCGGATCAACCCGGGTGTAATCTTCCAGTTCCAAAAGATTCAAAGCTTCAAGGTAATTGCTCAATATCTCCTGCGGGCCATAAATTACCAAGGCAGACTCTTTCCCCTTAATCAATCTTTCCAGGCTGATGATGGCACCATCCTGTAACATCAAATCATGCATTGAATCCAAAATGGTGGAGGTTAAAGCCTGGGGGTGGCGGATTAAAAATAGCGAAGATCTAGTCGGCGGATGATGGGCAAAATCAGCCATTGAACGAAGAGCCAGCAAAAAGGAGATAAAAATTACTGCGGCAAAAAGGATAATCCAAAAAATCATTCAGTTACCCAGTCTTAAAAAGAAATCCTCACCCAAAATAACATTGATTTGGGCACGGGAGGAAATCCCTTCAAGACTTTGTGGATCAATTTTATCACAACAGCCAAAAATTTGCGTCAATCTTTTTAGAGTTTGAGAAGGCTCTCCCGAAACCCGGGTTTTATCAAGCTTAAAAGAAGCATTGGAAATTTGAATCACGTTACCTCCCAAATTGGTAACGATCCTAGCTGCTTTTTGAGCAATTAAAGGCCGCTCGGTAGCATTAAAAACCGCCACTGTTTTGTGTTCTTCAAGTACATGGTTATCTGTCAAATTCTGGGCTATGGAATCAATCCTGACCGGATCGCCAATTAAAACTTCCGTCTGATCCGGCAAGTAGCTTTTATCCAGTACCGAAGAAGATCCAAGATCTATGTAGTTAACCTTGTCAAACCTCACCTGAAAAAGCGCCATATTGAAACGGAGAAGCTCCAAAGGGCTTAAGTCACTCCTTGTATCTTTGAGCGCCAAAAGAATATTTAGAGGATTTTGTCTGATTAAACGAACAAAATCCTCTCCTTCCTCTTCCGCAAAATCTCCCCTAAGCTGAATAAACCCTTCCACCGGTACTCCCAAAAAAGAAGTGAGCGTTCCTTCAAGTAGGTTCGCTCCGGCGGATGAGCCGGACTGGCCTAAATCATAGATTGATCTAAGCTGCCATTTGCCAAAACCGCCCGGCACATCCAGATAGGTTTGGGGCGGAAGCTTAATGACAATGACCTTTTTTTGAACAGGATTAAAACTGATTAAAGAAACCGAAGCTCCCCGGAGGACAACATTAAGATTGTAACGGCCGTCCCAACTGTGACTTTTTTGCGTATTAAGCTGCCAGGGAGAATTTAGAGTTTTTGTCAAATTTACCAAAGCCCCTGCTAAAAAAAGAGTTCCCAAGATAGCCACGGTCAAAAGAGCCAGCTTGGTCCTTTTTTTCTGTTTCCGGTGCGACTGAACAAGCTTCCATTTGCTGGGCATAACTGCATTGTAACTTTAAGTATTGACCTGACGCAATAGTATGGGATAAACTGGGAAAAAGGGGGTGAGATATAAAAATGAATCCAGACGATCCAAATCAAAATCCGGCCGGTCCGGCCGGTCCAATGGGAGGCGGGATGCCTTCGCAACCTGCGGATCAACCGGCAGATCAACCTGCAGCAGGAGAACCGCAACAACCACAACAGGCAGCAACCTGCGTTAAATGCGGAGGCAGCGCTCAAAACGGTGTATGCGTTCCTTGCGGTCAAAATGAACAAGCTTGTACCTGCATGCCGTCCGGCAGCGCTCCCTCGGGAGATATGGGACAACCGGCTCCTGCCATGTAAGGAGACTTAAACTGGAAGCTAGGTGGAAGGGCCATGTTCCAACCACCTGGCTTTCAATAGGATGTAAGAGTATTGAGTAAGTGTAAGAGTTTTTATCGCATTAATCCTGTTAGCATCTTACAAATATCTTCTGCGGTATTATTTGTAATAGATAAAGCCGCTCTTCTTTCATTATCCAAAAAATTACTTACTCCGACCCTTACTCTTTCTAAACCTTGACTTACACCTCTGCGCATTTCTGCTAAACGATCCATAATACCCCAAATATACGCCTTTTCCCATTAAATTTGCAAGGGAAGCTTCGTACATACGCATCTTTTGTTAAATATCAGTATAGATTTAGGAGGAGGGCCATGAAATTTAGATTTCCAGAAGGATTTTACCAAAAGCTTTTTGTTTATCCAGCTTTTTTAAAGCCTCTTGAGCCTTTCTAAGAGGATAGATAGAGTCTATGCAGGGTTGTAAAATCTTATTCTTAAGCAACTTGAGTACGTTCTTTAGATCTTTAATCCTACCTCCATATGATCCTAAAATATTAATTTGTCTGGAAAATGCACTACCAATATCAACAGTCCCTGTCTCATCTATGGTAGTGGCACAGTAAACCATGGTTCCGTTTTTAGCCAGCAACCTAACTCCCTCTGACCAGATATGTCCGCCAATCATATCTACAACATAATTTACTCCACCTGGATATATCCTCCTTACCTCCCCCGCTAACCTCTTCGTAGAAACAACATGGTCAACTCCCAGTTTTTTTAGTAAATTTTTTTTACTACTGTGAGAGGTGCTGCAAATAATTTTGCAATCCCTGTTTTTTAGCAGTTGAATTACAAAAGTACCAACGCCTCCTGTTGAACCTGCCACCAGAACCGATGAATTATTTTTGACTTTTGCTCTATCTATTAAATGATGCGCTGTTGTACCGGCTAAAGTAGCTGCACAAACTTGATCTAACGATAAACCTTTTGGTATTTTTATTAAATTTTTTGCAGGTACCACCGTATATTCAGCATACCCTCCCCACTTAGTTCTCCCTATTGTCCCACCATTATCACATACATTCTCATTTCCGCTTTTGCATTGAAAACACTTCCCACAAAAAGTCCAGGGATAAACTATTACATTATCCCCTTGCGCGGTTGTGCCGACAATTTCCGATCCCAATATATGAGGAAAAATTTTTGGCCCCGGTCGTTTACCTTGCTGGATTAAAAGATCCAAATGATTTAAACCGCAAAATTTGACTTTGATCAATGCTTCATTTGCTGCAGGTACTGGTCTGTCTATAGATTGATATATCAAGTTTCCAGATTTTCCTATTTTAGTCAACACTACAGCTTTCATAGTATAAGATTTATGGGTTAAACTTCGGCCAGGTAGTTGATACTAGAACCGGATCTATTGCCGCCATGCGCCGCTTCATTATATCAGAATAAAACTGCTGTCCTACCTCATCTGCAAATAATTTTCCGGTATAAGTTAAATCCACAGAATCAGATCCAGCCTCAACAAATCCTAATATTGCTAGTCTCTCCCATGTATCCGGAAAAGCATCTAGGACATCAATTCCATAAGTACTTTTAAAAACAGGTCTATCAATCCCCATTTTAATTCCTAGCATTACTGTCCTTCGCATTTTTTCGTCACCTGATAAAAATTCCCCTCTCCAGATAGGTAACTCGCCTCTTTTCAGTATTGCTTCCCACCGTAGTGTGTCATTTGCATTATAATATTGCCAACCGCCAACATAAGAATATGCTGAGGGACCAACCCCCAATAATTCAGTTTCATCAGATCTTCTCCAATTATGATCCTGATATTGATGGAAGAAAGATGGATCCCTAATAAACCAATCTACCGGATTTTGTGTGTATTCAAGTTCTCCTTCCATTCGTTCGCAACTCATGGCATGCATAAGAAGAAGGTCATAGTCTGTAGGAAATGTACTTGGATCTTTCTTCCAAAGATTATACTCTGGTGTTCCCTTTTTAAGTCTTAGGAAATACATGGCCACAGATGCCGGCCGGAGCCTAGCAACTTCATCCAGATTCTGTTCCCAAATAGGAACAGTTTGACCTCTCAACCCGTAAATAAGGTCGAGATTTATACTTCGGATACCAGCTTTTTGCACACGATCAAAAGCAACTAGTGCATCTTCCATCGTATGCCTTCTATTTTCTCCAGCTAAGATGTTATTATTAAAACTTTCTACCCCAATATTAACTCTGTTAACACCATGTCCTCTAAGGATTGCTAATCGATCGTCATTCGTACTCTCCGGGTGCATTTCAAAGGAAATTTCTATGCCGGGCGGTAAAACTGCATGACTTTTTATCATAGCGAAAAGTCTGTCAATTTGGCGTGGTTTCAAATAGCTGGGAGTACCGCCGCCTACATATATGGAGGCTACCTCCAATCCACCAAAGCGTTTCTTATGCATTTCTAACTCTTGATCTATACCATCAAGAAACCTGTCTACAGATTTTGAAGATTGGGCAAATTGTTTGTAGTAATGGCAATAGTAACATTCTGCAGTGCAGAAAGGAATATGAATATACAAGGCGAGACTTCTACCATCTTTACTAGAACTAGCCGAGGTCACTTCTTGAGCACTAACCTCCCTCATAGCCTGCAAAGAAGGATATGCAATGTTTAAAAAATATGTACTTCTATCGCGCCAAATACCTGCATCTTTCACCCGTTGCAACGACAGAGTTTGTATACTTTCCGCCGCTTTGAGAACTAGTATACTATCTCTTTCATTCATAAATATAAGGCAGAGTGTTCTTATGATAGGGATTATACCACCTGGACCATAAAATATTCATTCCCAGGCCAGGGTTTTACGTTCCAGCTTGTCCAATTCAATTCTGGCTCTATCTTTAAAATAAGCGCTATCCCCCAGATGCTCCTTGATAATACCCAGCAAAAAATCCCCTGCCAGAATATCGGGGATAATCACATAATCCGCTCCCGCCTTGTAGAGACTTTTGGCATCTTGAGCAATCTCTGCCCGGACAATAACGGGAATATTGATGCCTCTGTAGTGTAGCTCTTCCAATAGTAATTTATTGTCCGCCGTAGAGGGAGACGTGGAAATAATCATTTTAGCCCTATTCAAATCCAAGCTGTCAAAAACTTCCGGATCTCCGATATCGCCGTATAATACGCTGATTTTTTCTTTAAGCAGGGCATCAACCAGGTGAGGATTAAAATCCAACACCACCACCGGTACTTTTTCCTTTTTTAAAAATCTAACAATCTCTCCTCCCACCCGATGAGCACCCACCACCACCACATGATCGCTAAAGATGCCGTCTCTTCCAAGTTCCAGCTGGTGGCGAAAGTTTTTCCTTTCAAAAAAGGCTATCGTTGCTTTAAGATATTTGTACAATTTATTGGATTTGGCCACCATCAGAGAAGAAATAATAGTGGAGACGATAAGCGAGAGGGCAATGGCTGTTAAAGAAGCCGACGATACAATGCCTATGTTCACTCCTACCACCAAAATAATCAAAGAAAATTCGGAGATGTTGGATAAATTGATGGAGGCTTGAAACATGGTGTGCTTCCGAAAGCCAAAACTACCCAAACTTAAAAGAAAAATAATTGGTTTCAGAACTACGGCATAGAGGGTAAAGGCCACAATCAGCGGCAGGGCTTTGGAAAAATCGGCAAAATTGACCTGCGTTCCGAGATATACAAAAAACAAAGTGACAAAAAAATCTCTCAAGGGTTTGACTTTACCCTGGATTTGATAATGGTAAGGCGACGCTGCCAAGCCCACCCCGGCCAAAAAAGCTCCGATCACCACGGAAAAGCCCAGGGACAGGGCAAAAGAAACGAAAATAAAACACCAGGCCAGAGCTGTTAAAAAAAGCAGTTCCATTGATTCGGACACCGCCCCAAAAACCCTGGGCAGTACAAAACGGTTGACAATAAACGCTCCCCCAAAAAGCAGTAGCACCTTAAAAACAAAGGTCACTATGGGGAAAGATTGCTGGAATCCGAAATGCAAAAAAGAAGGAGAAACCGTCAGTCCCAAAAGAATCAAAACAGCCACTAAATCTTCCAGCAATAAAATGCCTACTGCCAGCTTGCCGTAAAGGGAATTCAGCTCGTTTTTTTCAAGAAGCAGCTTCACTACCACAATGGTGGAAGAAAAAGATAAACCCACCCCCAGATACACGGATTCTGTCGGATCAAAACCCAGCAGCCGGGCCAGCACAAAACCGGCAATGGAGGAAATAATGATCTGCAAAGTGGAAGACATCAAAATGGCTCTGCCCAGTTTTCTAATTTCCCTTAGATCCATCTCCATGCCTACCAAAAACAGCACAAAAGCAATGCCTATTTCCGGCAAAAAATGCAAGACTTGCGACTGGCCAAGATCAAAAATGGCGGCTGCGGCAATCAGCAAACCGCCCAACAGGTAGGCAATCAGAAGAGGCAGTTTAAATTTATGAGTGATGTATCCAATAACGGATGCCAGTCCCAAAATTATGGCCAACTGTATAAAAATATTATCCATCTAAATTTTTTAAGGCTCCTTCTAAATCCTCCGGTAATTTACTTTCCACTTCCATCCATTTCCCGGATACAGGATGTTTAAAACCAATTTTCGCTGCATGCAAAAACATCCTTGGGCACCATCTTTTATCCAACTTATTTCTCTTCCTTCCCGCATACTTGTCATCTGCAACTATTGGATGCCCGATATGCTTTAAATGTACCCTAATCTGATGTGTCCGTCCAGTCTTGGGATAACATTTCAGGAGAGTAAATTCATTATATTTCATTCTTTCTAGTTTTCTAATTTGATTTTTATTTAAATCATTAAAAATTGATTGAAAATTTAAAATTTCAAATTTAAAATTTTTTATGGGTGTGTATTCAGTTACTGCCTCTTTGCCTTCCCCCAGCACAGTAAATTTCTCCCTATTGCCCGGGTTCCTACCAATAGCTCCTTCTATTTTGCCTCCCTCTAAAATAGTCCCGTGCACCAGGGCCAAATACTGCTTTTTAATTTCTCTTTGTTTAAACTGGGCTTGCAGGTTCTCTAAGGCTGAAGGAGTTTTAGCTACCAGTAATACTCCCGATGTATCTTTATCCAACCTGTGTGCCGGCAAACCGGGAATCTCCGTTACTACCAGACCCGGAGGCTTATCTATGCCTACCAGCTCTTGATCTTCATAAAGAATTTTTAACATGACTTGACAAATTATATCCTAAAATTAGATAGTTAAGATATGGACAAAAGAAAGCTGTTGTGGATTTTGGGAATACTTTTTGTCTTAAGCCCCATATTGGTTGTTTTGGCCATAGTCTTTATCCCCAAACTTTCTCTGTGGCAGAAGGCTCCACTCATTGTCCCGTCTGAAAAAACTCTTGATGAGAATGAGTCCCCCATTGCCTTTGACATCTTAAAAAATCCCCTGGTTTATGAATGGAGAGGATCAGTTGAAGGAACCTTGGTAGCTAAAGATGAAAAATCAATCACCCTAACAGATGACAAAGGAAATAAGATAACTATTATGGTAGAGAGTAGCTCAAAAGAAATTACCGGCGGCACAAGATTTTTTAAGAACAAGCCAACTAAAGATCCAAGAACTAACTTTATTGATTTAAAAGATATTCCAGTGGGCACTAAACTTCTAGGAGATTTTTTTGTCTTTCCCCATAGAAAAAATGAGCTTGTTGGCAGTTCTTTTAATATTGTGGAATAATAAATTTGACAAGTAGATAGTTTTATGATATTCTATAAGGTATATGCCAGTAGAACATATGTCAACTGATACTGGGACAGAAATTGAATATAAAGACAAGGTAGATAAAACAGTCTCACCGGGGTGGTGGAAATCATTAGGTAAAAGATTACCAAGATTTTTAATTCCAGTAGGTACTGCTATCTTGGCTGCCTGTGCACCACAACCTCCTAAAGAAGCTACTTCACATAGTGCTCCTACCTCAGCTACTTCTGGTACAGAACAGCCAATTGAAACCCAATCAACTCAATCCCCAGAACCAACAAATACTCCCCAGGTTGAACCTACAGCTACTCCCAAACCAGCAGAACCAACTAAAACCCCTGAACCCCCTCGAGTTACAGAACGTTTTTTCCAGGAAGTAGGAATATTAGACATTTATACAAGCGATCTATTTATTGTTACTAAAGGCAAGATTGGCAAAATCTTAATTTCACGTCTGCCAGATGATAGTATACTGCTTGCTTATAATACCCTAAGTGCGCGCACTGACGGGAAAAAACCAACACCCATTGGTTTGGTACCAAAAGCTGCTGTCCGCGGCGCAGGGTTTCAATTTAATGGCCCGGAAAAAGTAGTAGTATTGTTGCAGGAACCCAATCTTGGCGGACAAGTAGAATTTAAAAATTTACCCGGTATCAGCGAACCAGCTCTATTTAATGCCAGCAAACAAGGCAATGGTGCTGATGAATTATATGCTATGCTTGCAAAGATACATGGTGAAGTTGACCCCAGACTTACCCAGGAACGAGCCAAAGATATTGTGACAACGCTTTATAAAGGACCTCTAGAACCATCCAAATAGTTACTCTTATCTGATTAATTGACAACTTTTGTGTTTCCCCATAGAAAAAATGAGCTTGTTGATTGAAGAAGATATAGGCGGAGTAAAATTGCCTCAAGCTTCAAAATAAATTATCATTTTATTTGACAATGAAAGCAGGGATTTGTACGATGAGTATATGCCCTACCTTTCTAAAGCTTTAATTGCTATTTTTATCTTTTTGGGGCTGACTGTTTTTTTCTTTTTCAGCGTTAAGTCAGTTAACGCTCAAGAGTGCGTACCCAGCTATACAGAATGTTGTCGTGACTATTACAGTAAAATGGTTTATGAATGGGATGATGGTAGTGGCTATTGCGGTGAAGGTGGTTGTGACATCCGTGATGGTGCCTGTGATCCACCCCCTCCACCCCCACCATCGCAAATTTGTACCCCTAATGAAAGATGCCTCTTTGATGATTATGGACCAGACTTTTGCTGTAATAGCAATCCCCCGAGCAAAACGACCTCTAACCCAAAAGGCAATAATGTTTGTAATTATGAATACTGGTGGTATTGTAATGGAGCTGGTACTGCTTGCGATCAAGGACCTTATGCTTATACATTAAACTCTGTAACACATGCATGTACCAGAGTACTGGCTTGTGGTATTTGTAGAGCTAACGAAACTCAAACTGAAACACAATATTTAACTTCTTGTAATTCTTCTATCAATGGTGGGAGTTGTCCCGGCATAGAAAATTATTGTTCTGAAACAGTTACCCAACAGCAAAGAACCAGAACCTGTAATGCGGATTGTGGTGGATGGAGCGGCTGGAGTGGCTGGTCAACAGTTAATCAGTATCCTCAATGCTCCACCAGCTGCAGTACCATTTCAGATCCATCTTCTAGCTGTTACTCCCATACCCACAGGTATCGATGTGACGTTTCTCTTTGTATTCATGATGATGCCGGCGGTACCACCACTGATCCCAATTGTGGCGGGGCCTGTAGTGCTCCCCCGGCCAGATACAGATGCAGCAGTGGTTCTTGTATTAGAGATGATGCTTCAGGTACCACCACTGATCCCAATTGTGGCGGGGCCTGCGTTGCTCCTCCCCCACCCCCTCCTCCAGGCTCTTGTAGTGTTTCCTGGAGTTTGTCCAATTCAAATCCCCCACCCAATTCCACTATTCAAGCTCGTGTGACAGGTATCTCTGATCCCAACGGTTGGCCAAATGTAGCGCTATATCGTGATGGCGCAACTGCAGACTATTGCTGGGGAGGTATTACCAATCCCTGGCCCACTTTTATCTATAACTGTGTCCCAAGCGGTACCAGTGGTACACATAATCTAGCTTTTACTGTTCAACCAAGTGGCCGATCAAGATACTCTTGTACGCCCACCCAAAACTTTACCACCCAAAACATCACTCCTTCTAACTTACAGGTATCAGGAGTTCCCGCCTGTGCCAGCGGTCCGTTTAATGTGACCTTGAGCTGGACCAATACCAACTCCACCTTATGGGCTGACATCTCCACTAATGGTTTTGCCAGCTATTCCAATAAAAATGTTAGTAATCAAACCTCTACTGCTGCACCTGCCGGATTTAACCCCGGCCTCACTTTAAACCCCAATACTACCTACCAATGGAGACTTTGGAATGGTTCTGTGCATACAGTAGGTCCCAGTTTTATCGCCCCTTTTTGCGTTCCCTCTCCTCCCACTCTTAATGCCCCATCATGTCCGGCCCCCGGAACCACTGCCTCCATCTCTTGGAATGCCTCATCAGGCGCCACCTACTATATGTTGCGGGCGGATGATCAAACAGCCAATGGCTGGAACGGTCAATGCAATGGCAACCAAAATCCGGGAGATGTCTGTGAGGATATAGCCGCCACTTCTAAAAACTTTGCCTCGATCGCGAATCATACTTACAGCTGGTGGGTACATGCCTGCAACAGCAGTGGCTGCAGTGCACCAACATCTGGCACTAATTTTACCTGTACCCCCCCTCCTCCTCCCCCCTGTACCAATACCAGCCCTGGTACTAATCAGCTGACAGGCTGTTTATGGGACGGGGTGAACTTTAATACCCCTGATGGCAATGCACCTGATGGCGTATCTTTACCCTCCCCTGTTCCTGATACAATTTATGCCTTAAATCAAGATTGGGGAACAGGTCAGCCTAATTCCTTTGTGGGAGCTGATACCTTTTCTGCCAGATGGAGAGGAAACTTCACCTTTAAAGCAGGTACTTATACCTTTTATGCCGGGGCTGATGATGGAGTGAGAGTGAGAATTGATGGAGTAACTGTGCTAGATGATTGGAGAGACACCAGCTATTTTGAGAGATCTTTCAGTCGCAGCTTTCCCACAGCAGGCATTCATTTAGTGGAGATTGATTATTATGAGAATGGTGGGCAGGCCAGGGCAACTCTCCGCTGGACCTATACCCCTCCTCCTCCTCCTCTGTCCCCCTGGATCCAGGTGATTGACGGGGATGTTCATTCAGATACTGCCATTAATGCACCGGGAGGACCGTGAAATTTAAGTTTTTTGCAGGTATGATTTTACTTCTGTCAGTACCTGGTCCGGATTCATGGCAGATTTGATGATGTAGCCGACTGCTCCCAAATCAAAACACTCCTTAATAATAGTATCCTGACCCAAATTGGTCAAAACCACAATGGCAGCTTTTGGGGATTTTGCAGGATGAAGTTTTAAATCATGCAAGATTGTCACTCCGTCTTTTTTGGGAAGCATGATATCCAAAAGAATCAGATCAAACTCCTGCTCCCAAATCTTTTTTAAAGCTACTTCCCCATCTCCTGCCACATCCACCAGAAAACCTTCTCCCTGAAGCAGTTCCTGATAAAACTCCCTTAAGAATTGATCATCCTCAACAATTAAAATTCTTTTTTCCATATAATTATTATACAGCAACCGGCAGGGCGATGGTAAATGTTGCTCCTTTCCCCACGCCTTCGGATGAAGCCCAAATCCTGCCATGCATCAGCTCTATCAAACTTTTGGAAATAAAAAGCCCCAGGCCGGATCCAGGGACCGAGGCGGCATCCGTGTAGGAGGAATCCAGTCTGCCAAACTTCTGAAACAACCTGCCCAGATCCTCCTTGCTGATACCCGAACCCTGATCTTTAACATAGGTTTCCACCGACTTCCCGTCGGTAAAAAAACCAATGGTGATTTTGCCTCCATGAGGAGAAAATTTCACCGCATTACCTACTACATTGATTAACACCTGCCGCAGTTTCTCCGGATCGGCGAAAATTTTGGGCAAGGCTTCCTCCAAAAGCGTCATCTGAATGTCTTTAGTAGTGGATTTCGAGTAATACACTTCATCTATAATATCCCTGCAAAGAGAAATCAGATCCACTGGTTCGGGACTTATTTCTATCCTGCCGGATTCAATACGGGAGATACTGAGCATATCGCTAACCAAATTAATCATTCTCTCTGTGGAAATTAAAACTCTCACCAGGTATTTTTCCATGGTCTTGGATAAAGGAGTATCCGAGCGGTGCAAAGCCATCCAAGCATAGGAACGGATGGCAGTCATGGGAGTGCGTAGCTCATGAGAGACAATGGAAACAAATTCATCTTTGACCTGATCCAGTTCCTGTAATTTTTGATTGGTTACTGACAAAAGATTTAAGGTATTTTGCAGTTTTTGATTTACTTTGGCATTATCTGCCGTTAAAACCTCCAGTTTTTTATTTCTTTCTTCCAACTCCTTGGTTCTCTTGCTGTAGAAAAAGTTGATGGTCAAAATGATTGTCAAAAGGAAAAGACTGATAAAAATTATCATAGTAAATTAGATTATATCAGCTTTTGTTTGAAATTAATTTTTTGGAGCAAGATAAGCAATATCTGGCTGTAGGCATGGCCAGCAGCCTTCCTATTCCAATTTGTTGGCCGCATTTTTCACATTTACCGTAAGTGCCGTTTTTGATCCTGAAAAGTGCATCCCTGACGCCGGCGCCCAAATTTTTGAGCTGCTGGCGAAAAACTGCAGTTTTGTTATGCTCCTCCGCCACCCATGAATCTGTCCCGGGTTCTGTGCTTTCCGCCAAAGCAGGGGTGGTGGCCGGATCATCCTTTTCCACCTCCTGCAGGTTTTTCTCCACCTCTTTCTGCTTCCTTAAGAGGTATTTTTTAATTAAATTTAAGCTTTTACGGGTTAATCTTAACACGCATCCTCCTTAATATTTTGCCCAAATTCTTAAGTTTCCATGAAACGGCAATTTTTTGATTATACCAGCTTTTTCTAATTTGTTGTACTGCCAGGTTGCGGGTTTTAGCATCATTAACCAAAGACAGGATAAACTTAAAAAAAGACTTTATGTCTGTAAGAAGCGTTCTTTTTCCAGAATGTATTCTATAGAAAACATGTATTCCCAGAACTATTAAGGTTAAAGGGAATAAAAACCCGCTTGCTCCTTCTTTTAAGGGTTCTATCAAAAGTTTGACTGCTCCTATATAAATTAAACATTGAGAGACTATCAAACCCCGCGGATGAAAATGGGTGGCTTTGGCCCAAATTCTTGCTAACACCAAGCTCAAGGCAATAGCTTCCAGGGCTTGGACGGGAAATCTTTTACCGATCACTCCTACCATGGGAACGGCAAAAAACAGATTGCTTGGTATACCCACGCCGCAACTACCCAGGAAACAACCTAAATTTCCCAGAATCAACCCTCCCAAAAAACCAACTATGCCAATATCCGCCACTAAAGCAAAATCCATCTTAAACTTCCTGGAAAAAAAGTATAGCGCCAGCCATCCTCCCAAAAATCCTCCCCAAAAAGACAGCCCCGGATATTTGTTAATAAGCAACAATTTCTCGAGGCTTGCGAAAGCTTGAAGGTGTTCTGCCACGAAAAAGATTCTGGCTCCCAGCAACCCTCCCACAAAGCTTAAAAGAGTCAGGTCCAAAATCCGCTCCTCCGGCAAATCCCAGGCCCGGGAGAGCCTCCAAATCAAAAATACCCCAAACAAAAAGGCCAGGGCCAAAAACACCC
Source organism: uncultured Gammaproteobacteria bacterium (assembly GCA_964625535.1). Taxonomy (GTDB): domain Bacteria; phylum Patescibacteriota; class Microgenomatia; order Daviesbacterales; family UBA10151; genus UBA9644. The sequence goes on from CAZVEX010000006.1 coordinate 40,955, forward strand.
CGAATGAAGAAACAGCCACATTGGAAATTGAAAAAAGAACCGGAAGCATGACAAATAGCCTACCATAAATGGCGCCGTTTGACAAAGTGGGGTATACTTATTAGATGACAGCAACAGCTCATGCGCTGGTGGGAGGAGCCATTGCAGCTTCCGCAATTCATCCTGCCCTTGGTCTAACCCTGGCAGCAGCCTCACACCCCATTTTAGACATGATCCCCCATTGGGATTTAGGTATAGGATGGAGAAGTAAAAATAAAGTTACGCTTTTTGTTGAATCAGCGCTGGATTTAATCGTGGGTATTCTTCTAGCCTACTTTATTTTTGGAAGAAACATTAATCCATTTTATTTTCTTTCCTGTATCTTTTTCTCCGAAATTTGGGATATTTTAATGATGCCTTACCTTCTTTTTAAATGGAATTTCCCGCCCTTTTCGACAGCCTACAAATGGCAACATAAAATTCAAAGCAATATTAAGCTTCCCTGGGGAATTTTAACTCAAGTGGTATCTGTCACGGGAGTAGTTTTTGCTCTAAGATTTATCCACTAATTCTTTTAAGTACCTGGAGAATTCTTCACCTATCTCGGGATGTTGTTTAGCCAAGTCTACAACGGTTTTTAAATATTCAAATTTATTTCCAGTATCCCTAAAGATGGCATTCTCAAGCTCTACTGCATGAACAGGTACTCCATAATCAACCATGCCTTGAACTCCCATAGTATAGACCAACTCTTCCCCTTCTTTAAGATTTAAGGAAGCTTTCTCCAAATACTCATAAATCTCTGGGGTATATAGGTAGCCTGAAACAACTGCCAAATCTGATGGTGATGCATCTTTACTTCCGGGCTTTTCTACAATCTTTGTAAGCTTGATTACTTTTCCATTAATGTTTTGTCCAGCAGCAAAACCATATTTCTTGTAGTCATCATCGGATCTTGCCCTAATCCCTCCTAAAACAGTCGAATCATATTTTTCATAAGCTGCAATCATTTGTTTGGCTCTTGAGGGTTTTGCATCTACAAAATCATCTCCCCAAAAAACCAAAAATGGATCATCTCTCATGATATGCTTTGCATTTAAGATTGGAGTGGCATTACCATCTGGACCTTTTTGTCTGATATAAACAAACTCAGCTAGATCTGAGATTTTTCTTACTTCTTCCAAAGCATTGGTTTTACCTGCTTCTCTTAATTTCTCTTCTAGCTCAAAGTTATTATCAAAATGATCCTCAATTGATCTTTTATTCCAACCAGTCACAATAACAATTGTTTCAATGCCTGCTTCCACCAGTTCCTCCACCACCCGCTGGATAATGGGTTTATCAACAAGGGGCATCATTTCCTTGGGCATGGCTTTGGTTTGTGGTAAAAATCTTGTCCCAAATCCGGCAGCAGGTATTAAAGCTTTAGTTATTTTTTTCATTTGACTCTTTCTACATACTCACCTGTTCTGGTATCCACTTTTACTTTTTCTCCCACTTTCATAAACATGGGAACTTTAACTGCAAGTCCATTATCCAGTGTAGCATCTTTGTAAACATTTGACACGGTATTACCTTTCTCTCCCGGCCCTGTTTCCGCAATTTCATAGACCAAACTCAAGGGCAATTCCATACCCAAGGCCTCTCCTTCACTAACTATTAAAATAACTTCCAATCCGTCTTTGAGATATTTTATTGAATCACCCAACACACTACCCTGCAGGGAAAATTGTTCAAAACTTTGCGGATCCATGAAGTTAAAGTTATCAGCCTCTCTATAAAGAAACTGGGCTTTTTTCTTCTCTACTTCAGCCTCATCCACCCGGGCCCCGGTGATGAAAGATTTTTCTACCACAGATCCTGTTCTAACATTTCTCACTTTCACTTTAATGGTGCCAGAACCCCTACCCATCTTAACGTGTTCATAGGTTAAAACCTGAAGGATATTACCCCCTTCTTTGAAAAAAGCGCCATTTCGAAGTTCAGTTACATTCAATGCCATAATCTATGAATTTTACCATAGTTTGTCATATTCTGACTATTCGTCCCACCTGGAGGGTGGGATAGCTTGGCACCTACTCTTTTTGCAGAAATTTCTTAATTTTTTCCCTATCTCTTTTTAACCAATCCTCATTGCTGTAAATTCTCTCTATGACTTGGGCAATGGTTCTTTTGGCCTCTGGAATTGGGTTTTTCCTGACAAAAGACTCTATATCTTTTGCATCGGAACTTAAAGTAAACTCCCCTGCCGGTTCAAAAACCCGGGTAAAATAATGCCCTCCGGCATACCGCTCTTTTAATAATTTCCAGTTTTTCTTGACAAATTCCCAAGCCAGATATCTCCCCTCCGGATTTCCCCAAACCGCAGCTATCATCTGCAGCGTATTTTGAAATCTAACATGCTGGGAAGTGGCAAAAACCAGAGTTTTTTGCAAAATTTCTTTTTGTTTAAACAATCCCAAGCTTCTGCCAATTCTATCCTTTTCCTGCTGGTGATCTTCTTCTTTATACATTTTTATCAGAGCATTAAATTCTTTTTCTTCCCCGCTTGAGGCCACCAAATTATAAACCACGCTTTTTAAATCAGGATCGATTTTTTGGCCTGCCCGTCCGGCAGGCGGGCCAAAAAACTTTTGGGCTTTTTTAATGGTTTCTTCATCCCCAAAAGATCCCAAGCGATATAAAACCATTCCTCTAAGGAGTGCATCCGTATGCTTTTCTCCCTCGCTTCTTTCCCAACCCATTTTGCCGGCAATCTTTCCATAAATTTGCCTGCCGTATTTTTTGAAATCTTCATAAAAATCTTCATAAGCTAAAAGAGAATTTAACTCGCTTAAATGCCCTGTCAACTGGCTCCAAACAGTATAATCTTCTTCGTTAACGTAATTTAATGCCAGTTCAAGAGCCAAAGTTGTTGGAGAATCTCCGGACTGCGCCAGATCAAAACCGTCTCTTATAAGTCCCAATCTATCCGGGGCAGATAAATTTGTTAGTTTAGTTAGATAATTTTTTGGGTAATCAACCCTTAAAAAACTGGTCTCTCCCAAATTTAATTTCTTTCCCTTATTGGGAATTTGCAAAGTTTTCTCATTCATTAAAATTCCATCAAGAGGAATTGACCAGACAGTTTGATCGTTTGTTTCTTTTTTAGAAATGGGACTGATGAAAAATCTATTTTGTGTTAATTCTAACTTTGCACTTTGCACTTTACACTTTACACTTATTACCGGGTGTCCCGGCTTTGATGTCCAGTTGGCCATGATTTTAGCAACAGGTTTACCGGACATTTCCTCCAAAGCAATCCATAAATCCTCTGTTTTGGCATTAGAATAAGAATGTCTCTTAAGATAATGTTGTAAACCTTTTTGAAAGTTTTTTTCTCCCAAATATTGCCAGAGCATCCTCAAAATGGATGATCCTTTGGAATATGAAACTTTATCAAAAATCTCACTAATTTCCGCAGGATGGCCCACTTCTACCTCAATAGGATGAGTATTCTTTAAGCTATCCAAAGAAAACGCTTCTCCCATTTCATTGGCCACAAATTGAGTCCATATATCCCATTCAGGAAAAATATGATCTATGGCCAGATATTCTATAAAGCTGGCAAAGCCTTCATTGAGCCATAGGTGAGTCCACCACTCCATGGTCACCAGATTGCCAAACCACTGGTGAGCCAGCTCGTGAGCTATCACCAAAGCCACCCACTGTTTGTTGGCCGAGGAAGATTTTTCTTCATCAATCAACAGTGTCGACTCTCGATAGGTCACAGCCCCCCAGTTTTCCATGGCACCGGCGGCAAAATCGGGAATGGCAATTAAATCCAAAACCGGCAAAGGGTAGTCTATATCAAAATATTTTTCATAAAAGTCTAAACATTTAATAGCCACTGACAACGCAAACTTGGCCTGATCTTTTTTCCCCGGAGTAGTAAATACTCTTATCGCTTTCCCCTTTCCGGTTTCCCCTTCTATATACTCAAACTCCCCCACAATAAAGGCCACAAGATAGGTGGACATTTTGGGGGTAGGTTCAAATTCTACCACCTTGTATCCGGCCTCGTGTTCCTGAACAGCAGACTCAATAGTATTAGAAATAGCTGTAGTGTGAGAAGGCACCATCAAGGTCACATCAAAAATGGCTTTTTGAGACGGTTCATCAAAACAGGGAAAAGTACGTCTTGCATCAGTTGCCTCAAACTGGGTTACAGCCAGATGTTTCTCTCCAAATTTGCTTCTGTAAAACCCCCGCATTTTGTCATTTAAGATGCCCTGAAATGTTAACTTAATTTGATTTTTGCCTTTTGGAAGTTTTTTGGGAAAGGTAAGTGTAGCTGTTTCTGCTTTTTTATCATAGGTTATTTTTACTCCATCGCTTTCTAAAATTAGCTCTGCAGAGTGAAGAGTAATTTCTTTGGCAGGTTTAGCCAGCGTTAAATCAATAGTTTCCTCACCCTCAAAGGTAAAATTTTCCAAATCAGGCTTAATCATGATCTTATAACGCTCTGGTTTAACATGTTGAGGAAGTCTGTGTTTCATACAAGAGAGTTTAACTAATTTGTGCTAAAATGTCTAATGATTAGCCAAGGTGCTGGAATGGTATACAGGGTAGTCTCAAAAACTACTGGTCCAAAAGGCCGTGAGGGTTCGACTCCCTCCCTTGGCACTCCATACTCCAAATTTGTTATAATTTCACCATGCCTGAACAAACTGGAAAAATTGATGGTAGAAAATCCGCTCCATATAGGGTTAGGATTGTGGAACAACCCCAAAAGCGTCGTCTGTTAAAAGCCATCGGCATAGCTACCCTGGCGACAATAGCAACTGGCGGTATAAGAATTGACTTACCTGGTCAAAAAACCCCTGGAGAAATTCAATCGCCAGAATTACTAGCTTATCAGAAAAGATTAAATACTCTAAATCAAGAAATATTAAGAAACCCCCAAAATCTTAAAGAAATAGCACCAAGAATTGGTCAATTAGCCATTGAATTTTTCTCTGGGGAAATGGACTATAATCCCCAAGAATATGAAGGAAAAACTAAATATAAATGGGACAATGAATACCAAATAAGTCAAAAAGAAGAATCTGGTTGTATAGAATTACAAACCAGCGATGATGAGTATGGCTATGTTAATGTGGTTAGGGATGATCTATCAATTAATTTGGATAAGGTACTTTATGGACTACCAGAAGATAAAACTAGGAAAGTCATTCAACCTTATCCAGCTTTTGCACTATTTTCCACTCTGATACATGAACTTCATCACTTAACCTCCCCGTTTATGCCAGATCCAGACTCAAATGACCCACGAATAAGGATAAGAGGGCTTGTGTTTTTTGAACCCAACTTAGAATTTAGTAAACCTAGATATACCTGCTATGATAGCTATCGTACACAACTAGAAGAGGCTGTGGTACAAGATTCTACCGACAGGATGACTCAGAAATTAGGGTTTCAACTGAAACCGGACAAAGATTATCAATTATGGGTCCAACGCTATCGAATTGGTGTACTAGAGAAATTTTTTGACGGTGATAATCAACCGCTCCTGAAATTACATCAACAAACAAAACCTAGGGAATTTTTTACCGTAGTAGGCCAAAAATTAGGTGCGCCATCCCAGGAAGCTGCTGCGATAGGCGAATCTTATTTAAGAAATCTATTATTAGAGGACTCTCCTTAATAGAAAGTTTATGCTGCTGCAGGGAGTTCTTTAGATTCCTCTTTGGGCGGGCGGCCGCGGCCTTTTTCCAAACCGTGAAAGCGTACCCGCTCGGCCCTGAAAAGCAGCGATATCTCACCGGTTGGCCCATTGCGGTGTTTTTGAATATCCAAAGTCACCAGTTCCGGCTTTTCCGGATCTTCCCGCCATAGAAACATCACCACATCTGCATCCTGTTCTATGGCTCCGCTCTCCCGCAGATCAGCCAGCTGCGGTTTTCTGGTACCGCGCTGCTCCACTGCCCGCGACAGCTGGGAAATAGCCAAAACCGGAATTTTTAGTTCTCTCGCTAAATTTTTAAGATTTTGAGAAATTTCCGATACTTCCTGCACCCTGTTTTCCAGGTTTCGCCCTCTGATAAGTTGCAAATAATCCACAATTAAAAATTTTAAACCGTGTTCAATCTGCAATCTTCTGGCTTTGGTCCTTATTTCGGATATGGAGCTTCCGGGAGTATCGTCAATAAAAAGCGGGGCTTCTGCCAACTCCCCCATGGCCAAAGACAACTTATCAAAATCTTTTTCATCAAGTCTTCCTGTTTTTAGCTTCCAGGCATCAATATCAGCTTGACCTACCAACAGCCGGTCCACCAGCTCTTCTTTACTCATTTCCAGAGAAAAAATCCCCACCGGCAATCCTGCCGAAACCGCCACGAACTGGGCAATGTTTAAAGCCATGGAAGTTTTACCCTGCCCGGGACGGGAAGCTAAAATAATTAAATTAGAATCCTGCATGCCGGCCAGTTTAGAGTCCAAATCTTTAAATCCGGTTGGCACCCCTCTAAGCTTACCCGAGCTTTTCTGCAACTCGTCAAGTCTGTCAAAACTCTCCGTCAGGGCGTCCTTAATGGGGATAAAATCCCGCGCCACATGTTGTTGGGCCAGGGAAAAGATTCCTCCCTCGGCCTGTTCCAGCAAATCTTCAATTGTTTGGGACTCATCGTAAGCTTTTTCAATTAGACCAGTGGCCTGGGAAATCAGGCTTCGCCTGAGGGCATGTTCTTTAATAATTCTGGCGTAATATTCAACATGGGCAGAGGTTGGTACCATGTTAACCAAGGTAGTCAAATATGCCGAACCCCCAACTTTGTCATAAACTCCGCTTCTTTTTAGCTCCTCTGTCAGAGTAACCAAATCAATCGGCTCCCGTCTTTCAAAAAGACTCTGCATGGCCGAATAAATAGATCCATGTTGTTCGCTCCTGTAAAAATTGCCGGAGTGGATTATCTCCAAAACCTTAACAATGGCGTCTTTATCAATCAATAGCGCTCCCAAAAGGGATTGCTCGGCATCGATATTTTGCGGCGGAAGTTTAGTTACATTAGCCATTAGGATTTACTTAAAACCACTACCAGTGGTTCTTCGGGCAGTTTTTCTTTAGTAATAGACAGCTTTGGAACAGGTGCCACCCCTTCCGCTCCCATTTCTTTTAAAAATTTGTCCGCTCCGTCCAATTCAAACTTTAATCCTTCTATTTTATAGTGCATGGGGATGATAATTTTTGGCTCCAGTTGCGCCGCAACTTCTTGAGCCGTCTTGGCATCGATTGTATATACAGAGCCAACAGGAATGAGCAAAATATCGGTTTGACCAATTTGAGCCACCTGCTCCTCTGTTAGTTTCAACTGACCCAGATCTCCCAAATGAACAATATTTAAGCTATCAAATAACAGATGAAAAACTGTGTTTTTTCCCCGCTCCTGGCCGCTTAGATTATCATGGAATGAACTAATGCCTGTGATCACCACTCCTTTTACTTCGTATTCCCCGGGATCGGTAAATACCAAAGGTTTCTCGCCTGTGGGCAAAACTGCTGCGGTATTATTATGATCCTGGTGACCATGGGATGATAAAACTACATCTGCAGAGAGATCTTTAGGAAGTTTAAGGCCTGTGAAATCCGGATCAAAAGGATCAATAATTACAGTGGCAAACTTGCCCTTCAGTTTAAAGCAGGCCTGTCCCAGCCAGTAGACATCCATCACAAAAAGCATACTAACAAATATGCTAAAATTGTTCAAGATGAAACTTACCCGGAAACTATCTCCCAAAGTCTTTTTCCTGTCGCAGGCCATAATTCTTGTAGTGGGACTGATTTTTTTGGGAGGTCTTTATTACATGTTATATAATGAAAAGGTTGAGGGTCCTGCCTCACCGCCAGGCGGGCCTGTAACAGTCCTGCCCAAAAGTTTAAGAATAGATTTGGATCAGCCGGATGACAATCTTTTAACATTTCAATCCTCGCTGATTGTTTCCGGAAGTACCTTGCCCAATCTTCTTGTTTTAATTTCAACGCAGTCGCAGGATTCCGTGGTGGAGTCCAAAAAAGACGGCTCTTTCTCTACTGTCATCCAGCTGGAAGAGGGAGTTAATAATTTGACAGTAACTGTTTTTGATCAGGGCGGTGACTCAAGATCCGCAGAGCGGACTGTTTATTATTCAAAGGAAAAAATATGAGAAAAAGTATAACCATTAAGAGCGTAAGCTCGCAAGCTTTGCTTATAATCGTTATAATAATTATAATTTTTTTAGTTCCTTCTACCTTTGCGGCAGAAAGTACCCCATCTGCTGACATTCGGAATAAACTCGAGGAACTGAAAAAAGAAATTGCTTCCAAAGCAGCCAGACTAAAAGAAGTAGTCTCTCAAAAATTAACCAATAAAGCCTTCATAGGCACTGTAGAGAATAAAACGGACAATTCCCTGACTATTGTCACCAAAAGCGGCGCCAAAATAGTGAGCTTTAATCAAGACACTGTTTTTGAAAGCAAAATTAAAAGTAAAAAAAAATTTCCCAAAAATCTGGCCACAGGCGATTATCTGACAGCCTTGGGAGATATAGATGATACAGGAGTGCTTACGGCAAAAAAAGTGATCCTACTATCACCTGTTAACCTACCACCTAAAACCTATTTATGGGGTGAGATCGTATCTACTTCAAATAGTCTTGTTAGCCTGAAAGATAAAAATTTAAAAATACATGGAGTTTCTTTGAAAAAAAATTTTGATTTAAAGCTAGGTGATATTGTCATACTAACGGGGAATTTTAACAAAAATGAGGTTTTTGAGGCAGGATTTGTATTTGTTTCTAACTAAAATCTTCTCTGCCGTTACTTAAGAATTCCTCTGCTTCAGATTTATCTTTTACCACATCCACTGCTCTCCAAAACCCGCCGTCTTTAAAACCTAAAAATTTTTCTTTGGGGATTTTGGGAAAAGTTTCTTTCTCATGATCCCCTTTATCCGGCAAAAGCGGTTCAATTTCTTTATTAAAAAGATAAACTCCTCCATTTATCCAATAAGGCAGCTGGGGTTTTTCCTCAAAGCCGGTGATATAATTTTGTTCATCAATCTTTACCACACCCCATCTGGAAATATAAGGCACTAAAAGCAGAGTCACCAAAGCTTTCCTGGTTAAATGTTCATTTATCATCTTGGGCAAGTCGAGTCTGGTAATAATATCTCCGTTACAAACCACCACATCATTTTCTCCGGCAATTAAAGAACTCTTGAAGGCTTTTTTAATGCCTCCACCCCGACCCAATGGAGTCTCCTCAATAGAATAATCAATTTCTATCCCAAATTTAGATCCATCTCCAAAATAGTCTTGAACTACTTCATGTTTGTAGCTGACAGTTAAGACAAATTTGGTGATTCCGTGAGATTTTAACCATTCAATCTGCCAGGCCAAAATCGGTTTACCAGCTATCTCCACCATGACTTTGGGCCGGTCATTGGTATAAGGACGAAGCCTTTCCCCTTTTCCACCTGCTAAAATAATGGCACATTTAACCATAAAAGATATATTATCACAAAAGACAAGTATGGTATAATAAAGATATGGCAGAAAGTACGGTGGAAATACCGACTGATCCGAAAGCCCGTTTAGTTTGGCGAATTTTGACACATTTTCCTTCAATTGGCCCGCGTCCTACCTGGTTTGAATGTAATGGTTTTACCGAGATAAATGGTCCCCAAGTACATACAGAATATCCCACTGTGGTGGCTTTGGAAAAATTGCCTGATGGCAGAGTTATCGTTTCCAGATTTAAAACGCCTACAAGAAGGACAAAAGATCAAGTCCCGGGAATGATATATGTTTTTCAACAGGAAGAGGAATCAGGCAGATTTTTGTACAAGGTTGAGTTTAATCCGGGCGATTATGAAGGAAGAATTCAACAGGTTCGCCAAGGATTACCAACAGAACTTCAAACTTCCATTGATCTGACTCAAGTGGAAATAAACGGACTAAATGGTGCGCTTCTTGACAGAAATCCGATAATCATCGGCAGCCAGCCATAACTAGTTAAAGGACGTCTACTGGTTCTAATACCAAATTCAGATGGAAATGGTCACCATTAACTTCCACCTCGGGGGTGGAAGTGTAGCTGCACCCCAGGTAACCCATAGGAAATTTGACAAGTTGACAATTTGTGGTATAATGTATTTACAATTAAATAACCAAAGGCATTATCAGTGGAGTCACGATCCACGAGCCGAGGGTCAAAATACCCTACAGAAGTTAAACTGTAAAATGTAACAGACGATGTCGCCTAGCGGAGTCGCCACTAAGAGGTCCGATAAGAAATTATCGAGACAAACAGGATGGGACCGCGGGAGGTCCTTTTTTAATGCCTCTCGTTCCTTGAATTTCACTTCATGTGGAGTTCAAAGAACGGGAGGTTTTTTAATAGTTATGAAAACAAAGAAATTTTTAATTGCTAAAGGAAACTCCACCCTGCTTGTCTGGGATTGTCCTGAATGGAAAAAATCTCAGATTATTAAAAAGTACTTAGGAGATGTGGAACAAATTGGTTTCATTGAAGACTTCAATGGAATAAGTTCTCTTAAAATGATGGGCGGAGAACTTTGTATTAATGCCACAATTGCCTTGGCATCACAATTAGGTGCTAATGGAAAGTTAAAAACTAGTGGCCTTAATCAGGAAATTGAATTTAAGAACAAAAATAAATTTACGTATTTAAAATTCTCTCTACCATTTACTAGAGAAGGAAATATTGTTCTCTTTCCCGGTATAGGTTTTATTTGTTCTAGTAGACTAATCTATGGTGCCAAGAAAGAATTATCTTCACTGGCTAAAAAATATTCTCTACCAGCCTTTGGATTAGTTTCTTATCAGAATAATAAAATCACTCCCTATGTTTATGTCAGAAATACTAACTCTTTAGTTGAAGAAACCGCCTGTGGATCTGGCTCAATTGCTTACTCCATTGTCACAGGTTACTCCAAAGTAATTCACCCAACTGGGCAGTCAGTTCTGGTGCGCCAAAGAGGCGATATCTTTATTGTAGGAGCTAAAGTTGTTAAGATAGAAGAAAACTATGATTAAAGCACCGCCGACACCAAAAGGGTTTAGAGATATCAAGCCGGAACTGGCCAAAAAACGCCGCGAGGTAATTTCAAAAATTGCTGATGTTTTAGAACAAGAAGGCTTTGTCCCTATTGAAACCCCTACTATTGAATTTGCAGATACACTCAAGGGAAAATACGGAGAAGAAGAAAAATTGATTTATGAGTTTACGGATAGGGGCGATAGAAAACTGGCTCTGCGCTATGATTTGACAGTTCCTTTGGCTCGATATGTGGCCACCTACAATCCTCCCCTGCCATTTCGCCGCTATCAAATTGGCCAGGTTTTTCGCGGGGAAAATCCTCAAAAAGGCAGATTTCGTGAATTTACCCAGTTTGATTTTGATTCTGTGGGATCCAATGATCCAAAAGAGGATGCTTTGATCATTGCTGCAGCAATCAAATCTTTGGAAGTTTTGGGGGTTAAAAATTTTAAGATCTTAATTAATGACAGAAATATTTTTGCCGGCCTGCCTCCTTCGATTATTCGAATAATTGACAAAATCAAAAAAATTGGTCGCGATGAAGTGGTTAATGAATTGATTAAAGCAGGTTATTCGGAAAAGGAGTTGCAAACTATTGAATCTAACGAACCAACGGAAAATTTACAAAATATATTTCAGGAACTTGAGAATTTGGGTATTTCAAAAGATAAATATCAATTCTCACCTACTCTGGCTAGAGGTTTGGATTATTATACCGGCATAATCTTAGAAGCAGAAATTGAAGAATATGGTGGAGGCTCTGTTGGAGGCGGAGGCAGATATGATAATTTAATAGGCATGTTTTCTAAAAAACAAGCTCCTGCTGTTGGATTTTCTTTTGGTCTTGATCGTCTACTGGAAATCCTCTATCCTTAATATAGATGACTTCTGCCATTTTTACCAAGCCCTGGCCATATTTGGCACTAATACTTGCCCATATGATTTGGGGGGGTAATTTTGTGGTGGCTAAGGTAACTCTGCAGGAGTTTCCTGTCTACTCTCTGGCATTTTTAAGATTCGCCCTGGCTTCCCTGTTTTTAGCTCCATTTTTTTTAACTAATACAAAAAAGGTTAAGATTCACAAAAAAGATATCCCAAAATTAACTTTAATCGGGGTTTTGATGATCACCTTAAACATTGCTTTTTTCTTTACCGGCATACAAAAAACCACTGCCATTAATGCCTCTGTTTTAACCTTAATTATTCCCATGTTATCGGTCCTCCTGGGCTGGTGGTTTTTAAAAGAAAAAGTCTATTTAATTAATCTGGCCGGCATCTTTGCCGGGCTTATGGGAGCGTTAATTATTATTGGTGTGCCCAGAGCCCTTTTCGGGGATGTGTCTATTCAATCTTTAACCGGCAACTTTTTGATTATTCTGGCGTCCGTAGTTTGGGTCGCAGGAGCAATTATCTCCCGTCAAATGTTGCAAAAATATTCCTCCCTGACAGTGGTGGCCTTTGCATTCCTTATCGGGATGATCACTTTTTTCCCTCTGGCCGCTTTTGAATATCTGGAAAATCCTGGCTGGACTACTAGAGTGAGCCTGCTGGGAATTCTGGGACTTTTGTACATGACCATGCTATCATCGGTATCTGCCTATTTTCTTTTTGAATGGGGACTGGCCAAAACTTCCGTGATGATCGCGGATTTATTTCAATACATTGAGCCATTTGTAGCTACGACTTTGGCAGTCTTAATTTTATCCGAAAGCTTGTCGGTTGATTTTGGCATAGGAGCAGTGTTAATAGCTGCGGGGGTCTATCTTGGTACTTTTGCCAAAGAAGCCCACCATAGACATCACAAGGCACATAGGATATAATTGAGCGTATGAAAGCTAATTTACACCCAACCTGGTATCCAGAGACCAAGGTGACTTGTGCTTGCGGCAACACTTTTACCACCGGCTCTATTCTGCCGGAAATTCGGGTGGAAATTTGCTCCAATTGTCATCCTCTTTTTACCGGCCAGCAAAAATTTATTGACACTTTGGGACAAGTAGACAGATTTATCAAGAAAACAGAAGTTTCCCAAGTTAAAAAGGAAGAAAGAATTAGAATTCTGGAATTAAGAAAAAGCAAAAAAGAAGAAGTTAGAAAAGAACGACCCAGCCTCAAAGATCTTTTGATGCAAGCCCGCAAACAGGCAATAAGTTAGATGGATTATTTAAAGCAACAAATTGATCAGATAAATAAGCGGATTGCAGATATCAAACCATTGCTCGAAGATCCCGAGATGGCCCAGCTGGCAAGCGAGGAAATTGCCCAGTTGGAAAGACAAAAGGAAGAATTGACGCCCAAGGTTGCAGTTGCGGAAAACGGCAGTCTGAAGACGGATAGCTGTATTCTTGAGATAAGAAGTGCTGCCGGCGGGGATGAAGCGGGAATTTTTGCCGGGGATCTCCTTAGAATGTACACAAAATTTACTCAAAATCAGGAATGGAAAGTAGAAGTACTTGATAAGTTTGTACTCAAAATTTCAGGAAAAGATTGTTATAATATGTTAAAGCATGAATCTGGTGTTCATCGAGTACAAAGAGTACCTGTTACGGAAAGTTCAGGCAGAATTCACACTTCCACGGCCACAGTGGCGGTTTTACCGGAAGTCACTTCCAGGGAAGTTTCCATTAACCCCGCCGATTTGACTTTTGAAGCTTTCAGATCTGGGGGCCACGGAGGCCAAAATGTCAATAAAGTTTCAACAGCCGTCAGACTTAAACATATCCCAACGGGAATTGTGGTAACGACCCAAACAGAACGTTTTCAGGCACAAAATAGAGAAATTGCCATGGATCTTCTTCGCTCCAGGATTTGGCAGATGGAAGAAGAAAAAAGACAAAAAGAGATAGCGGGAAATAGAGCTTCGCAGGTTGGGATGGGAGAGAGATCGGAAAAAATCAGAACTTACAATTTCCCTCAAAACAGAGTGACCGACCACCGCCTTAACAAATCATGGCATAATTTGGAAGAAATCATGGACGGAAATCTGGAACCGATTATTCTTACTCTGCAGGCAGCTCTCCCAATGTCGCATTGACTTTGAGGGTTTTTCCGTCGCGCCAAATTTCCAGTTCGACATTTTGTCCGATGGAACTCTTTTGGATAACTTCGGCAATCTTATTCTCATTTTCCATGCTCTGCCCGTTAATCTTTGTAATAATATCTCCTTCTTCAATTCCAGATTTTTGGGCGGGAGAATCATTAACTACCGACTGAATATATGCTCCCTGCGGTACTTCGTTTAAAATAGCCACATCTCTGGAGATAAATCTGTATTGAATCCCCAAAAACGGCCTGGAAACAGATCCTTTGGCCACAAACTCATCCACAATGGCCTTAACAGAATTAATAGGGATGGCAAAACCGATATTTTGCGCTCCTTCCGACACCGCCACATTGACCCCGACCACCTGTCCGCTTGAGTTTAAAAGCGGACCGCCAGAATTGCCCGGATTGATGGCCGCATCTGTTTGAATTAAGTTATCCAAAGATTCCAGACCCCCCCAAAAAGGATCGCCCGCCACCACTCTTCTGCCTAACCCGGATACTACCCCCGTGGTAACAGTGTTGGTAAATCTACCCAGGGCATTGCCGATGGCAATGACGGTTTGGCCTACTTTAAGCTTGCTTGAATCCCCCAGTTCCAAAGCTTTCAAATCAGACGCCTCAATTTGGACCAGGGCCAAATCAAAAATCGGATCCCGGTAAATTCTTTTAACCTCATACTTTTGTTCATCTTTGGTTACTACGGAGTATTTGGTGCCGGTATCGGCCACCACATGCTTATTTGTCACAATGATGCCTCGCTCCGACACCACAAATCCCGTGCCAATGGTAGCGTCTTCTTTGCGCGGCAGTGAAAAAGGATCAAAGGGATTGACCACCCGCCGGCTCACTCCAATTGCCACCACAGAAGATGAGGTTTTCTCCACCGCGGAAATGACAACGTTTTCCTCTTTTAGAATTGTTCTTGTTTCTTCGGGAGGCTTTGGGAATTCAATACCCTTGCCGGGGATAAATCCCCGAATTTGAGCCTGATAAAGCCCTATGGCCACTATCATCCCCGCGGCCACAGCCAGCACCAGACTGGAGAGTTGTATTTTTGGTAATTTGAAATTTGATTGGTCCATTACTCTAATAATTCCAAAGCTTTATCCAATTGCGGATCCTTGGTTGAATCTTCCTTATCTCCCTCTATTTTAACATCCGGTTCCAAACCCTGGGTCTCATTAACCCATCTGCCGTTGGGAGTAAGCCACTTTGCCACCGTAATGTGAATTCCTGTCCCCTTAGGAAGATCTTGGGTTTCCTGAATGGTGCCTTTGCCAAAAGATTTCTCCCCTACCACCTTGGCCCTGCCCCGATCCTGCAGCGCTCCGGCCACAATTTCCGAAGCGGATGCGGAACCTTTGTTAATTAAAACTATCAGGGAAAGATCAAACAACTGACCTTTTCTGTTAACCTTAAAGGCTTGTTTTCTCCCCTGGCCGTCTTCCTGCAAAACCACGTCTCCGCCATCCAAAAACTCTGAGGAAACAAAGACCGCACCGTCAAGATATCCCCCGGGATTATTTCGAACATCCAAAATAATCCCTTGGGGACGCTTTGATAAAATATCAGAAACGGCCTCTGTCCATTCCGATCTGGTCCGCTCCGAAAAACGGGAAAGCTTTAAAACTGCCACATTTTTGCCGGATTTGGTCTTTTTGTATTTAAGCTCCACGCTTTTAACCAAAATAGTATCTCTTATCAGGGTAAATGTTCTGGTTTCCTCTTCTTCCTCCCTAGCAATAACCAGTTCAACCTTAGTCCCTTTTTCTCCCCTTATTAATTTAACCGCTTCAGCCAAGGTCATGCCCGCGGTGTCTGTGTTGTCAATTTTGATAATCCAATCCCCTGGTTTAATTCCTGCTTTCTCTGCCGGCATACCGGAAAGCGGAGCAATCACCACCAATTTTTTCTCCTCGTTAAAACCCAGCTGAATACCCACGCCTTCAAAAGTGCCGCCCAATTCTTCTTTGGAAGCTTTTTGCACTTCCGGCGGCAGGAAAAATGTGTAGGGATCACCTGCCGCAGACACCATGCCGGAAATGGCGCCATAAAATAATTTGTCCGTATCCAGAGTTTCCCTTTCCAGATAATCTCTGGAAAGCAAATTCCAGGTATCCCAAAACAATTTAAAATCAACATTGATATTTTTGGGGGGATCGTTATCGACCTGCCCCAGTTTCCAACCGATGACAAACGTTAGTATTACAATCAAAACAATTCTTAAATTTATCCGGAGAAAAAAATTTTTCATATCAACTCCACATTAGCGCCGGGAATCTTTATTTTCCTTCTTTTGGTTTCCACCGTTAATAAACAGGCATAAATTCCGGAAGGCAGCTGTGTCTCGGTTTTATCAATAGCTACCACTTTTCCCTGCTCCGACGCGAAAGAATTACCCACTACTCTAATTTTGCTTCCCAATCCAACCTCCGTCTCTTTGGTTCTTCGATCTTCCGTCAAAGTTAAGCTATCCTGCAGTCGGGGCAGTTTGGTATTTCTGACCCGGGTCATGGAGCTTGACTCAAAAGAAGGAAGGTTTATTATAGCATGATTGCCGTCCAGCAACGCAAACTTTCCATTATATTTTTGTAAAACCTCATAAATATCCTCGCCAAGAGGCGCCGGCCCAAAACCCTCACAAACAATCACGGAAATACCAATGTCCGTTTCCAGTTTCTTTGGAAAAATCAACCGCCCTCCGACCATTCCCTTGTAATCTTTACTATTGATACCGCCCGTAATAATGCCGGAAACGCCAGAAGAAATAGCTTTGGAGATTGCCTCTTTATAAATCAGGCTTCCCCCCACTAAAATTTGATCGGAATCCGTGGCGAATATTTTTGACTCCCCTATCATCTCATCCCTACTGCCAACAAAATTTAATATTCCGTCTCTGCTTCTGCCGGTACCGAACATGCCGTAAATTCTACTGATCTGAGTTGCGATGATCATGTCGCCGCGCGCGGGATCAACTTCTTCCACTACTCCATAAACTGCCGCTGGCAGATCGACTTTTTTTGGCAAAAAGTTAAGCCGCAACTCACCTGTGAGTTCGTTAAAAAATTCCAAAATCCCGTCCGAAGGGGAAATAACAATTTTTTTCCCCCCAAAAAAAGACTGATTTTTGTAAGCCAGAAGCTCTCCTTTGTAAATTTTTTGGCCTACCTCTCTTTTGAGATATTTTTTAACTTCCTTTGGCGAAACAGAAAGGCTCTTGGATAAATTGAAAGTCCTAAAGCCGGGAGAAACCTCGCAACTCCCGACAATGTCATCGGGAGAAACTTCCTGCCCCGCCGACACATTAAGCTGACCCCTTGCTTTTAAGCTCCGATGTACCCTGGCAATAACGTCTTTTTCCACCCGCAATCTTTTTAAAGCTTTCGGTTTCATTTTTTTTGATTCCTGGCGTCTATAAACAGCCCCACTCTCCCACCGTATACTTCAATTGCGCTTTCCTCTTTGCCTAAAATTTTGCCTTTGTTAAATTTATAGGCGATCTGACAACGGTTGGCAGGACAGGGAATAACCATCAGAGAACCGGAGCGAACTTTGTAAGATTGGTTTCCCAGTTGAAGCTCCAGCACCCCGTTTCGGTCGCTAAATTGGGGGAGAAGCACTGAACCGACTGTCTCGTCTATTTCGCCCGTTAAAATAATTGTCCAAAGATCTTCAAAAAAATCTTCTCTTTTTCTCTCCAGTAAAAAAGCGTCAACAAAAGCCCAGATTAAAGTTGTCATGTTGGGAATAAACCGCAAAAAATTTGAAGGAATCAGTATTTTGCGAAGCATAACGTTTAAAAAGGTATTGTCTCCCAAGAAAGGACCGGCTCCCTTTAAATTCTTAGGCGCGTTTTGCCTTAATGCCTCGCGCAAAATGGCCAGATCCAGCTCCAAATCGGTCTTGGTTAAAGGCAAAGTTTGAGGGTATAAAATTTTGTTGGCCAGATAATTTTCCAGGGCAACTTCGTTTGGAGCGGCTTTAAGCCAGCGGGCAATGTCTTCAACCGCAATTTGATCAAGATTATCGAAGCTATCAAACAATCCACTCCCCAAGGGCATACTTTAAGTTTACTAAACTTTGGGGATGAAAGGAAGTAACCCTATGTGCCGAGCATGTTTGATCTCTCTGGCGGCAAAGCGCTGATGTTTGCTGCAAAGACCGCTTCTTAATTTTGGGATAATCTTGGCTCTGTCGGTTAAAAAGCGTCTTAAATTTGCTGTATCCGAGTAAGAAGGAATTGATTTGTTTTGACAAAATTGGCATTTTTTGCCTCTAGGAGAAATTTTAGTCTCAACTTCGGCTACACCCGCTTCGCCCGCTTCGGTTTTTTGAGTAATAATCTTTTTTACCATAGATTAAAAAGGTAGATCTTCCTCCACATCTTCATTTTTTGGACTGGTTTTTTCTTTTTTCGGTTCTTCCTCTTTAATTTCCTCCGCTGGGGGTTCAACCTTTTCTTCCCCATTAGCCTTAGGAGTGAGCACTATCATATCCTCCACCACAATCTCTGTGGTCTGTCTGGTTTGGCCGTCATTACCTTCCCAGGATCTGGTCTGCAGCCTTCCGGAGATAAAAACCTTCATCCCTTTTTTCAGAAGCTGATTGCACAACTCTGCCAGTTTATTCCAGGCTACCAAACGGTGAAAATCCACTTCCTCTTTTCTCTCGCCCTCGGAAACATAACTTCTGTTGGTGGCCAAACCAAAGGTGCAGACTGCGGCTCCATTGGGGGTATATCGAAGCTCCGGATCCCTGGTTAAATTACCTATTAGTTCTACTCTATTCCAACTGCGGCTTGCCATTTATTTCCTTACCAGTAAATAACGAATGATATCTTCTTCCAATTTTAAGATTTTGTCAAGACCTTTGGCCGCTTTAGGATCGGCTTCCAATTCAAAATGAGCATAAAAACCTTTTGCTTGCTTTTTGATCGGGTAGGCCAAATCTCTTACCCCCCACAAATCTTCTTTAACCACTTTTTCAAATTTCTTTTTCAAACCATCCAAAAACTCCTTGCGGGCTTTTTCCTCCATGTCCGGCTTTAGAACTAAAGTTAAATAATATGAATTCATCTGAAGAAAAGATTGTACCTTTTGAAGACCAAAAATTCAATACTGACAATTTTCAAATCTTGTTGCTATATACACCTCTAGCTTCTACCGGGACAATTTGAGCTACCTTACTCATAATTAGAGTATTAGCAGAGGCTTTATCTTGTGGCCAAGAAGTAATTGGCATCCCTATGTTTACATCCACAAAGGTACGACTAGACAAACGTAAAATTGATGCCCACGTATCAAGAGGGGGAAATAAAGTATATGGAGGAAGTATTCTGTAGCTTCCATGAATCCCTACTGGAACAAAAAATCCCTCTTGCTGACCATTTCCGTTTCCCCCAGTAACTAACTCGTAATAAGGCATTAATGAATTATCTCTAATCTTCTGCATCCCCAAGATATCTTCCCTTCTATTCGAGGTGATGATATCAACCAGATTTTTAATAGATTGGGCGAATCTACCTCTATGGTCATTATTTCTCGGATATCTCCCTCCCTGAACACTAGCTTCAGGTAAACTGGCAATCCTGTAACCCTGACGAACTCTCTCGGCAAACGACCTAAGTTGACTTGCTCTCGGTTTCTTTATTCTGTATCTTTCTTCATCTACTTCTCTGGTATAATCTATAAACCTTAATCCTCTTCTTGAGGTAACGAGTTCAGCTAAAGGATAGGCAAGTTGCAAAAATCTACTTTGATGCCCTGATCGTACGGATGATGCCACAGTTAAAACATAACCTTTAGGCTGCTCTACTGGAGCTACTTCTCTTTCATAGGTGAGAAGTCTTTGCGTCACCCAAGCCAGGATAACACCATCAAAATGACTCTGATGGTTTCCTACTATAATAGGTTTTCTCTCCTTTGCAACTAATTCCTGAAAATATTCTTTAAAGCCTGGCTCTTCATTTACAGTTATTAGTCTATCTAAACCATGATCTACCCAATCTAAAATTCCTTCTTTTAGCATATAATCTTCTATTATATCAGAACCTATAGTGAATAGCGACTCCTGTACACCCTTGGGGTGGAATAGGTTGACACCCGCGGATTTTTAAGTAACTTTGAGCCTAAGTTCCCACTAAAAACTCCACTACATCCCCATCTTTTACCACATAATCCTTTCCTTCTGTCCTAATCCAGCCTCTTTTTTTAGCTTCCCCATATGACCCTGCTTCAATTAATTTTTCATATTCAATAACTTGAGCCCTGATAAAATTCTTGATAAAGTCCGTGTGGATCACACCGGAGGCCATTTGGGCATTTGTTCCGGACTTAACAGTCCAGGCCCGGACTTCTTTTTTACCGGCCGTTAAAAATGAAATAAGTCCCAGCAGATTATATGCAGCCTGAATTAATCTTTCCAAACCGGTCTGCTCCAAACCCAATGTTTTTAAATATTCCAATCTTTCTTCTTCCGATAAATCAGCCAATTCTTCCTCTAATTTTGCGCATATGACAATATTGTCATCCCGAGCGATTAGCGAAGGATCTCGCAGCTTGTCTGCGTATTCATTCTCATCCACATTTAAAACATATAGAACAGGTTTAGTTGACAGCTTGTCCACCTTGTCAATATCGGCCAAAGCCAACTCTGTTTCCACCAACTCCTTATCTTCTTTGGGATTAACAGAACCCCCTGCTCTTACAACATTTGGATCTTCAAAATCTCTTAAAACATGGACAATGGCATCCACCTCGCGAATATGGGATAAAAACTGATTCCCCAACCCCTCACCTGTTGATGCTCCTTTAACTAATCCCGCAATATCCACAAACTCCACCGCAGCCGGAACAATTGGCGGCAGATTTTCCATCTTCTCTTCTGATTTAACCAATTCGGCTAATTTAATTAGTCTCTCGTCTGGAACTGCCACCACTCCTACATTTGGTTCAACCGTGGCAAAAGGATAATTGGCAGACAAAGCCACCCTTTTTTTCAAAAGAGCATTGAACAAGGTGCTCTTTCCTACATTTGGCAATCCAACTATTCCACATTTTAAAGACGACATAGGCAGATTATATCAGGAAGTCTGAAGTCTTTGCTGAAAATTTAGTAAAACCTGGATTTGTACCTCTTCCAAATGAATCTCTGCTCTCTTTTCTTTAATCATCCTTATTGCTTCTTCAACTGTCTTGCCCTGATTAATAAAATAAGCAGCCAGTATAGTTGGCGATCTGCCATGACCATTTTTGCAATGGATATAAACTTTCTTTTGATTTTTAACCAGGCTATCAATTACAGCAACCCCTGTATCAAGTTGTTCTTGAGTCGGGGCAGAGTGATCCTTTACAGGTAACCAAAGATAGGTATCAATATTAGGTGTTTGTTCCTGCCTTTCTTCTTCAAGATCAATATCTGCTTTAATTCCCAAATCAAATAAAACTTTAAGATGTGGCATGGTTGTACAACAAAGGTTGGTGCCTAGATAGATTAAATCAGTTATTTGATTAAGCTGGAATCTTTGATGGTTATTATTCATCTAAACATCTTTTCTCCAGCCTTAATAGCTACTGGTAAAACATTCTCTTTTGGAGTTATTGGACAATCCCAATTGTCATTATAAGAGCTATAAGGATTGTAGGCATAGTTAAAATCAACAATTAGCTCATCTCCCTTTTTTGGAATTTGTAACATTCTCCCATTCTCATAAGTTTGCCTGCCTGTAGTTTCATCTCTAAAAAGTAAATAGTATTGAAACTGTTCTTGTTCTGGATCTTCAAAAACTAA
>CAZVEX010000007.1:0-44138 GCA_964625535.1 uncultured Gammaproteobacteria bacterium
CCATGGAAGAAAAACCGTTTTGAGCCAATTTTTCTTGAAATACATCAAATAAAACTCTTCCTCTACCTCTAGGAGTTGAAGCACCATGTAAAAGTAAAACTGAAGGAGTCTTACTGGCTAAAAGAGGATGAGAAATTCTATAACTTAATTCATATCCATCTGATATAAAAAAACCAATTTCAGATTTAGACTCGTAACTCATGAGGATGAATTATAAGAATTTGGATAAGTAAAGTCAAGCTATGGGATAAACTTAAGTTTGTCAAATTATAGTTTAGACTATTGTAGCAATCTAAACAACCACTGTGTTGCGGGGGCGGAATGCTGTTAGAACCTTCTCAATTAGTAGTTAACTTGATTATTTTTTTGGGATTGTTCCAACCCTCGTATATAAAGATAACATCGGTTTGATTACCCCGCATTCTGAAAGGATAAATACCAGGGTAGTTTTTATAATCCTCATATTCTCCAGCATCTCTGATAACCAAATCAAAGTTTCCTGGGGTTGTTTCTAAAATGATTAAAGCAAAAGAGGTTTTTTCAATAAGATAAAAATTTCCTCTATTAGTAGAAAATTTTTTACATGTATAATACTGACTATTATCCTGTTCAGAGATAACTTGTAGAACTGTCTTTTGCTCAAAGTAGGGACACTTGATCCCGTCTTTGTATTCTTCTCCTTTATACAGACTCTCACCCACTGTCTCCATGTTAACTTTTTTGCTTAAAATTTTTGGTAGTCTATCATGCTCCCGAGATTCTTTATACGAAAAATAATCAATTAATTTCCATAAGATAATGAGGAGAAGAAGAATTGAAAAGCTTAGTTTGATTAGAACATTCAGCTTTCTATATGTATTTATCATCGATTGATTATATCAGATGGTTAAATTGAGAATTCTTATTTTCTTTTCTCTACCCCAGCCTTTTATTTGTCTTTCCCTTCTTAAAGCCTCAGATTGGGTAGAGAGTTGTTCACAGTAGATTAGCTTTATAGGTTTATGTGATCTTGTGTAATGTCCGCCTTTGCCATTTTTGTGGTCTAAGAAACGTTGATTTATGTCATTAGAATAACCCGTATATAAACTGCCATCTTCACATAGAAGAATGTAGACAAACCACATATAAATATTTTATCAGGATTAGGAATTGAAGTGCCTGCATTGAGCGGAGCGAAGCGGAAAACAGAATTAAGAACGGTCCTTCGACTCTGGTTCGACTACGCTCACCATCGCTCAGGACATTTCTCCTTCCGCTTCGCGGAGTCGAAATGTTGCGGGGGCGGGAGTCGAACCCGCTGCCTCAAGATTATGAGCCTTGTGTGCAGCCGTTACACTTCCCCGCGATATTTAAAAGAACCATGTTATTTTAGCTTGAAGGTGAAGATATGTCAATTTCATATCATATAACTTGACGACCTCTCAAAGTTGATCTACTCTTAAGATTGACCCTATGACCAGACAAATTATCAAAACCGTGGCTGAAGCGCCTGCCGTTGTTTTAGGGATAACTTTAGACGCTTCCAGAAAAATTATTAAGGTTGTTTACAGACATAAAGACGTAAAAATGGCCAGGAAATATTGGCATTCCCTGGGTCCGGGAATGGTCACAGGGGCTGCCGACGATGATCCCTCCGGCATTGCCACTTATTCCCAAGCAGGAGCCAGATACGGATTTGGGTTTTTATGGACAGCAGGTTTTACCTTTCCTCTGATGTCGATTATACAAGAGATGTGTGCCCGCATTGGATTGGTGACTGGTCGAGGCTTGGCCGGAAATATCCGGATGTTTTTCCCGAAATGGGTGTTGTATCTTTGCACATTTTTACTTTTTGCGGCCAATTCCTTAAACATTGGAGCAGATTTAGGGGCAATGGCCAAAGCCACCCAGCTTTTATACCCGAATTTTGGTTTTAATTTCCTCATCCTGTTTTTCGCTATTTTTAGTTTGGCCTTACAAATCTTTACCACTTACGACAGATATGCAAAATATCTGAAATGGTTAGCATTAGTGCTTCTAGCCTATGTTTTTTCAGCCATAGCCGCCAACCTGGACTTCGGACAAATTATCGCCAGCGCTATTGTGCCTTCTTTTGATTTCTCCAAAGAGCAGATATTTATGATAACGGCCATTTTGGGTACCACCATCTCACCGTATTTATTTTTCTGGCAGACTTCACAGGAGGTGGAGGAGCAAATTCTGGTTGGCAGGACTACTCTAAAGCTTAGACAGGTGCAAACTTCGGATAAGGAGATTAAAGATATGAGACTTGACGTTTGGTCAGGAATGTTTTTATCAAATTTGGTGATGTTTTTCATCATTGCCGCTTGTGGCGCGGTTTTGTATGCAAGCGGGATAACCAATATTGAAACGGCCCAGCAGGCCGCAGAGGCGCTGCGCCCGATTGCGGGCGAGGCCACCTATTTACTTTTTGCCATAGGAATTATAGGCACGGGTCTTTTGACAATCCCCATTTTGGCAGGGTCCGCATCTTACGCTTTATCCGAAAGTTTCGGCTGGAAATACGGGTTATACAGAAAACTGAAAGAGGCTAATGCTTTTTACGGAGTGATTATCATTGCCACTTTAATTGGTTTGGGAATAAATTTTCTAAATTTTGATACCATTAAGGTCTTAATTTATACGGCCGTATTTAACGGTTTAATTGCGCCGGTGATTTTGGCAACAATTGTTATTTTATCCAGCAACAAAAAAGTGATGGGGAATCGGGTTAACGGGCCAATAAGTCTTGTTTTAGGTTTAATTATAACCCTGGTTATGGCAGCAGCAGGCATAGCCACCATATATTCTCTTTTTGTTTAATCTCCCGTTTTTTGTTACAATCTAAGCTCAATAGTTTATGCCAGGGTAGCTCAATGGTGGAGCACCACATTCATAACGTGGCGGTTGTGGGTTCGATCCCCACCCCTGGTACTTATGAAGATTATAATTTTAGCAGCAGGACAAGGCAAAAGAATGTGGCCTGTACAAACAGATAAATGTTTGATCCCTTTTTTGGGCAAGCCTCTATTGCATCATAACTTAAAACAAGTTAAAGAAAATATTCCGGATGCTGAATTTATTATTGTGGCCAGTTCTCAAAGTAAAGATGGGGTAGAGGCTGTAGCAAAGGAACTGGCCTTGATTTATACAATTGCTATCCAGAGTGAACCCAAAGGCATGGCTGATGCAGTGCTTTCAGCCAAAGATTTGATTGAGGGTGAAATAATGGTGGTAAATGCCGAAGATCAGCTTGATCCCAAAATTTATCAGAGTGTTTTGGGGATTAAGGCAGATGTAGTTGTGCCCGGACTTAAGGTAGATAAGTATTTTCCCGGAGGATATTTAAAGATTACAGGGGATAAATTACAGGGGATAGTTGAGAAGCCGGGAGAGGGGAATGAACCCTCGAATTTGGTAAAACTGGTGGCGGATTATTTTAAAGATGGCAAAAAACTGGTGGAATATCTGGAAAAAGTAACTAGCGATACAGATGATCTTTATGAAAAAGCCCTTGATAAAATGATTGTTGACGGAATGGATGTAAAATTTACAAAATATAATGGAGTCTGGATTCCTTTGAAATATCCTTGGCATGTTTTGGATGTCACGGAGCGCTTATTGTCCAAAATTGAACAAACTATTTCCCCGGGGGCAAAAGTGTCTGAAAAGGCAGAAATTTCCGGCAAGGTAGTGATAGAGGAAGGAGCAAGGGTGTTTGAGGGAGCAGTGATTAAAGGTCCTTGTTACATAGGTAAAGATTGCATCGTGGGTGGTAATAGTTTAGTCAGAGAGTCAAATCTGGAAGCAGGTTGCGTCACCGGATTCAACACGGATATTACCAGAAGTTATATTGGTCCAAACTCCTGGTTCCATACCAATTATATTGGAGACAGCGTGATTGAAGGGGATTTTGGTATGGGATCTGGTGCAGTATTAGCTAATTTAAGATTGGATGATAAGACCATCAGGGTAGCTGATACGGATACTGGCAGATTTAAATTGGGCCTGATGGTAGGCAAGGGTTCAAGAGTAGGGGTTAATGCTTCTATTATGCCCGGAGTCAGGGTAGGATCAAGTGCTCTGGTTGGTCCCGGAGTCATCTTGCGTGAGGATGTCAAAGACAATACCAAAATTTTGGTTAAACAGGAATACCAGGTTTCAGACCACACACCAGCCCTGACCAGCTACGATCAGTTTAGAGAAAAAATTAAATAACTATATAGAGCCTATTCTCTCCCATCCATACTGCCACTTTTCAATGTAATATGATCTTCTCCAGCTATTTCCCATGCCGTAGGTGCTTCAGGTTTAGTTCTACCACTCACCTCTGGAAAACTGGAATTTCTAAAGCTTGGTTCGGTTCTCGGCAACACAGGACTACCTTCCCATATCATTCTGCTGACCTCATCTTCTAATCTCATAAAATCACCTCCTTTCCTTGAATAAACAACGCTATCATGAGTTGAAAAGGTAAGTCAAGTCCAGTACAATCTAGCTCATGCAACTTTTCGAATTTGAAGGGAAAAAGTTATTTAAAAGTTGCGGGATAGCAGTTCCCAAGAGTCAATTACTAGAGTCAGAGAGTCAGAGAGTCAATGTCAAACCACCTTTGGTATTAAAAGCCCAGGTTTTGTCCGGATACCGAGCTGGTGCAGGAGGAATAGTTAAAATTACAGAGATTAAAGATTTAAGATTAAAGATTAAAGAATTATTTCAGAAGACAATTAATAATGAAAAAGTGGGGAGGCTTTTAGTAGAAGAAGCGATTGATATAGCATCTGAGTATTATATTTCCTTTTCATATTCGACAGAAACAAGAGGATCGGTTTTAACTTTTGGAAAGGGAGGATCTAGAGTAGGGTCCCACTTCGATGAAGCTTCACAAAATATAGATGTCTATCCCATTGATATTTTAGCAGGGTTTAATGGAGAGGATTTACCTAAAGAGTTAATGGAAGCAGCACAAAAGCTTTGGGAAGTATTTACTAAATATGACTGCGAGCTGGCTGAAATAAATCCTTTAGTAGTAGACAGGAATGGAAAAGTGTGGGCACTCGACGCAAAAATTATCCTGGATGATGATGGGGGCTTCAGAAGAGAAATAAAGTTGCCAGAAAGGACTTTGTTTGGCAGACCGCCAACCCAAAGGGAAATTGAGGCCAGGAAGATAGATGAAGGAGATCATCGGGGAACTGCAGGATCAGTGTATTGGGATCTCCCGGGTGACATTGCCGTGATTGCCGCCGGAGGCGGAGGTTCAATTGTTAATATGGATGCACTCCTTGCATATGGTGGCAAGCCTGCCAATTATACTGAACATTCAGGTAACCCTCCTCGTGAGAAACTGAAAAAACTGACCAAAATTGTTCTGTCCAAGCCTGGACTTAAAGGCTGCTGGTTTGTGGGAGGCACAGCTAATTTTACAGATATTTATGAAACTTTAATGGGTTTTGTAGAAGGGTTAAGGGAGTTAAAGCCAAAACCTAAATACCCAATCGTGATTCGTCGCGGTGGGCCAAGAGATAAAGAAGCCTTTGAGGCCCTAAAAGAGATTGGGGAAAAAGAAGGCTTTGATTTTCATATTTTTGGCAGGGAAACACCAATGACATCTACGGCCAAGATTATGAAGGAGTTAGCATATGGCAATACTAATAACTGAAAAAACACGGGTGCTTGTTCAAGGGATTACCGGCAAAGAGGGGTCCAAAGCCACTTTGCAGATGAAAAATTATGGAACTAAAGTTTTGGCAGGGGTAACTCCGGGTAAAGGCGGGCAGGAGGTTCATGGAGTGCCGGTTTACAATTCCATTGCCGAAGCTTTAGAAAATCATCCGGGCATCAACACCAGTTTTGTGGCTGTGCCTAATTTTGCAGCTTACGGCGCCTTAGAAGAGGCTATAAATGCCAAAATTCCCCTGATTAATGTTTTAACAGAACATATCCCAATTCAAGATACTGCCAAGGCAATTTTAATGTCTAAAAAAGCTGGAGTCAGAATTGTTGGTCCATCTTCAATTGGGATAATTTCTCCGGGCATTGGAAAAGTAGGCTCAATTGGGGGAGATGACCCGCGGGGGGTTTATTCCAAAGGTAGCATTGGAGTAATTTCCAAATCAGGCGGCATGGCCTCGGAAGTATCCTGGATTTTAACCAAAAACAACATTGGTCAATCAACAGTCATTGGCATTGGCGGGGATATCCTGGTGGGATCTAGCTTTGCAGATTTGATGGAGGATTTTGAAAAGGATGAGCAAACAACAGCCGTTGTTTTATTTGGAGAAATTGGGGGGACTTATGAAGAAGAAGCGGCAGATTTAATTAAATCTGGTGGATTCACTAAACCCATGGTAGCATTTATATCAGGACTGTTTGCGGAGACCTTGCCTGCAGGTACAAAGCTTGGTCATGCAGGAGCCATAGTTTATGGGGAAAAAGGAAGTTATAAGTCAAAATTAAAATCACTGGAATCGGCTGGGGTAAAAATTGCCAAAACTCCAGATGAGATACCAAATCTGTTAAAATACTAATATGGATAAAAAGTGGAAGACAGCTATAGCTGGGATAATTGATGGGGAGGCCCATATTCATGGCTATAAAGTGACTGATTTAATTGACAAGGTAAATTTTACCGATGCGATTTGGTTGGAATTGAAAGGTGAGTTGCCAACAGACAAAGAGCGGGCCATGCTGGATAGCATTTTAATTTCCACCATAGATAATGGTTTGGGTCCACCCTCTATTACCAATGCGAGAATCAGTGCATCAGCCGGCAATCCCATGCAAGCGGCAGTAGCTGCAGGAGTTTTAGGAGTGGGGGAAGCTCATGGAGGAGCCATTGAGGAATGTGCCAGGTTGTTGCAGATGGGTCTGGCTGCAGACAAGCTGGTGGAAAAGGTGATTTCATCAGGGGAGAGAATCCCCGGCTTTGGCCATAAAGTTTATACCACTGATCCCAGAGCTACTCAAATTTTTGCCAAAGCCAAAGAACTGGGTTTTTACAAGGAACACTGCGAGCTGGCACAAGAAGTGGAAAAAATACTGGATGAGAAAAAGGGCAAAAAAATCCCCATTAATGTGGATGGGGCCATAGCTGCGGTGATATCTGACATGGGGTTTGACTGCCGATTGGGTAAAGGATTTTTTATCATTGGTAGGGTAGTAGGCCTGGTGGCTCATGTTTTTGAGGAATGGGTGCGCGAGAAACCATTTAGAAGAGTGCCGGAAGAAGAAATTGAATATGATGGAGTACCCCCAAGGAAAATAAGTTAATATCGCCTAAATCTTCGATATGTTTCATTTGCCATGTTAGCTAAACTATCTGTAACGCCTTGCCAATTAGGCATTCCTCCATGAGTACTCATCGACTTTTCTATCACATCTGTAATATCAGAGATTGGTAAATCCCTAGTTCCGGCTAAATTACCCACCCTTCTAGCGATGATTCTTCGCACTCCATCTGGAGCGTCAAATCTACCTAATGTTTCATTCAGATCACCTATTGGTTTCCAGCTTGATCTACCTTGTTCTCCAAATTCTGTTTTCATTTTCTTCTCCTTTTAATAAAAAATCTCCCAAATCTTGGGAGAGCTAAGTTTATTAAGAACTAATACATCAAAGGATATCATAAGAGAGAATCCTTGTCAAGTGTCTGGGGGTTGAAGTAACCTAGTACAAACATTGTAAAATTAGGTTATACTAAGGAGGAAAGATGAAAAGAATTTTAACTGGGGATAGACCGACCAGTGATAGTTTTCATTTGGGAAACTATGTGGGGTCTTTAAAAAACAGGATTAAACTGCAGGATGAATACGAGACCTTTGTGCTAATCGTGGATCTGCATGCTCTGACTACTCATTTTGATAAAACAGAGGATCTTGAGAAAAACATTCGTGGTTTGATGCTCGGATATTTATCTGTGGGGTTGGATCCTAAAAAGGTTACATTTATTCTGCAGTCCAAAGTACCTGAAGTTTTGGAACTGGCATATTTTCTGGGAATCTTAACCCCCCGAGCAGTGCTGGAGCGCCAGCCGGCTTTAAAAGAAAAACTTGACCAGGGTGAACAGGATACTTTTGCCCTGTTTCAATATCCAGTTTTAATGGCGGCTGATATTTTGCTGCCCAAAGCCAATCTTGTGCCAGTGGGTAAAGACCAAAAAGCTCATGTTGAATATGCCAGAGACATTGCCATGAAATTCAACAGCACATATGGTGAAGCTTTTCCTATACCAGAACCATTGATAGGGGAAGTACCCACTCTGCCGGGGACTGATGGCCAGGCCAAAATGGGAAAATCGCTGAATAATGCCATATTTTTAACTGACAATGCAGAGGGTGTGGAGAAAAAGGTGATGAATATGTACACGGATCCTAAAAGAATACATTCTACTGATCCGGGGACAGTTGAAGGCAATCCTGTATTTATTTATCTTGATGCATTTGGGACCGAAAGTAATAAGTCCCAAGTTGCAAGTTATAAGTTAGCTTATACAAAAGGCCAAGTAGGGGATATTGAGGTAAAAAAGTACCTGGTTAAAGTTTTAAACAATTTCCTGGATCCCATTAGAGAAAATCGAGCTCGATTCGAGCGAGATCCTGATCTTGTCGAACGGATCCTAAAAGAAGGTACTGCCAAAGCCCGAGTAGAGGCCCAAAAAACTTTAGCTGAAGTCAAAAAAGCTATGAAGCTGGATTATTTTCAATGATTTCCTTTGAAGATTTTGCTAAATTAGAATTAAAAGTGGGAACAGTTTTGGAGGCAGAAGAGGTAGAGGGGAGCGAGAAGCTGATTAAGTTAATAGTTGATTTGGGTGAGGATAATTCCAGGCAGGTTCTTGCCGGGGTAAAACAATGGTATAAGCCCAAAGATTTTGTGGGAAAACAAGTAGTATTGGTAGCCAATTTGGAACCTAAAATGATGATGGGTTTGGAATCTCAAGGTATGATGTTAGCTGCTGATACAGCAGATGGTCCTGTTTTTCTAACAGTTCCCAAAAAAAGCCTGCCTGCCGGCAGGCAGGTCCCTGCCGGTACTAAAGTCCGCTAGACACTGTTGACATGCCATATCTTATAGTGTAGAATTAGACATCTATGGCATTTGCAGAAGAAAGGAATGGACAAAGCTGTTTATACGAACGTTTTGCGGATTTGTCGCAAAAACTCGATCCTGCTGATGGGGAGTTACAATGGCACTGTGCAAATCAATTACAACAAGTGAGAGAGTTTCTGACAAGACATCCACAAAGGGATGCTGCCGGTAGAATCAAATTTCTGGTTACGTCTGGTTTCGCAGCCCAATTACAGACAGGAATTATGAGGGTGCATCAAGATATTGATCTTATTGGGTTAGATGATGCTAGTCTTGAGGGTTTTCGACGGTGGCATGGTGATGGGGATTGGGTCAGATACGATTCTCTTCATGGGGATATGATGCTAAATCCTGATTTTTTGCGAGAAACAGCAGTCGGAGTTTTTATTCAACCTGAAAACTTTGAGGTGCTGACTGTTAGCCCGGCCGTCAATCTTTTTGCCAAACTCGCTGATGACGAAGATACGGGCAATGAATTTGTTAGGGGACCGCAGAAGCCCAGAATAAACGATATCTTTGATGCGGTGGCAATTCTCTGTTCGGAGTATCCTTACCAATCAAATTGGCAAGACGAAGCTCAAACAGTCTTAGTAGGCTTGGCACCCGAAAGCATGCTAACAGTTAGAAGACGCTTGGATTTATTAAGAGTAGCGACTTTAGGAAAAAACTTTAGAGAAGCTTTTTTGTATGCTGGTTTATTATGGCGGGAGCAAATGCCACGTTGGACATTTGGTTTAACAAATAATTTCTGCGAGTAATTCAGATACCAAAGTCTGCTGATTTATGTTAGAATCTCCCCATGGCCAATGGCAGAAAAAAAATAAATAATAATAAATTGCTTTCCGTTATCAAAGGTGTGGCTGTTTATGTGTTAATTGCCCTGACAGCTTTGATTTTTTTCTACCAAATGTCAGGCGGCCCCTCCAATCAGACTAAGGAAGTGCCCATCTCTCAAATTATCCAAAATGTTAAAGATCAAAAAATAGAAAATCTATCTGTGGAGGGAAATAAGATAACTGCCAAGCTTAAAAATGAATCCGAACCGCTTCATTCCCGTAAAGAAGAGGGAGAATCTATTTATAAAATTCTGGAAAGTTCGGGAGTTGATCCCAAAACCGTGACTATTGAAATAAAAGACCTGTCCATGCAGCAAGCCTGGATAGGCATAATTTCCGCCATTTTACCGGTTTTACTTTTGGTAGGTTTGATGTTTTTACTTTTTAGAAATGCCAGGGAAGGAGCCCAGGGTATTTTTTCCTTTGCCCAAAGCAAGGCCCGCCTTTTTACCAAGGATGCTCCCCAGATTAAATTTGCCGATGTGGCCGGAGCGGACGAGGCCAAAAAAGAGCTCTCGGAAGTGGTGGATTTTCTAAAAAGCCCTGGCAAATACAAAGAAATCGGGGCCAGAACTCCCAAAGGGGTGCTTTTGGTAGGTCCGCCCGGTTGCGGCAAAACACTGCTTTCGCGGGCCGTGGCCGGGGAAGCATCCGTGCCTTTTTATTCCATTTCCGGTTCGGAGTTTATGGAAATGCTGGTGGGAGTAGGTGCAGCCCGGGTGCGCGACATGTTTGCCCAGGCTAAAAAGAGTGCTCCTGCCATTATTTTCATTGATGAAATTGAATCAATCGGCCGCATGCGCGGTTTTGGCATTACTTCCGGCCATGATGAAAGGGAACAGACTCTCAATCAAATTTTAGTGGAAATGGACGGTTTTGCTCCCAATGAATCGGTGATTGTCATCGGCGCTACCAACAGGCCTGATCTTTTGGATCCGGCCCTTGTCCGTCCGGGCAGGTTTGACAGAAGAGTGGTTTTGAATATGCCGGACATTGCAGAGAGAAAAGCCATCATTGAACTTCATATGAAAGGCAAGCCTTTTACTAAAGAGGTGGATACGGAAAGACTGGCTCGGCGCACTGTTGGTTTTTCCGGAGCTGATTTGGCCAATATGTTAAATGAAGCAGCAATACTGGCGGCCAGAGAAGCAAAAAAAGCCATTGAGCCTAAAGATTTGGAAGAAGCAGCCACCAAGGTTAAGCTGGGGCCCCAGAGAAAACGGATGCAAACCGAAACTGACAGGAAACTGTCTGCCTATCATGAGGCCGGCCATGCAATTGTGGGACACCACTTACCTTTGGTTGATCCTGTCCATCGTATCTCCATAGTTTCAAGAGGCATGACCGGGGGACATACCATGTTTCCGCCCACGGAAGATCGCTCCAACGAAACCAAATCACGTCTGCTTCAGCAAATTACCACTGCTTTGGGTGGGAGAGCGGCCGAAGAGATGATTTTTAACGACATCTCAACAGGCGCGGCCAATGATCTGGAAGTGGCCACCAGTATTGCCCGGGAAATGGTAACAGAATATGGTATGAGTGCTTTAGGGCCCATTAATATCAAATCCCGGCCCATGTTTGGCATGTGGCCTTCTGGAGAAGATGGGGGGCAGACTTCCCAAACCATGCAAACCGGTATTGATAAAGAGGTTAAAAAAATTATTGATGCCTGTTATAAACAAGCCCAAGAACTGTTGCGAAAAAATAAAACTAAACTTGATAAAGTGGCCAAAGCCCTGTTGGAAAAAGAAACTCTGGACACGGATGAATTTGAAAAACTGGTAGGGAGAAAGAAAGGTTGACTATCTAGAGTTTAAAGCCCATAATTTATCTTAAGATGAGGGAAATTTGTGAAAGACCACAGGCCCTATCAAATTTTTTAAGAAACAGAAGAGCTGATTTTAGGTCTAGGGCAGAATTAAGTTCTTTTATGCGTGCTGGGAGTACTGGTGATCTCATGGAGGTTGAATCACCCGCTACAGAAGAAGAGATTGCTTTAAGGATGGTATCCCAAAATAGAAGAGCTCTTTCTTTAATAAGAGGAAGGAGAAGGATTTTGGATCCATCGTGGCGTCATTATGCGGAAAAACATACAGGTGATTTAGCGACTTTAGCAGAAATAATCTAAAATTTGACATCTCTCCCCAATGAAGATTAAGATCATGATTAAGAGTATGCGCATCAGCTTGATCGTGGCCTCTGCAGCTTTGTTGGGCGCCATCTTCCTGGGATTTGGTGGTAGCGCCCTGGCCCAGGAGCCAGTGCCTGAAATAGGTAAATCTCTGATACACCCTGCCCACCCTTTATATTTTTTAAAAAAGGTCAGGGAAATTTTGGAACTAAAATTTGCTCCCAATAGCGGAATCCAGGCCATCCGCTATCTGGAATTTAGCCAAAGAAGGATCAGGGAAATAAGAAGTTTAGTAGAGTCAGGACGAGCAGATCTGATTCCTTCCACCCTGGAGCATTACCTTTTCAATTTGCAAAAAGCAACTGCTTTAACTGATTTTAAAAATGAAGCTAAAGCCAAACAGCTGGCAGAGATTGTTTCCATCCATCTGCAAGTGATGACTGATATCTATAGTAGCATTGACCATGAAGCGGCTAAAAGATCTTTAAGGACTGCTATTTTTAAGCTGTCCGAATGGAGGAGTTTGTTGAGGGAACGGTTAACTACTAAATTACAGGATGATCTGTCCGACTACTTAGCCAAATTTCAAGGGAAAATTTGCGACTTTTTGATTAAAGAAGCCTCGAGTTCTGCCTTAAACGAGGTGGAAATAGCAGTGCTTTTAGAGAGGGTTAAAAAGTGCAGAGGTTTATGATAAAAATTTATTTAAGCTGGGCATATTTTCAATCCTGTCTTTTAGAACAATACGGATTTCTGGCAGGATCTCCCGCTTCCTTTTACTTTGGTCATGATGAGATGCATAAAAATTGGGGGAGTGAAATCTATTGGTAGGCCAGACAGTTCTCCGCCCGGGAATTAAGTATATCCTGTTTGGATTTTTCAAAACCCTCATTATCTGTATGGTAAATAAACTTTCGAAAACGGCAATTTTGGTGCTGGTCCACTTTAGGATTTTATATTTGCTGATAAACAGGGTATATCTTAGGGGAAAAACTTTTTTTGCCAAATTGGGTGTGATGATAAAAAACTCAGTCCCTAAAGCAATCATTCCCCAAAGAGAGGTTGCCAGCTGCAAATTTTTTTTATGGCAGGTCAGGATAATTTTTTTTAATTTCTTAGGGTCAAAAAACCAGGTATCTGCCGAGGTGACAATAATAAAATCATAATTTGTGCCTGAGGATAAAACATGTTTAATACCCTGGTTTAACATATAGTTTGCGCCGGTAAAATGAGGCATTGTTTTATGTTTGTGCAAAAAATCCTCCCGGTATTTTTTAGGGTACCAGCTTTTTTTGCCGTTAAACTCATGGTAAATATCTAAACTTCCAAACATCGGCTGCCAGGCTTCCCGGATTATATCCATTTGGGCTTTGGCTTCCAAAACCCGGCTATAGGTAATAATGAGCGAAGCAATTTTTAAATTTTTGGCTTTCATCCATCAAACTATACAAAATGGCGATATCATTGTCAAAAATCTGTTAAAATAAATTCATGCGTATATTTTTAACTGTTTTAGCAATGTACTTAATAGGTGACGGCACCGTCCATCTGTTAAATATTAGACTGAACTCTGTTGTAAATGTCTGGCCTGCCTCTGCCGTCTCTTATGCTATCCTGCTGGATTCCATATATGCCTCATTTGTTTTTTTGGTAGCCGCATTGATTTTAGTTGCTCAAACAGACCTCAAAAAATACAAAAGTCTGATTTTAGCCTCCGGTTTATGGGCTATCCTCCATGGGATACTGCTTTTATATTTAAACTCAACTCAAAATTTTGCCCATGCTTTCTCCAGCCACCCTTCTTTATATGTTTGGATGCCTTTTTATAATCAGTATCTTTTTTTTGAGGCCATCTTGGCATTTATTTATGCCATAGTCGTTTTCGTCCGACACAAAAAATTATGAAAGATATAGAGGTTTCGATTGTTATCCCTGCCTATAATGAGGAAAAATATTTGTCCTTGGCTCTGCAATCTTTAACTGATTTGCAAACTTCAAAAATTTTTGAGGTAATTGTGGTAGATAATGATTCCAGCGACAATACTGCCAAACTGGCCAAAAGCTTTCAGGATAAGCTTCGTTTAAGAGTCATTCCGGAGCAAAAAAAGGGTAGGGGAGCTGCCAGAGCGAGAGGATTTGATGAGGTAAAGGGTGGGATGATTGTTTCTTTGGATGCCGACAGCGCTGTCTATCCGGACTGGCTTGATACATTAACAGATCCGCTTCAAGACGGGGCGGCTGCTACCACCACTTCCTGTAAGATTGTGGATTGTTCGCCTCTGACCAATGCCGTATTTAATTTTATCCAGCCCAAAGCCATGGTTTTGTACAGATTAATAGTTGGCCACTACTGGCTGTCCGGCTTTAGCTTTGGTATTCTGAAATCCGTTTATGAAAAATCCGGCGGGTTTGATCCGGCCCTGCAAGCTCAAGAAGATTTGGATTTAAGCTTTAGGGTGGCCAAACTGGGTAAAATTAAATTTATCAATAAACCGGTGATTTTTTCGGGCAGAAGGTTTAAAGATGGATTATGGGTGGGAATGTATGATTATATCCGCAGTTTCACCCAGGCTTTTATTTTAAAAAAGAAAAGCGTATATTTGGATAATCCGAGGTAAAATTATGGCAGAAGCAGACGCAGAAGTACCAGTACCTCCGCAAGAAAGCGGATCAGGATTAACTAGAAGAGAATTCCTAAAAAATTCAGCTAAAGCAGCTGTACTAACTACTGCCGCTGTCATTGGAGGAAGTTATGCTACAGGGAAGTTGGTTGAGGGTGTGGGTAAAGAAGATCAAACTTTTGAATTAAACGGAGTTAAAGGGACATATGAGGTGTTTAGTCCAGAGGGCAAAGAAAGCGTTGATCAAACTAAAGCTGTAATTTATCTGCCTGGTTGGCCTTGGAGTGCAAATGAAGAACCTACAAAAGAATTTCCCAGAAGGCTTGCAAAAAACTTTGGGGTCAGATGTTTTAATATTGATACAAAAACACCAAGAGAAAACCCAGAATACTTAGCAAAACAGGCACAAGCAACTTTAGAGTTTTTGAAACGAAATGGGATTAACGAAGCAACCATTGTGGGACACTCTGCAGGAGCAATTAAAGGTGCATATTTGGAAGCAGCTGCACAAAATGATCCAGACTTTAAAGTAAAAGGGGTGGTGATTGCAAATACCAGGGGCTTGGATAAGATCGGTATTAGGGATTTATTGCAAAGGTTTATAAAAGATGCTTTTGAGATAGGAAAAGAGTATAGAAAAAAGCTTATAAAAATAGATATACCAGATCCGTCTGATCAGGTAATTCAAAGTGGTTTTAGAGCCAGTATCTTAAGAAATATTAAAGAATTTGGCTGGGGTTATATTCCATTACTTTTAGATCAAGTAAAAACTTTAACCCAAGTTGATCCTATTTTTGGACAAATAAAAGCACCTGTTTTAGTATTAGTATCAGAGGCAGATATGGTTTCTGAATATAGAAGATATATACCTGATGAGGAGGTTGCAAAAAATTTACCTGTTTTTCCTTCAGAAGATAGCTTAGCTAAACAAGCTACAGCGAGAACTGGAAGTAACGAAGGGTTTTTTGGAAAATATTTAAATGCTCTTAAAAAGAGGAT
Organism: uncultured Gammaproteobacteria bacterium; assembly: GCA_964625535.1. Classification (GTDB taxonomy): domain Bacteria; phylum Patescibacteriota; class Microgenomatia; order Daviesbacterales; family UBA10151; genus UBA9644. The sequence continues at coordinate 15,681 of CAZVEX010000007.1, forward strand.
AAACATGTCCAGATTTACAAAAGGAAGAGAAAAGTACCTACAAGATGAGGTTTTTAAATCTTCAGCCGGGGTGAAAGTTTTAAGGTCTGAAAGACAAGGTGACCATAATGCGGTTCCTGGACCAAGAGCAGAACAGGTTTCTCATATTAGCTCCAAAACATTTGACAGGATGGAAAGATCTTCTAAAAGTTAATTTTCCGCAAAAAATCTTCTATTGATTCTTCCAATTCAACAGGATTGTTTAAAACAATAATATGATTTGCTCCTTTAATCAGATCCAGCTCTGATTTTTTGATCCTCTGGTGAAGGTATTCTGCTATACTGGGCGGGAAAATAGAATCTTCTGAGCCTTCTATGATTAAAGTTGGAACATCAATTTTGGAAAGCAGCTGTTTTGAATCAAGCTTAATTAATTGATCGCACAAAAGGAGATAACTTTTTAAAGAAGTGTGCAAAATATCAGATAATATTCTTTTTAAATCTATATCAGAAGTGCCTATAAATTGATCAAAATCAGCACGTCCATAAAGTTTAATATTAGGAACAACTTTTATCAAAAGATCAAATAAATGTTTTAAAAAAACCTGAGGGACCCCGTGCGGGGAAATAAACGGGGGTTTAAAACTAGTGTCAACTAAAATTAAAGCTTTGGAAATTTTGGAAAATTGAGCTTGGAAATAGATGGCCACCATCCCCCCAAAGCAATGGCCAATGATAACCGCATTACTGACGGATTCTTTTTCCAGAAGAACTTTCACATCTTTGGCAAAATTTTCCAGGTTGTAAAAATCGCTATTCTCGCTTCTGTCAGACAACCCATGACCTCTTAAATCCATGGCAATAGTGGAAATGCCAAGTTTGGTAAAATATGCTCTTTCTTTTTGCCAGGCTGTTAAATCACCCCCAAACCCGTGTAAAAATACCAGCCAGCGGCTTTTATCTTTAACAGTTTTGTGGTAATAAATTTTAGCCCCGTCAAAGCTGGTTAAATATTTTCCCCTCATGGAAATAGTTTAACAGATAATGCTACAATTCCATCATGAAATGCTTGGTTCTTGTTGATGGAAATGCCCTGCTGCATCGGGCCTATCATGCCACACCTCCATTTACCACTTCCAAAGGGGAGCTGGTGAATGCAGTTTACGGCTTTTCCTCCATGATTTTGAAAGTTATTAACGAGCTAAAGCCGGATTTTTTGGCTGTGGCCTGGGATGAAAAAGGGCCTACTTTCCGCCATCAGGCCTATACTCAATATAAAGCCACTCGCGGACCGGCTGACGAGGGATTGTCTAATCAATATGAAAGAGTATTTGAGGTGGTTAGGGCCTTTAATATCCCGGAATTTAAGCTGGCAGGGTATGAGGCAGATGATCTGATTGGCACGCTGGATAAACAGGCCCGTGGACTGGAAGTAATAATTGTTACGGGTGACAGAGATATTATGCAAATCATTGATCAAAATACCAAAGTTTTTATGCCTAAAAAAACCATCAATGATGTGGGGCTTTATGGGGAGGAAGAGTTTGTGGCTAAGTATGGGTTTGAACCAAAACTGCTGGTTGATTATAAAGCCTTGGCAGGGGATGCCTCGGATAATATTCAGGGAGTTTCAGGCATAGGGGATATTTCTGCCACCAAGTTAATTCATCAATTTGGCACAATTGAGGAGATTTATCGGCCCGAAAATTTAAAAACTTTACCGGAGAGGTTGCAAAAACTTTTGGCAGAAGGGGCAGAAGATGCAGTTCTTTCTAAAAAACTGGCCACTTTGGATTTAAAAGCACCTATAAAACTGGATTTAAAAAAATGTCAGGTTCATGATTTTGACAAAGATAAGTTAATTAAACTTTTTGAAGAGTTGGAATTTAAAAGTTTGATAAATCGGATATCAGGAGAAAAGATAATTGTTAATCAGTCTACTAATGATTTGGATCAGCAAGTTGAGCTGGTTTTGCAAAAAATGTCCCAAACAGGAGTTTTAATAGATTTAAAGTTTTTAAATAAGCTGGGGAAAGAGTTAAAAGCTAAATTAGCTAAGATTGAACAGGAAATTTACTCATACATTGGTCATCAGATTAATCTAAATAGTCCAAAACAACTGCAGGTGGTGCTTTTTGATGAATTGAAACTGCCGGTTTTTAGAAAAACCAAAACCGGCAGCTCCACAGATGAGGAGACTCTGCATGAACTCTCCAGCGCTCATCCGGTAATTGTTCTGCTTTTGGAATATCGACAACTTTTTAAACTGGTGTCCACTTATGTAGATGCTTTACCAAAGGCAGTGGGGCAGGACGGCCGAATTCACTCCACTTTTAATGTTGAGGGAGCAGCCACCGGCAGAATTTCCTCCCAAAACCCCAACCTGCAAAATATACCTGTTAGGGGAGAGATGGGAGGGGAAATTAGAAAAGCTTTTGTGGCTCCTAAGGGCAGGGTTTTGCTGGCAGCTGATTATTCCCAAATAGAACTTCGCATTATGGCCCATTTATCAGGTGATCCTAACTTAAAAAAAGCTTTTGCAGGGGGTTTGGATATTCATACTGCAACGGCAGCCAAGATTTTTAATGTGCCAATAAAAAAAGTGAGCAAAGAGCAGCGGGGGGTGGGCAAGACCATGAATTTTGCCACCCTTTATGGCCAGGGCCCTCATGCCCTGTCTAGGCAGCTCAAAGTACCCTTTGAAATAGCCAGATCATACATTGAGGAATATTTTGCCCAGTTTCCCAAAATCAGGGAGTGGATGCAGAAAACTTTGGAGTTTGGGTATGAGAAGGGATATGTTGAGACTTTAATGGGGAGAATTAGATATATTCCGGAGCTGAAGGTGGAAAATAGGATGATTCGCTCGGCCGGAGAGCGGGCAGCTGTGAATCATCCGGTTCAGGGGACAGCGGCAGACATGATTAAAAAAGCCATGGTAGAGATCGGAAATCGGATGTCAGAGGTCGGATGTCAGATGATTCTGCAAGTACATGATGAGCTGCTGTTTGAGTGTGATCCAAAATCTGTAAAAGAGGTGGGGAAAATGGTTAAAGATAAAATGGAAAATGCCCTTAAACTTTCTGTGCCAGTGGTAGTTGACCTCAAACTCGGCCCCAACTGGGGAGAAATGAAAACAATTAAGATTTAAAAGTTATCCTCCTCTAGGAGAATAAATAGGTATTAACTCAACTTCATAGGGAATTCTTCTATGCCCAACAGCATGATTTAGAAAGGACACTACAAGACCTTCGCAATCACGAGATTCGTCGAATCTTAAAGCTCCGCGACGAGTGAATTGTTTACCTGAAGCTACATAGACAGTCAAAAACTCTGGGCGATACCTGCTAACCCATGCACTCATTGGCAGTTGCCACCCTCTTTCCTCTTCTTGTGGTGTTCGAAGGGGGTCTAGATCCACAATAGCTCCGACAATTGCAGAGTGTCGTGGTGCACTAATTTTGAAACCGGCAATGCCGTGCCAATTGTATCTTCTTACTTCATTATCTGGAAAACGAACAATTTGTAAGGCAGGATGGAGTGGTCTTCCAAATGTGGCAAGATAAGCGTCTCCAAGAGCTGGTCTAATATCGGGACTACTTGTCATAGATTGTCTTTTGGGAGGCAGCGTGTAAAATTTTAACATTTTTCTTATGCTTGTTCAAGCCCCAAACAACATTCTTCAAACGGCCTGCGCTTCGCCAAGTTTGACTTTTCAATAAATATAGTGGTTTAATTGCGACGAATGAGTATAACCCTGCCCAAGCAACATGCGAGCAGAAGTTGATCCAAATAGTTTAGGGGTGAATCCTCAACAGGCAGAAAGCGCTTACGTTATGGCATCAGATGATTTGGTATTAAGTATTCTTCGTAATCGTGTTGAGGCTGTAAAGAGGGCAGTTGAACAACCGTTTCGTTTAGGACTATTAGACCTTCAACAAGTTAGAAACAGTCGAGAGCTGTTTTATATGTCTACAGAATCCGAATATTCCTTTCTTGAAATTGGAGCAAGGGAGCTAGGATACATATTGCCGCCTACAAGAAACCGAATAAGAATTGAGAGAGGTCGATATCAAGAGTTAGCTTTTCAGGTCATGGAAAGATTTGGATTTGATCCAAACCATTTTAGGCCTAGTTTTATAGGTGAAGGTTGGAATTCTGCCGGTGTAGTTCAGCTCGATAATGGTACAAGCAGAGAAATCTTGGATTTTCCCAGTACAACTATTCCTGGTTTAGCATTTGAAAGATGGCTTGAGTTTTATACAGGGACCGGACAACCAATATATGTAGGATGGTCTGTTATTGACAATGGACCACGCTGGAGGATAAATTTAGCCAGATTGTTCCCCCGTATCTCAGTACAACACCTCGGCCTTCGGCCGAGAGGGTAAGATTAAACCACCATTTTTTAACCGGTCTTTGTTCTATTTTTATTCTTTGCATGATAGAATAGTCTTTAAGTCATTATACATGAAAATTTTAGTCACACATATAAACCCCCATTTGGATGACATTTTGGCTATTTGGCTTTTTAAAAAATTTCATCCCGAATTTAAAGAAGCAAAAATAGAATTTTTATCTGCTGCCAAAGAGGGAATCACCTATCAAGGAAAACCGGTTGACTCTGAACCTGACACAGTTCATTTTGGCATTGGACGGGGCAGGTTTGACGAGCACAAAGGGGATGTAGGCGAGAGTGCCGGATCACTGGTTTGGAGGGAAATTAAAAATAGCGGTCTGGCTCCCAAAGATGAGATAGGACTTAAGGTGTATGAGGAGCTGGTGGACTGGAACAGATTAATTGATACCGGTCAAGCGCCAAGCTATGAATTCGCAGAATTTAGCGTCCAGTCATTTCTTCGCCCGCTTGATAGCAAGATAGAAACTTCCCAAAAAGCCATTGTACTGGGGGAAGAAATTTTGGATAGAATTCTGGGAGTTTTAAAAAGAAAACAGCAAAGCTTAAGAGATTGGGAAAAGAAAATTGAGTTTGAGACAAAATTTGGGCGCAGCGTAGCTGTTTCTTCGGAAACGGTAGACAGGGCTTTTTGCAAGGTGAGGGGCGGAGATTTGTTTATAATTTATAATCCAAAATACTCTTCGATCCAATACTTTACCCCAAAAGATTTAGATCTGGAAGAGATTTATAAAAAGGCCAAAGCGGCCGATCCAGAGGCTGATTGGTATTTGCATCAATCGCACCACATCATTATTTGCGGATCTCATTCTGCTCCCGGCTCCAAACCCACCAAGCTTTCTTTCAAGCAGTTGATTGATCTTGCCAAATAGGTTTAAATTGATTTGTGGGACTTATATTAAATATTCTGATACGTACCTCAATACTCTATTTTTTAGGAGAAGTATTGATTTTCCCGGACGATCCCAGGTTTGCAGGGAAAGCAATACCAATTAGGAATTTTATTATAGTTATTACTTTAAGTTTGTTATTCCCAATTTTGTATTTCTGGAAAAAGAAATGGGGTAGGTATCCCTTTTGGTGGGATAATCTCTATCTGTCCATCTTTTGGCTGGATATGTTTGGCAACTCCTTTAATTTATATGATAGCTATTTTTATTTTGACCTCATCCCACATTTTCATTCAACAGCCGCTCTTGCAGCAGTTGCTTTGGGAGCTTTTAACTTTTCTTTTTGGGCAGGAGTAGGCTTTGCCAATGTTATCCATATGCTTTTGGAGGCCCAAGAATATTACACAGATGTATTTTTAAAAACCCACAATGTCAGGGGAACTTTTGATACAGTTAATGATCTGACAGTAGGTCTTTTAGGGACAATTATTTATGGTCTAATTTATCTAGGTCTGACCAGATGGCGTAGAAGATGAAAAAAATAGCCTTAATTCTGCTGGTGGTGTTACTTTCTGCCGTTATCTTTCAAAAACCACTGGCTACCCATTTAAAAATCATCCTTTTTATCACAGAAGAATTCCCCCAGATTCCCATTAAACCCTTAGGACTTTTAACTGGTCGGCCCATCCATCAAAAAGTAGAGTTAAATTCATCCAGTGGCAAAATAGTTGGAGATTTATTCATACCCATAACTCCCTTAAACCAAAATCCTTCTATTATCTTGGCAATGGGCATTAAAACATCCGAGAAAGATAAACCGATTCTTTTGCATTTTGGGCAGACTTTAGCCCGTCTGGGATATATGACATTTTGGCCAAGGCTTGAAGTTTTAGATAAGGGAGAATCCTTGCCTGAAGAAGCAGAAACTTTTATAGAGGCTTTTAAATATCTTGAAGAGAGATCAGCAAGAATATCTTTTGTAGGTTTTTCAGTTGGTTCTTCAACTGCCTTTATTGCTGCAAGTAATCCCGAGATTGCAGATAAGGTGCATTCTTTAGTATTTTTTGGAGGATATTTTGATCTTTTTGATTATTTAATGGCTCTATCTTCAAAGATGATAGTTAATGGGGAAAAAGTCCCTTGGGAGCCTGTCCAGGACGCAATAGATCATACCGGCGGGCTCTTGGGACTTGCAGGAATTAAACTTGAGGAATTTAAGTCTGGTAATTTGGATTATGGGCAAGAATCAAAGTACCAATCATTACTTCGTTTTTCACCAAGCCAAAAAATTAAAGATTTTAAGGGTAAAATTTTTATACTTCATGATAAATCAGATAGTTATGTGCCGTACACAGAGTCTATAAAACTTTTTAAGGCTTTGCCTAAAAATCAGATTGCGGCCTATCACATATCCGATCTTTTTGAGCACGTTCAGCCAAACAGGCCAATAAATATTTTTGAGCTTGTCAAACTTTATGGATTTTTGTATAAAGTATTAAGTTCTCTTTAAACATTGACAGTTTTTCCACCCTCGGAAGTTACAACTCCCATGGCCAAATAATCTACATCCTCATCCGATAGATTTTCAAAGCTGTGAATCTCTCTTTCCCTGGCTATCACCATGTCTCCTTTTTCTAAAACTGCCTCATCATTATCAATTTTTGCCCTGACTTTTCCATTCATGATAATAAACACTTCAATCATATGTTCATGGTAGTGCGGAGCAAAAGTTTTACCTTTGGGCAGGCGGGCCCAGTTGATCATTTGTATTCTACCTTCTGGTAGATCGCCCTGTTTCAGCAAGATCTTTTTTAAAGCTCCCGGATCTTTTGGGTCTTCATGTGAGGCTGGAATAAAGCTTAGATCATTGAATCTTACTATTTTCATTATATAATTATACTTCATAAGGAGGTGGTTTTTAATGTGTTACAACTGCGGGTGCGGAGTGTCCAATGATGATATGGGAAACCCCAATAATATTACCGAGGAAACTATCAAAAAAGCTGCAGCAGCCTCAAATCAGACTGTTGACGATGCCAAAAAGAATATGCTGGAGGAGCTAAAAAAACAGCTCGGGCAAAAGAGTCAGTAATTCTGCTACAATTGAGGCATGAAAGTAGCTCTTGTTCATGATTATTTACGGGAATATGGTGGAGCGGAACGGGTATTGGAAACTTTGCATGAGATTTGGCCAAAAGCTCCTGTCTATACTGCTTATGTAAACTTAAATGCCATGGGGGAGAATGGGAAGCGCTTTAAGGATTGGGATATAAGACCCTCCTGGTTTCAAAAATTCCCCTTTGGGAGTAGCTTGCTTTCTCCATTCAGAATCTTTGGCCCCATGATGTTTGAAAGTTTTGATCTGTCAGAATATAATTTAGTAATCTCATCTTCTTCTGCTACACACCTGGCCAAATCTGTTATTACCAAGCCCGAAACTCTGCACATAAGTTATATTCACACTCCACCACGATTTTTATATGGCTATACCACCTCTTTTAATTATAAAAAGCACTGGTGGACCAGATTGGGAGGAGAGATCATAAATCATTTTATGAGAATTTATGATTTTGAAGTTTCCCAGCGGCCAGATATTCTGGTAGCTAATTCTAAAAATGTGGCTAGCCGCATTAAAAAGTTTTACAGAAGAGACTCTGTAATGATTTATCCACCCGTTGATTTATCCGAGATTAGACTGCAAAAGAAAAAAGAAAATTATTTTCTGGTGTTAAGCAGGCTGGCCAGAGGGAAGGGAGTAGATGTGATAGTGCAGGCTTGCACCAGATTAGATTTGCCACTGAAAATTGCCGGCACAGGCCCTGAATTAGAAAATCTCAAATCTCAAATCTCAAATGTCAAAACTATAGAATTTTTGGGTTGGGTATCTGACAGTGATAGAGTCAAACTATTGCAGAATGCCAAAGCCCTGATAGTTGCTTCGGAAGATGAAGATTTTGGCATTACTTCTATTGAAGCCCAAGCAGCAGGGACTCCGGTGATTGCTCCTGCATCAGGTGGATTTTTGGAAACAGTAGAGGATGGAAAAACCGGCCTGCTGTATGGTGGACCAGGACAAGTGACTGCAGAATCATTAATGGAGGCTTTGCAAAAATTTGATGGGGGAAAATTTAATCCAGAAGATTTAAGGAAAAATGCCCAAAAATTTTCCAAGCAAAGATTTAAAAAAGAAATTTTGAAACTGGTGGAGAAAAATTTTTCGTTAAATTGACAAAACTGTACTTTCATGGTATTAATTCTTTCAGGATATGCCAGCATTACACTTAATAGAAAGAGCCCGAAATAGTTTACTAAGCAGAGCTCAAGAAGAAGCAGCAGCAAGAGACAGAATTAGAAAGGCATCAGCCGTAGATCAATTATACGGAGATATGTTTTCTGATTGTATGCGTATATTGGAGAAGGCTAATGACCCTACCCCTCTTTATAGACGGATACCAGTATATAAACAAGTTGAACAACTTATGGTCAGGATGTGGGGTATTGAACGAACAGTAAGTAGTCAATGGGAAGATGGCGCAGGACCACCAATTACAGTCGCACTAACTGGATGGCCTCTTCATAGAGATGATCCTTATGCAACCTTGCAGGTGGAAGGGTTAAGAGAAAAGTGTTATATGTGGAGAGACCCACAAGCTAACAGAGTTAGAGGGAATCTTACAGTAGGAAAAGAAAGAAGTTTGAGATCCCTAGGTGAAGGAGAAGTAACTATTGAACAAGTCCAGCATTGGCGTGAAATAGTAGATTTTCTAAAAGGATAACAATAACCCATTTGACAAAAAATTCTCCTTAAGGTAGTGTAATTTTCATTCATGGATCAGGTTAAACACCATATCACCCGTGCTACAGAGCTTACTGCAATATCTGTTTCCAGACTTATCAAAGAAAAAGGTTTTACCCTACAAGATGTTTTAACGGAGGAAGAATCCCTCAAAAGGGAAAAATTAATAGATCAGGCAGGGGTAGATGCAATGTATGCCGCACTCACTGATATTCCGTTTGTTTTAGAGGTAGTGGGATCAGAGGGCAGAAAGCATATTCACCAGTATGGGGAGGCTCTGCCTACTTTGATGGGTACTTTTGGTTCGGGAAAACTAAAATTAGATATGGTTAATGATGTGGTGGAAGGATCAAAAGCTGCCAAGTTAAATACTTCCGGAGCAGTGTCTGTCATTGCTGTTTCTTCTCACAAAGTTTTAATGGGAACTCCTGGCGATATTGATTACATGGATAAACTGTTTGGCCCGCCTCAACTGAAAGGTAGTATTTCCATACGGAATCCTGTTGAAGAGAATTTAGCTGAAGTGGTGGATGCTTTTAGAGTTGAACCTGCACAAATTAATGTGGTGGTGATGGATCGGGATAGAAATGCAAATTTAATTAATGCCTGTCAAAAATTCGGGGTAAATTTGATTTTAATAAAAGCAGGGGATTTTCTGCCTTCTATTTTATCCTGTATGGATCCTGGGAAACACCAAAAAGGCATTCATTTAATAATGGGGATTGGAGGATTTGAGGAGGGAGTGATGGCAGCAGTGGCAGCAAAAGCGCTGCAAGCAGTGGGAGAGGGAAAAGGCTGGTCCGGAGATAGCCGGATTGCCAAAAAATACCAAAAAGTCTGGGAGATTGATGATTTGGTTTCAGGGAAAATTGAGGACTGTTTTGTCTCAATTTCTGCTATCACCGGAGATGACAAATGGTTTAATCTGGAGGGTGTGAAAGAGAAAAATGGTGGGCATGAGGTTTGTACCTTGACTGTCTCCCAGGATGATGTGAAGATAGTTAGGAAAGTTCATCATTAATGGATATAAATTTGTTGAAGCAAACAGCACAGGCTATGGTTGCACCGGGAAAAGGGATCTTGGCTGCTGATGAAAGCACCAAAACCATTCAGAAAAGGTTTGACAAAATTGGCTTGCAATCCAACCCGGAAACAAATCTAGTTTACAGAAAAATGCTTTTTACCACCCCCGGTATAGAAGAGTATCTCTCGGGAGTGATTTTATATGATGAAACCATCAGACAGGAAATTGACGGGGTGTCTGTCCCAAAATATTTGGAAAGCAGAGGAATTTTACCCGGCATTAAAGTTGATCAGGGCACTAAAGAGATGGAAAGCTCGCCCAACGAAAAAGTCACGGAAGGTTTGGAGGGTTTGGAGGAAAGATTGGCAGAATATAAAAAGATGGGAGCTAAGTTTGCCAAATGGAGAGCAGTTATCATTATCGGCGAGAGGATACCAACTGATGCTTGCATTGAGGAAAATGCCGAGCGTCTGGCAAGGTATGCCAGTCTTTGTCAGGAACAAGACATTGTGCCAATAATTGAGCCGGAAGTAGTCAGGGATGGGTCACATGATTTGGTAAAATGCCAAGAGGTGACAGCTCAAACATTAAAAGCAGTTTTTGAAAGAATTTCCGCACACAAAGTTATCTTGGAGGGGTTAATTCTTAAGACGAACATGGTAACCGCCGGGGAGGAAGATCCTAATCAGGTCAGTCCTCAAGAAGTTGCCAAAGCCACAATTGATATGCTTTTGCAATCTGTGCCCAAGCAGTTGCCCGGGATAGTGTTTTTATCGGGTGGACAATCTGCGGATTATGCCACAGAAAATTTAAGGGAAATTAATAAGCTAGCTGGTCCCTGGCAGCTGTCTTATTCTTTCGCAAGAGCCTTGCAGGATGAAGCCCTAAAAACTTGGGCAGGAAAAAGTGAGAATGTTCCTGCTGCCCAAAAAGCCTTTGCAGAGCGCGGCAAAAAAGTCTCTTTGGCCCGCCAGGGAAAACTCTAAATGCCAGCCATAATTTTTGCCCTTTTATCATTTTTTTCTTGGGGGAGTGGAGTATTTATAGAGGCTACTGTAGCCAGGAGAATGAATTCAAGTTCCCTGGTTTTTTGGGGTGCTGTAATAACCATTATACTGGGTGCTTTTTTAATCCCATTCCAGATTCAATATCTTCAATTTTATACAATTGGGCTATTGCTTTTTAATCTGTTTTTGGGGGTGGGCGCTCTTTTTTCCGGGACTTTAGTTTATTATGAGGCGCTCAAAGTGGGCAATCGCGCCCTTGTTGGCACCATTGCTTCTTCTTTTCCTTTTGTGACAGTTCTGGCCTCCTTTCTTTTGTTGGGCGAGCGAATTTCTCCCACGCAATTTTGGGCAATGACAATTATTTTCACTGGGCTTTTTCTGTCAATCATAAATTTGCAACACAGCAAAAACTGGTGGAGCAGGGGGACAATATTGGCAACAATGACCATGGTAAGCTGGGGATTATACTTTGCCTTCTTAAAGATCTTAATTGTCAAAGTAGGTTGGTTTTGGCCAAATTACATTGCATTTGCCTTTTTCCCGGTGCTCTTTGTTTACATGAGGGCGAGAAAAATCCCCTTTGAGCCCTTGACCAAAAATAAGATAGCTATGCTTTTGATTGTGGCAACATTTCTGGTTCGTTTGGCAGAATTTGCCTATAGCTTGGGCATAAGTTATGGTCAGGTAGCCATTGTGGCCCCCATTGCCGGAGCCAATCCCACCCTTTTTGTCCTTTTGTCCTTTTTGATTTTTAAAGATCCCATTACCAGACAGCAAATTTTAGGGATTATTACTACATTAACGGGTATTGTGCTGCTTTCTGTATTTAGTGTGTAGTAAAATATCCTTATGCCAGAGCTTCCTGAAGTTGAGACAATTAAATTGGTTCTGCAAAAGAAAATTGTGGGGAAAACTATTAGGAATATTGAAGTTTTATCCCCAAAATCATTTATTGGTGATTGCAGCGGTCTACGAGGTAGAAAAGTACTCAAAATTGAAAGAAAAGCTAAGCTATTAGTGGTTAATTTAGATAAGAATTCACTACTTTTTCATCTGAAAATGACCGGACAGTTAATTTATGAAGACGGGAAGCGATTCATCGGGGGACATCCAACAGACGATATGATGGGTAAAATGCCAAATAGTCATACCAGAGTGATTTTTAGTTTCTCGGATGGATCTCATCTCTATTTTAATGACCAGCGCCGTTTCGGCTGGATCAAGATAATTCAGAATTCAGAATTTGAACTTAAGAATTTAGGACCTGAACCCCTGGAAGAAGAATTTACATGGCAAGTTCTTAAAGATAATCTCTTAAAGCATAAATCACAGCCTGTTAAAGTGGCTTTGATGGATCAGACAGTGGTTTCCGGAGTAGGTAATATCTACTCTAATGAGGCTTGTTTTAATGCCAAAATTGATCCCCGTACTAAAGTTGGCAATTTAACTGATAATCAGTTTAAGAGTTTACATCAAGGAGTGGTTAAAGCACTCAGAGATGGTATCAGTCATGGGGGCTCTACCAGAGCCCATTTTAGAGACCCAGAAGGCCACAAGGGCTATTTTCTGGACTATGCCTATGTTTATGGCCTTGACAAACACCCCTGCAGGGTTTGTAAGACAGAAATTAAAAAAGTCTCTTTAGGTGGTAGGGGAACATATTTTTGTCACAAATGCCAAAAATAATTGATATAATAAGTTTATATGGTTGGCGCAGAGGAATTATCAAGAAAAATTGAAGAAAGAGCTAGACAACAAGAAGCGGCAGGAGTGGCATTCAGAAAATGCCAACAAGAAATCTTAGGAGCTGAAATAACTACTTCTGATAGAGCCATGGATTTAGGTGGTCAGTTCCTTGCGCGTTTACACGAATACCAATTATTCTCAGAAGATCGAGCCCATTTACAAAACGAGACTGGTGGTTTAAATATAGTTAATCCTCATCAAAGAGGTGGGTTAGAAAAAGCCTTTTTTGATGCTCAAAAAGGAGATTATAGAGGATTCAAAGAGGCGTTATTCTTATCCAGTCAACAATCATGGGTGAGAGAAGGTTTAAAAGAAAAATTAGCAAAAATAGCACATCTGATTCCAGACCAAGGTGAGCCTTTTAGACCGCCTCTTCCAGCTTGGCAAGATCCGGAATTTACTCAACTAGAATCATCAACAGGCAATCCTAACAAAAGTGATGTGTAGCTACAATCCCCGTACAGCGTAGCTAAAATTGCCAAAAAGGTGTAGACTAATCTTTGGGTAATTATGGAACAAAAACCATCCTTTGCCTCGGTTTTGCATAACCGGGGATTTTTAAACCTGTGGGTTAACCAAATCCTGGTTCAGCTTTCCTATAATGCCTTAAACTTTGCTCTCATCATCTGGGTTTTTCAGCTGACAGGCTCCAATACGGCAGTGGCCGCACTTTTACTGGCAGTTTATTTGCCGGCAGTTCTACTGGGCCTTTTTACCGGGGTACTGGTAGATTTGATGGATCGCAAAAAGATCATTATGCTGATTGATTTTTTTCTCTGCCTGTCCTTTTTCAGCCTGATTTTCTTCAAAGGGTCCTACCCGGCCATTTTGGCTGTAGCTTTTTTTGTCAACGCTCTGGGCCAATTTTATGCTCCGGCCGAAGCATCGGCCATTCCCCTAATAGTCAAAAGGCCCCAGCTTCTGACGGCTAATTCATTTTTTTCTATCACCCTTTATTCCTGTTTTTTGCTGGGATTTGGTCTGGCCGGGCCGTTTATTAACCATTTTGGCATAAATATGGTTTTTGCCCTGGGGGGGTTATTTTTGGCCTTGGCGTTTTTACTCGCTTTTACCTTTCCCTCAATCCGGGCTAAACCCGACGAACAAGGGAGAAAACTGGTCTTGGCTTTGAAAAAAAGAGATTACAACAAGATTTGGGAAGTTGGCTTATACGAGATGATAGAAACGGCGAACTTAATTAGAGGAAAATTACCTGTTCTTTCCTCCATCCTGATTTTGGCAGGTGTGCAAATGGTCATTGGTGTTTTGGCAGTTTTGATGCCGGCTCTGCTGGAGCGGACCTTGCACATTAAAGCCACAGATGCTTCATACATTTTGATTATTCCTTTGGGAGCAGGCATTATTACTGGAGGATTAATCTTAAGTCGTATCGGACACCTGTTGGTTAGACGTCGGGTAGTGGCCAAAGCTATTCTGGCCGGGGGCTTGCTTTTTTCCCTGATGGGGGTAGCCCCGATTATTTCTCCTGCCATAAAATATCTTCCCAGACCGGAGCCCCTGCCGTTTTTCTATCAGCCGCCTTTATCCGCGGTCGCGGCTTTTAGCTCGTTTTTGCTGGGCATGGTGATGGTATCAATTTTGGTGCCATCTCAAACAGTTTTGCAGGAAAATACCCCGGAAGATATGAGAGGCAAAGTTTTTTCTGTTTTGGGAGTGGCCATGGCAGGTCTTTCCTTGATTCCTGTTTTGCTGTCAGGTATTATGGCAGATATTTTTGGTCCCACGCCAATCTTTTTGGCATTGGGCATAATCATTATGTTGGCGGGCATATTTGGACTAAAACCCAGTCTATTCTTTCCTAAAACAAGCCTGTCTTATCGGGTGAGAGAATTTTTGGGACTTGGACACTGGGAAGGGAAGTAGATGTTTCTCAAGCATCTGTCGCTAACGAATTTTCGCAATTATTCTAGTCTGTCCCTGGAATTTGATGAAAAACCTGCTATTTTTGTGGGCAATAATGCCGTGGGCAAGTCTAATCTTTTGGAAGCGGTTTATTTTTTATCAACTACCAAATCAGGCAGGGTGGATGAGGAGACGGAACTCATTAAGCAAGGAGAAAATGCGGCCTTAGTCACAGCATTGACTCAAGAAAATAAATTAGAAATAAATATGCAAGTTATAGATGAGAAATTGCATAAAAGAGTCAAAGTTAATGGGGTGGCCAGAAGAGTAGTGGATTATATTGGCAATTTGCCGGTAGTACTGTTTTCTCCTTCAGATATCAATATGGTCACAGGTAGTCCGTCTTTGAGAAGATGGCATCTGGATATGGCCCTGGCCCAGGTGGATTCCCAGTATAAAAAGGCTTTAACTTTATTTGAACAGGTTTTAACAAATAGAAACAGGGTTTTAAAAAGGATTAGAGAAGGACAAGGAAGGACAGATGAGTTGGATTATTGGACAGATGAGTTGATTAAATATGCCAAGGTGGTATCAGACGCTAGAATTGCTTTTCTGGAATCAATGAATAATTTCCAAAGTCCTTTGGGGAAATTTATTTTTGAATATAAACAGAGTGAATTATCCGTGGAAAGATTAACTCAATACAATGGCAGGGAAGTGGCTGCCGCAGCCACTTTAATTGGACCGCATCGGGATGATTTTGCAGTGAAATTGGATGGGCGAAGTTTGGCTCATTTTGGTTCTAGGGGGGAGCAGCGGACAGCCACCTTAGCTTTTAAGCTGGCTACTTTGGAATACATGGCCCTTTCTTTAGGGAAACGGCCAATTCTGCTTTTAGATGATGTTTTTTCCGAGTTGGATGCTTCTCATAGAGCTCATGTGGTGGAAGTGGTTTCCCGCCAGCAAACCATAATTGCTACAGTAGAACTGGAAAACATCCCTAAAACTTTTTTAAATCAAGCCAGGATTTTAAAGGTGGATGATGGGGAAATTATTTTTTAGAGCCCCATCTTGAGGCCAGTCTGGAAAGCTGGTAAGTGATAAAAACTGCAAAAGCAGTAATAATCACTGCGTAAATCAATTTGGAAATGGCTCCTGACTGGTCAGGGTAAAATTTCTGGATGTAATCTTTGACAAAAGCTTGAATGGCCTCATTCCAGGCTAAAGCTGCCACCAGACCAAATCCGGAGGTGGAAAGGGTCACCAATTGTTGGATTAACTCTTTATGGAAAGATCGTTCCTTTTGCGCTTTAGTTGCCATATTGACATATTAGCGTAATATCATTAAACTGGCAATAATTTATGACAAGATTTATTAAAGTTTATCAAGGAAGAATAAGTGTAAATTCCGCCTAGGGGGGCGGATTTTTTTGAAAAAATGGGCATCGGTAACTTTAAAGGAAGAGATATCATAGATATCAACGATTTCTCCAAAGAGGAACTACTTTTTATATTAAAGACGGCCAAGAAATTTGATCCTGAATATGTCAAAAAAGACAGATCAAATTACACTATTGCCCAGGGGAAAATCGCCGCTTTACTATTTTTTGAACCGTCCACCAGAACAGAACAATCTTTTAAGTCAGCTGCTCAAAAAGTGGGTATGGGCATTATTGGTTTTGATGATCCCGAGGCCACCAGTATTCATAAGGGTGAATCTTTTTCCGATACCATCAGGATTATGAATTCATACGCGGATGTTTTAATTATGAGACATCCTAAATCCGGAGCTGCCAAAGAAGCAGCAGATGTGGCAGATATTCCGGTGATTAACGCCGGGGACGGACCCAATCAGCACCCTACTCAAACCATGCTGGATCTTTATACCATGATGAAGGAGAAAGGTCACTTAGACGGGATTACCGTGGCCTTGATGGGAGATTTAAAATACGGCCGGACCGTTCACGCACTCTCCATAGCCCTGTCACATTTTAAAGTCAAGCAAATTTTTATCTCTCACCCCTCTCTTAAAATGCCGGATGAATTCCTGGAAATACTGAAAAAAAGAGGCGTCAGATATGAGGAGATGGATCGTTTACCTGAAAATCTCCAGGCTGATTTCTTGTATCAAACCCGGGTACAAAAAGAAAGATTTAAAGATTTAAATGAATACAAAAAAATCAAAGATCAGTTTATTCTAGATGCTTCTTTTAAAAAATTTCTGGACCGGGGAGTGAAGTTAATGCATCCTTTGCCCAGAGTTAATGAGGTAGATCCATCGTTGGATGCCCACCCCAATGCCATTTATTTTTCTCAAGCCAGAAATGGATTGTATATTCGGGAAGCTCTGCTGGCATTGGTACTGGGCAGAATTTGACCGCGAAGGATCTATTTATGACAGGCAAACTGATTCTGTCCGATGGGACAGTTTTTTTAGGACAAAGTTTTGGGTCAGAGGGGAGAGAGTCCGGTGGACTCTCGAGCACCTCAGGAGAGGTGGTTTTTAATACCGGCATGGTTGGGTATCCTGAATCTTTAACAGACCCATCCTATTTTGGGCAAATTTTGATTTTAACCTACCCTCTGGTCGGGAATTACGGAGTGCCCAACAAAAGCTTTTGGGAATCTAAAAGAATCCAGGTTAAGGGGCTAATTGTGCAAAATTATATTGATCACCACTCGCATTTTGAGTCGCAAAAAACTCTTGCACAGTGGTTAAAAGAAGAAGGAATTCCTGCTTTGCAAGGAATAGATACCAGATTCCTCACTATTAAGTTGAGGGAGCATGGAGTGATGGGGGGAAGGGTAGAAATAGAGTCAAAGAGTCAAAGAGTCAAAGAGATATACGATCCCAATGCGGAAAATGTACTCAAGTATGTAAGTACTGACAAGGTGCTGACATATGGAGATGGTAAAAAACACATCATTCTTATTGACTGCGGGGTAAAAGAAAATATTATTCGATCGCTTTTAAAGAGGAAAGTTAAGGTTACCAGAGTGCCTTGGGATTTTAATCCCTTGGTTGCAAAAATTGGTTTTGATGGGGTATTGATATCTCCCGGTCCGGGTGATCCCAAAATGGCAAAAGCTACCATAATCACTGTCAAAGCATTACTAGAAGCTAATATTCCCACTTTTGGCATTTGTTTAGGAAGTCAAATTCTGGCTAGAGCTAGCGGTGGCAATACCTACAAATTAAAATTTGGTCACCGCGGCCAAAATCAACCAGTAATAGATCAAAATAGTAAAAAAGCTATACAAACCGCTCAAAATCATGGCTTTGCAGTAGATATGCAGAGTTTGGGAAAGGATTGGATTGAGTGGTTTATTAATTTAAATGACGGGACAAATGAAGGAATAAGACATAATAGGAAACCATTCATGGCTGTACAGTTTCATCCTGAAGCCAGCCCCGGACCGGTTGATGCAGGATATTTATTTGATGAATTTTTAGATTATTTATGAAAAAAGTTCTCGTTCTTGGTTCAGGTGCCTTAAAAATAGGAGAAGCGGGAGAATTTGATTATTCCGGGTCGCAAGCCCTAAAAGTCCTTAAAGAAGAGGGTATCAAAACAGTTTTAATCAATCCCAATATTGCCACCATCCAAACTTCAAAAGATTTGGCAGATAAGATATATTTTTTGCCTGTGAACCCGTATTTTGTGGAAAAAGTAATTAAAAAAGAGAAACCGGATGGGATATTTTTGGGCTTTGGCGGCCAAACTGCCCTAAACTGTGGCCTGGCCCTATCCAAAACCTGCATATTTAAAAAGTATGGGGTTAAAGTTTTGGGTACTCCTGTTGAAAGCGTAGAAATGACTGAAGATAGAGAAGTTTTTGCCAAAGAACTTGAGAAAATTAGCGTTAAAGTGCCCAAAGGGGGCTTTGCCAAGACGATAGATAAGGCTATAAAAATTGCCGATCAGCTGGGATACCCGGTGCTTTTAAGATCAGGTTTTTCTTTAGGTGGTTTAGGATCAGGAGTAGCTAGAAATAGACAAGATGTAGAACGGATTGTTTCAATAACCTTAAAACATGTTCCCCAGGTGGCTGTTGAAGAATATCTCAAACATTGGAAGGAGATCGAATATGAAGTAGTCAGAGATGGTAGTGGGAACAGGATTACTGTCTGCAATATGGAAAATTTAGATCCAATGGGAGTGCATACGGGTGAAAGCATGGTGGTGGCGCCTTCCCAAACATTGAATAATTACCAGTACCACATGTTGCGAAAGATTTCCCTCCAAGTTATTGAGCATTTGGCAATTGTAGGGGAGTGTAATATTCAGTTTGCCTTAAATCCCAAAAACAACGATTACCGGGTGATCGAGGTCAACGCCAGATTATCCCGCTCCTCGGCTTTAGCTTCCAAAGCAACCGGTTATCCCTTGGCTTATATTGCTGCCAAACTGGCTTTGGGTTATAACCTGCCGGAGCTTAAAAACAGCGTGACGATATCTACCAGCGCCTTTTTTGAACCGGCTCTGGATTACATTACGGTTAAAATCCCCAGGTGGGATTTGCAAAAGTTTGTTGGAGGCAAGGATGAGATTGGTTCGGAAATGAAAAGCGTGGGGGAGGTGATGGCCATTGGCAGAAGTTTCCCCGAGGCCTTGCAAAAAGCCATCCGCATGTTGGAAACCGGTCAGGACGGCTTACTGGGAAACGGCGTGGATCAAACAAAACTGTTGCCAACTACAGAGAGATTATTTGTGATTGCTCAAAGATTTGCCAAGGATGAGTCTGTCGAGGGTATTTATAAAGCCACAGGCATTGATCCCTGGTTTTTGTATCAGATTAAGGAGGTGGTGGAGTTCGAGGGTAGTCTTCAGTCGTCAGTCATCAGCTATCAGACTGTCAAAAAAGCAAAAAAGCTGGGTTTTTCAGATAAATTATTGGCTAAAGCATTTAAGATAACAGAAGAAAGAATAAGGAATTTTAGGAAAAAGCATGGAATTGTTCCTAAGGTAAAACATATAGATACTTTGGCAGGAGAATTCCCGGCCAAGACCAATTACTTATATTTAACTTATAATGGAGAAGAGTCAGAAATGCGGAAGACGGAAGACCGTAGACGGAAAGCAATCGTGCTTGGTTCGGGTCCATATAGAATTGGGTCATCGGTAGAGTTTGACTGGTGCGCTGTGACCTCAGCCAAAACTTTAAGGGCAGAGGGTTTAGAAGTAAGTCTAATTAATTGTAACCCGGAAACCGTTTCCACAGATTATGATTCCGGCGATAAGTTGTACTTTGAAGAACTGACATTTGAAAGAGTGAGTGATATTTATGACATAGAGGGATCTGCCAGTTTAGTCTTGGGTTTTGGCGGGCAAGTCCCCAATAATTTGGCTCTGCCATGTTTTAAGGCAGGATATAAGATTTTGGGAACCTTGCCGGAAAATATTGACAGAGCGGAAGATAGACATAAATTCTCCAGGCTGTTAGATAAGCTGGGGATTGAGCAGGCTCCCTGGAAGAATTTGAAAAATGTTGCCGAGGCTAATCAATTTGCCAAAGAAATCGGTTACCCTGTTTTGGTTAGACCTTCATATGTTCTGTCCGGCTCTGCCATGAATGTGGCTTTTGACTCCACAGAGCTAAAAAGTTATTTACGACAAGCGGTTCACGAATCTTCTGATCATCCGGTGGTGATTTCCAAGTTTGTGGATGGAGCCAAAGAAATTGAGATTGACGGGGTGGGGATAAACGGGAAGCTTCTGATTTATGCCATATCTGAACACATTGAGAATGCGGGAGTGCATTCGGGAGATGCCACTATGGTATTACCGCCCCAGCGGCTTTTCTTGGAGACGATCAGACAAATTAAAGATGCCACCAAAAAAATTCTCACAGAGCTAAAAATCAACGGACCGTTTAACATTCAACTCTTGGCCAAAGACAATAAAATTTTGGTAATAGAGCTCAATCTTCGTGCCTCCCGCTCTTTTCCGTTTGTGTCCAAAGTGACAGGTTACAACTTTGTGGAGATGGCTACTAAAGTCATGCTGGGACAAACTCTTTCCGGCGATTTCAAGACACTTGATCTGGATTATGTCGGCGTTAAAGCTCCTCAGTTTTCTTTCAGCAGAATCAAGGGAGCAGATCCAAGGTTGCGGGTAGAAATGTCCAGTACCGGGGAAGTGGCCTGTTTTGGTTCGGATCTGCAGGAAGCTTACCTTAAAGCTCTCATGTCTACAGGCTTCAAAATCCCAAAAAAATCTGTATTTTTATCAATCGGAGGAGATAAAAATAAATTAGAGTTGCTATTTTCAGTAAAACTGCTTAAGAAATTGGGTGTTAAGATTTATGCCACAGAACATACTTCCCGATTTTTTAAAGACGCCGGCATCAAAAATGAAAGAGTCTATAAAATTTCAGAAAAAAAACGACCTTCCGTATTAGATCTGTTAAGGCAGGGGAAAGTTGATTTGGCCGTCAATATTAGCGAGCAGCGCTCTCAAAGAGGAGAAACCGACGGGTTTTTGATCAGGAGAAATTGCATTGATTTAGGCATACCTTTGGTGACAAATTTACAATCTGCCAAGCTTTTGGTGGCCAGCCTTTCTTCTAAAAAAATGGAAGATTTACAAATTAAAAGTTGGGACGAGTATTTAAACTAGTTTTTTTGCGGGAAATGTGACAAAATTAGTCTAAAGTGAAGAAATACCGTTCCCTGGTTTTGCCAGTTGTAGTCATTAGTCTGTACGCAGCTTTTTTAATCATTGTGAGGCAGTCACTGCCCGGCTCAAGTGATTTTGTAAGCTATTTATCTTCAGTCTACGGCCGTTATGGTTATGAGATTGTCTTTTTGGGATCAATGCTGGAGGCAATAGTAGTGGTAAATTTTTTTGTGCCGGGTGCTGCGGCCATGGGACTTGGGGCAGTTTTTGCCAGATCCGGCCAGCTTGATTTAATGGTGGCGATACTGACAGCTGTGGGAGGAGCATTCATTGGTTATACCCTGGATTTTGTGTTGGGATTTTGGGGGTTCTCGGCCATTCTGGAAAAAACCTCTTTTGGCCGGGACATGGCTAAAATACGATTGGGGCTCGAACGCTCAAAGATACGCACCTTAAGCCTGGGATTTATCCATCCCAATATCGGTTCGTTTGGAGCTTTGGCAGCAGGAACTTTAAAGATGCATTTCATTAAGTTTTTGCCTATTGCAGCTTTTTCCACTATTTTCTGGTACAGTCTTTGGGGGATACTGGTGTTTGTTTTGGGCGAAGTATTCCTGATTATTCTTACAAAATATGCTTTTTTACTAATACTGCTGGCTTTATCTGTATGGATTTTGAAAATTTTATTTAATAAAAAGGATTAGAAGATGTTTGTGCCTAAATATACAATTACTAATAAGATATTGAAGGATATTGGCATGATAGAAGCTGCCAAAGAGGTGATTATCAACGCTCCCCTGGTGCCTGCCTGGGAGGCCAAGTTTAGAAAAGAAGCCATTGAGCGGACCATTCATCACGGAACTCATTTGGAAGGAAACCCTTTATCGGAAGAAGAAGTCAAAGATGTTTTGGAAGGCCACGAGGTGGTGGCCAGAGACAGGGATATTCAGGAGATCTTAAATTATCGCAATGTTTTAAAGTTTATTGATGGGGTAGCCATGCAGATTGGCTCATCCGGAAATTACAATTTTACCATGGAAACTGTTGTGGAAATTCACCGGTTAACCACGGAAAAAATCCTGCCGGATCAAGCCGTAGGCAAATTTAGAATTAGACAGGTGGTTGTTAAAAATACCAAAACAGGGGAGATAAGTTACACTCCCCCTCCGGCCGTGGAAGTGCCATACTTGGTGGAGGATTTGGTTAATTGGATCAACTCCGATGAGGCCAAAGCCGCGCACCCTGTAATTAAAGCCGGCATTATCCATTATGAGTTGGCCAGAATTCACCCTTTTACAGACGGAAATGGTAGAGTGGCTCGGGCTGTAGCCACTTTGGTGATGTTTTTGGATGGCTATGACATTAGAAAATTTTTCTCATTTGAGGAATATTTTGACGAAAACCCCATGGACTATTATTTAACATTACAAGCCGTGTCAAACCAGCTCGTTCTAGATACTCATGAGCGGGATTTAACTCCCTGGCTGGAATATTTTACAGTAGGGGTGGCTATTGAGTTAAACAGGGTCAAAGAAAAAGTACAGAGAATTTCAGTAGATGCCCGGGTCAAGGATAGGCTGGGGGAACAAGTGACTTTGAATGAACGGCAGATGATGATTATGGAATATTTGCATCGGCATAGTGGTATGTCAAACAGGGATTTTAGAAAAATTTTTCCGGATTTTTCCGATGATACTGTTTTGCGCGAGCTTAAGTTTCTTCGCCAAAAGGGCCTGGTCAAAAAGGCCGGCGGCACCAAAAAAGCTATGTATGTGCTAAAGTAGCTTTAGATGGTTCAATAACGGTTGTTTCTATTGATCCTGTATTTGGATTAATTCTCCCTACAGCTACTTGGTTTCTTCCATTATTTTTGACAGTGTATAGAGCAGCATCAGCAACAGAACGCACTTGTTCCGCTGTCAATCCTTTGGGTATTGCGCAAACGCCAATACTTACAGATTGAGAAAACCCCGGAAATTCCTTACTTATTTGGCTAATTACTGCATCTCTAACTCTTTGAGCTACGGAAATGGCATTGTCTGGTTGTATACGTCTTAAGATAATAGAAAATTCATCTCCGCCGGTTCGTCCTGGAGAGTCTCCGGGGCGAATGGAGCCGACAATGACTTGGCCAGTATCTATAAGCAGGCGGTCAGCAACAGCATGGCCTAAACTCTCATTTGTTGCCTTAAAACGATCCAGATCTAACGTAATTAACGCACTACTAGATTCTGCAGTTTTTGCTACTGATTCCACTTCGTTATCTAATAATTCTAAGAAATAGCCATGATTAGAAACTGATGATACTAAGGGATCAACGGTAACTCGGGATTTAAGTCGTTCATTGGCTTCTTCTAAAACCCGAATACGATCTTCTTGTTCAAGTGCCCGTGCGGTTTGTTCTGCAACATATCTTTCTTCTGGAAGTTTTCCTTCTCTGATAGCTCTCCATTCTTCTCTATGGGACCCATTAAGCTCGGCTGCTCTTGCAGTAGTTAAAGGATCTTCCACATTACCTATTTGTCCTGCCATTTCCGATTTTTGATCCATGCCTGTAGTATAATACAGATGATGATCTTTGGTAAACTGGCAGAGTATTTTGAGAAATTGGAAAGTACCTCCTCACGCCTTGCTTTAATTGATATTCTTTGTGAGCTTTTTTCCAAAGTAAAAAAAGAGGAAATTGCTAAGGTTTGTTATTTAATTCAAGGCCGGGTGGCGCCATTTTATGAACCGGTAGAACTGGGGATGAGTGAGAAACTGGTGGCAAAAGCTGTTGGACGAGCCTACGATGTGAAGCCCGACGAGGTATTAAAACATTATGGTAAGTTAGGTGACATGGGGTTGGTGGCTCAACAGCTAAATTCGAAATTCGAAATTCGAAATTCGAAATTAAAAATCACAGAAATATTTAATACATTATTACAAATTGCCAAAACTACAGGTGAAGGGACGGTGGAGAAAAAAGTTTCCACTTTGGCTGATTTACTGCAAAAAGTTGATGGGATCTCTGCTAAACATCTGGTCAGGGTGCCTTTGGGAGTTTCCCGCTTAGGTATTGGAGACCCCACTATTTTGGATGCCTTTTCCCTGGCATACGCTCGGGACAGGTCCAAACGTCCTGTTGTTGAGGCTGCTTATAACAGGGTTTCTGATTTAGGTTTAATCGGTGAAACTTTATGGAAGGGTGGTTTAAAGGCTGTTGAAAGCTTAAAGGTAACAGTGGGCAGGCCCATCCGCTCGCAGCTGGCAGAGAGGTTGCCCACTGCTGAAAAAGTGATTGATAAAATGGGTAGAGTGAATAGCCAACGAAAACTGGATGGATTTAGGGTACAAATACATAAAGATGGTGATAAAGTTAGATTATTCTCGCGTAATCTGGAGGAAACTACTCCGATGTTTCCCGAGATTGCCGATGCAGCCAAAAAGCAAATTAAAGCCAAAACAGCTATTTTGGATTGCGAGGCCATTGGTTTTAACCCCATATCCGGCGAGTTTTTGCCATTTCAGGAAACCACCCAGCGCCGTAGAAAATACGGCATTTTGGAAATGGCCCAAAAAATTCCCCTTAAAGCTTTTTGCTTTGATATTTTGTATAAGGATGGGAAGTCGCTGATAGATATGGATTTACAAAAAAGACTGGAAGAACTGGGAAAAATAGTTGAGGATGGAAATGGATTAGTGATAGAGAAGGGAGAAATAGTGGATAATCCGCAAAAATTACGAATTATGCTGGATGAGGCTATCTTCAGCGGACTGGAAGGGTTGGTGGTTAAGAGGCCGGATTCCAAATATGAGGCAGGAGCCAGGAATTTTAACTGGGTCAAACTGAAAAGACACTCCACAGGAGAGCTCCAAGATACTATAGACTGCGTGATTTTGGGATATATTTTTGGCAGGGGGAAAAGAGTCTCTTTTGGGGCGGGGGCTTTGTTGGTAGGAGTTTATGATGACAAAAAAGACGAATTTGTGACAGTTTCCAAAATCGGGACGGGATTAACTGATGAGGAATGGAGAGAGATTCACAAAAGAGCAGATAAAATAAAAGTGGATAAAAGACCTGCCCGGGTAAATTCCAAAATTACTCCCAGCGTGTGGGTGGAGCCCAAAATCGTGATTGAGGTGTTGGCAGATGAGATAACCAAATCACCTTTGCATACTGCCGGTTTAGCTTTGCGCTTTCCTCGTTTAATTAAATTCCGTGAGGCCGACAAAAAAGCCGAAGATGCGACAACTGTCAGAGAACTTGAGGAAATGTACAAACAGCAGTTTAAGAAATAAGAATATAAAGATTATAATTGTTATAAAGTTTATAATGATTATATGAATCAAAGCCAGGGTGGATACAAAAACCTTCCCTTTTTCAAACAATCAGAGATTATTTATGATTTTACTGTGGAGTTTGTTAAAAAAATATATTGACTATAAATCCAGAACCAAAGACCAGATGGAACAGGCCGCCCGTTCCGGCAAACAGAACATTGCCGAGGGTTATCTGCAAAAAAGTTTGGAGGGAAGAATTAAGCTGTTGGGAGTGGCTAGGGGGAGTTTAGAAGAGTTACTGAATGATTTTCAGGATTTCTTAAGACAGCGGGGATTAGGGATTTGGCCGATGGAATCTCCCCAAGCCCGAGCCGTGAGAAAGCTCGTCTATAACAATTATAATAGTTATAACGATTATAAAAATTATATTGGAAACCCCGAGGATGCCGCCAATGCCATGGTCTGCCTGATCAATCAAACTAACCTTTTATTGGATCAAAAACTGCGTTGGCTGGAGGAAAAGTTTGTGAACGAGGGTGGGTTTAGAGAAAATCTATTCAAAAAAAGAATGGAAAAAAGAAGGGTAGTAAGGTAGAATGCTTTCATGGTCTACGTAGCTGATCTTCATATCCACTCCAGGTTTTCCCGGGCCTGCTCACAGCAATTAAATATTCCCAATTTAGTTGAATGGGCCAAGCTAAAAGGCATTGATGTTTTAGGTACAGGGGATTTTCTCCACCCACTTTGGTTAACTGAATTAAAAGCAAATTTAAAGGAAGACGATTCTGGTTTTTTAAGCCACGGAGATAAAATTAAGTTTGTCCTATCTGTGGAGATTTCCTCTATTTATTCTCACAAGGGTAGGGTGAGAAGAGTGCATAATCTGGTTTTACTTCCTTCTTTTGCAGCTGCGGACAAGTTTCAAAAAGCGCTTTTGGCCCGTCATGCCACTTTGGCTTCAGACGGACGGCCCATTGTAGGAATTTCCTCCAAGGATTTACTGGCCATGGCTTTGGAGGCGGACGACAAAGCCCTTTTTATTCCGGCCCATGCCTGGACACCTTGGTTTGGTGTTTTTGGTTCGCAGTCAGGTTATGATTCGTTAAAAGATTGTTTTGAAGATCTGACGGATAAAATTTATGCCATTGAAACCGGTTTAAGCTCTGATCCGGCCATGAACTGGAGAGTGGAGGAGTTGGATAACCGCTCTATTGTGTCTTTTTCCGATGCCCATTCCCTGCCTAATTTGGGTAGGGAAGCAACAGTAATAGACCAAAGCCTGGAAGATGGCTTTGCTGGCCTATGGGAGGCCTTAAGAGGGCAAAAAATAGCCGGTACCATTGAGTTTTATCCCGAAGAGGGTAAGTATCACTACACTGGGCATCGAAATTGCGGTGTAAAACTGGATCCTGATGAAGAAAAACAAAATGGAGTAGTTTGCCCAAAATGCGGCAGGGGATTAACGGTGGGAGTAATGAGTAGAGTGGAAGAGTTGGCTAATCGCCAGCAACAAGAATTAAGAATTAAGAATCAAGGAGGAATAATAACAACAGAAATGTTTTCCAAAAGGCCGGGATACCAGATGCTGGTACCGCTTTTACAAATTATTGCAGAGGCCATGCACTCAACCCCTACAAGCCAAAAAGTTCTAAATGAGTACAAAAAGTTAACACAAAATCTGGGAGGAGAAATAAAAGTTTTAACTAAAGTAGATTTGGCAGAAATTGCCAGATTAGTTGGACCTAAAATAGCAGAAGGTGTGGGCAGGATGAGGCAGGGGAAACTAGTAATTGACCCGGGATATGATGGAGTTTATGGCATAGTGAAAATTTGGCCGGATGGGGAGGAAATAATGGAAGCTCCCCAGTTGGGGCTGTTTGAATGAAGATTTTTAAAGATCGGCAAGCTGCTGGGAAAATATTAGCCAAAAGATTAAGAGATACTAAAGCTGATTTGGTATTAGGGATTCCTAGAGGTGGGGTAGTGGTGGCCAAAGAGGTGGCCAAGAGTTTAAATTTGCCTTTGGATGTGGTTGTTACCCGCAAAATTGGGGCTCCCACTCAACCTGAACTGGCTTTGGGAGCAGTGGATCCGGATGGGGAAGTGGTATGGGATCCCGCTTTGCGGGATCAATTTAAAATTGAAAATTTAAAATTAAAAATTGATGACGAAATGAAAGAGATCAAAAGGAGGGAAGAATTATATCGTCAAGGAAAAAAACAGCTTGATGTTAAAAATAAAGCAGTCATTCTGGTGGATGACGGGATGGCTACGGGAGCAACAACTCTGTCTGCTGTGAAATATCTTAAAAGGCATGGGGTTAAAGTCATTTTGGCTGTGCCGGTTACATCCCAAGAGGCTTTAGAAAAGGTGAGAAATAATTGTGATGAGGCAGTGATTTTACACGCTCCTGAATATTTCCAGGCTGTAGGACAATTTTATCAGGAATTTGAGTCCGTTTCCGACGAAGAAGTGATACAATACCTGAAATGAATGACCCTAAATTTTTAAAAATTGCCAAAAAAGCAGCCTTGGAGGCTGGAAAAATAATTTCCAAATATTACGGAGAGAAACACGAGCTGAATTATAAACATGAGGATCGTAGCGATTTTGCCACCAAAGCGGATGTGGAAGCAGAAGAAAAAATTGTGAAGATTTTAACTAAAAATTTCCCAAATCATAATATTATTGCGGAAGAGAAAAACAGGATTAATAAAGGATCAGCATATACCTGGGTGATTGATCCTTTGGATGGATCTCTTTTTTATATTAAAGGGCTGTCTCTTTTTGCGGTTTCCATTGGCCTTTTGCAAAATAACCAGCCTGTTTTGGGGGTGATTTATGATGTTTCTG
>CAZVEX010000008.1:0-22778 GCA_964625535.1 uncultured Gammaproteobacteria bacterium
GTGATCCGGCTGGGATTCGAACCCAGAACCAATAGCTTAAAAGGCTACTGCTCTACCGTTGAGCTACCGGACCATGAATGTATTTTACTAAATTTGTCCTCAATTTGCTATCATATAAATATGAATCCGGGGATGAACTGGGTGGATTTGGTGATAATTGTTACTTTGCTGGTATTTGTTTTGGATGCCTTGGGCAGGCCTTTGATTTTGGAACTTTTGGATTTTTTAAGTTTTCTGCTGGCTCTTTTTGTATCCTTCCGCTATTACAATCTGCCTGCTCGATTTATTGAAAACCAATTTCAAGTAGCCCATGGATTATCTTTGGTCCTGGGTTTTTTTCTGATGTGGTTTACAACAGAAGCAATTTTCTTTGCTCTGGTTCGTTTAATCCTTCCCAAGATCCCTTTTTGGAAAATTCCTTTTTCCAGAGCGCTTTCCATCCTGCCGGCTTTCCTTAGAGGTTTAATTTTTATTTCTTTAACCCTGGTTCTTTTGGCCACTTTTCCCGTCCAGCCGTCTATTAAAAGGGCAGTTCAAAGTTCCAAACTTGGCAGCGTTATTTTAAAAAATGCCTACCGTTTGGAAGCTCCTGTCAAACAGGTTTTTGGGGGAGTGGCCAATGATACCCTGACCTTTTTAACGATTAAACCAAAAGGGAATGAAAGGGTCAATTTAGGTTTCCAGACCAGCGATTTTAAGATTGATCCACTATCCGAGCAGGCCATGATTGATTTAGTGAATAAAGAAAGGGTTGGTCAAGGGTTAAAGGCGCTTACTTTTGATGAACGGCTTCGGTCAATTGGCAGATCTCACAGTGAAGATATGTTTAAAAGAGGTTACTTTTCTCATTATTCACCCGAAGGCGAGAATGTGGTAGATAGAGCCACCCGGGCCGGAGTGGATTTTCTGGTGATTGGAGAAAATTTGGCTTATGCCCCCGGTGTGGAGCTGGCCCATCAGGGTTTAATGAACTCCGAAGGCCATCGGGCCAATATTTTATCGGAGGATTATGGCAAAATCGGAATAGGAGTGATTGATGGCGGCATAAACGGCGAAATGTTCACCCAAGTTTTCACAAATTAGCAGATGAAAGCTCTAATTATTTTTGTAATTTTAGTTATAATTTTCGGTTTTATTTTTTTGATGATTGTTTTTAAGACCCCAGAAAACCAAACTACCCCTTCTGGAGTCCTTGTAACTAAAGTTATAGACGGTGATACTATTGAGATAGAAGGAGGCCAAAGGGTGAGATATTTGGGAGTGGATACCCCTGAAACCAAGGATCCCAGAAAAACCGTGGAATGTTTCGGCAAAGAAGCCGCCGGCAAAAACAGGGAATTGGTAGAAGGCAAAAGGGTGATTTTGGAAAAAGATATTTCTGACACAGATAAATACGGCAGGTTATTGCGTTATGTATACCTCCCGCTTCCGGAGGGGACTTTGCTTTTTGTTAACGATTATCTGATCAGGACCGGTTTTGCCAAGGTTTTAACCATTCCGCCGGATGTGAAATTTAGCCAGCAGTTTCTGGAGGCCCAAGTAAAAGCCAGAGAGCAAAACTTGGGTCTTTGGAAGATGTGTTAAACTAATTATATGAAGAAGTTTTTGATTCAATTTTTCCTGCTGGTGGTGGTAATTTTTTTTGCACTGGCCATCTATACTAACAAAATACCCTATATTCCTTTTCTTCCCCAGCCTATCAAAGCGGCGCAAGTTACCATCAATGAAAGCAAACTAAAAGTGGAGATTGCCGATACCAAGGAAAAAAGAAGCAAGGGTTTGGGCGGACGAAGCGCACTCTCGGAGGGACAAGGGATGCTTTTTATTTTTCCCAATGAGGACAAATACCCCTTTTGGATGAAAGAGGTGAGCTTCCCTTTGGATTTTATCTGGATTAAAGGGGATCGGGTGGTAGATCTTTTGGAAAATGTTTCCCCGCCTTTGGCTGAACAAAAAGACGCGGATTTGCCAATATATGTGGCCAAAGAACCGATTGATAAGCTACTGGAGGTTTCGGCGGGAACAGTTGCAAGATTAAATATCAAGGTGGGAGATACCATAAAGGTTACGGAGTAATATGTTGGAAGTTCTGCCCATTAAACTTTTAAGCGATGAAGATAGCTTAATTTTTGGCAATCTTAATGTGGCTTTTGGTAAATTGGCAAGATCAGGATTGCCAGTGGCAGCAGGTGTAGCAGTTACGCCGCCCGAACTGCATCTTAAAACTATTTTAGAGCATTTTGACTTTGGCCACAAAGAGATTTTTGAGCAGTCCCTGACTTTGGTTAAAAAAGAAATAAACTCTACTCCCCCTCCGGAAGTTTTAACCAGAGAGATCGGGAAACATAAACAATTTCTTGTAAACGGAAAAATAATTAAATCGGTAAAAAAGCTCTGGCTGGACCTATTGACTGTCTGGCTTGATCAGGTTAAACAAAGGTTGTGGAAGGATGGTTTTTATCCCGGAATCACCCAAGGATTGGATCCGCAAGTGGTGGTTTTTGTCAACAGGCCAGAGGCCTATGGCAGAGTCTACTTTGACTCTCTGCAGGATGATACGGTGATTTCAGTTAAATCCGGCCGGCTGCATCCTAAAGATTTAAAAAAGCTGGATGAGATAGTAAAGGAGGCAAATAAAAAATTATTTATTCCTCATGAATATGAATGGATGGTAGACCTGCCTGCCGGCAGGCAGGGTGGGGGAGTGAAATTAACCGGCTTGCACCCTTTAACATATCCCGATGTGTCTGCGCAGCACACCCCCGGGGTGTACAGCCAGGATGAAGCTAAGGGTGCAAAAAGCGCAGTGAAAGTATTCTTTGATTGCTCCGGAGGCTTGACCGTCGAAAAAAACATTGACGGTGCATATATAGCATCTGAAAAAATCTTTGATCTAAACAAACCGAGAGATTCTCTGGAGAATTTAATTTTGCGGATGGTAGAAACTGCTTGTGTTTTTCCAGATGCCCCTGTTTTGGTCAAGTTGGCTGATAAATCCGAAGGCATGGGTAAGGTACGGGGAGCGCTACGTTTGCTTCATCAAAAAAGTTTATTTGATCCTCTCTGCGAAGCCTTGCTCTTTGCCCGTAACAAACATAACGGCGGACATCGTAATGTTCATGTTGTTATCCCCTTTGTCAGGTCCCAGCAGGAACTTTTGCAGATTAAAAGAGAATTGGCTGTTAAAAGGTTGATGCGCAAAAATTCCCTGCAGATTTGGATGGAGGTGGCCACTCCGGAAAATATCATCAATTTGGAAGAGTATCTGATGGTCGGAGTGGATGGGGTAGTTTTAAATCTTGATGAGCTGATAGCCCATTTTGCCGGCTTTGATCACCAGGAAGCAGAACTGATGTTTTATAAAAGGCAAGTTGGGGGTCTGCTTAAATTTTTGGAGGATGGCCTAAAAATTTTGCATAAATCAAAAATACCGTTTTTGGCAGCGGGAAGCATTGTTTTGTATCCGGAAGTTTTGGATTTTTTGGTGGAAAAAGGGGTATATGGGGTGGTTGTTGAAAGGTACGAGACTCCTTCTGTCAGGGATTTACTTTACCAGGCGGAAGCAAAGCACATACTCTCCTTTGGGACTTCTTAAGCTAACAAGCCATTCGCTGATTGTTTTGGATCTTACGCTTTGATGGATTTTGGTTAGTTCATGGGCCATAGTTACTTCAATATCTCCCAGAATTTCCTTCATTTCTTTCAGGATTTTTATTAATTTATGGGGCGCAATAAAAATAATATAAGTAATTTTTTCTGTCAAAGAAGAGAGTAATTTTTTTCTATGACCTTGTTTTTCCGGAAGATATCCAAGAAACATAAATTTATCAGGAGGCAGGCCTGATAGAGTTAAAGCTGTGATAACAGATGAGGGTCCTGGTAGTGAATCAACCTCAATCCCCTGATGGAGACATTCTCTGACCAGTTTATAGCCCGGATCAGATATGAGAGGAGTTCCCGCATCGGAGACTAAAGCAAAATTTTGGCCTAACTTTAATTTATCAATTATAGAATTTACTATTTTGGCTTCATTAAAATCATTTAAAATAATTAACGGTTTTTTGATTTGGTAATGGCCCAAAAGAATAGATGTTCTTCTGGTATCCTCACAAATTATGCCATCAACACTTGCCAGAGTTTCCAGAGCTCTTAAAGTGATATCTTTTAAATTACCTATGGGAGTTGCTATGATGTAAAGCATTACTTTCTCTTTATTCTTTTAACCAAACTGGCCCGGATTTCCGCATCGGTTAGTAAATGATGCAGAGCCGGCAGAACCGAGGCGATAATGATCAGCCCCACAATTGGCAATAAATACTTATCCACATCCGGAATCAGGCTGCCTAAATAATAACCGGCCAAAGTGACTCCGATTGCCCAAAGTACCGCCCCGAAAAAATTAAAAAAAACAAATCTTTTATAATCCATGGTGCCAACGCCCGCCACCACTGGGGCAAAAGCGCGGATAACAGGAATAAATCTGGCCAAAATAATGGTTTTGCCGCCGTGTTTATCATAAAACCGCTGGGCCCGCTCCAGATGTTTTTTCTGAAAAAGAAAAGAATTTTCCTTGGTAAAGATCTTTGGTCCCAGTTTTTTTCCAATAAAATAACCAATGCTGTCTCCCGCCACTGCCGCAATAAAGCAGCCGGCAATTAAAATTTTAATATCAAAAAAACCTTGTGAGGCCAAAAAGCCTGCAGTAAAAAGCAGAGAGTCCCCCGGAAAGAAAAAACCAATCAAAAGTCCCGATTCCAGAAAAACAATGGCAAAAACCCCTAAATATCCAACAGTCTGGATTAAAGAAATAAGGTCAAAGTGCATAAAGGATAGTATATCAGAATGGAGTTGGTTAATTAAACCTGCGGATTACCCCGACGCATTTACCCTGGATTTTTACATCTGTAGCATAAATGGGAGTCATGGAGGAATTGGCAGGTTCAAGACGGATCCTGCCGGGTTCCCTGAAAAATCGCTTCAAAGTAGCCAGCCCGTTATTAAGGAGGGCAACCACTATGTCTCCGTCAAAAACCTCCAGTTGTTCCTCGATAATGACAAAATCTCCGTCCAAAATCCCGTCCTCAATCATGGAATCCCCCTTTACCTGTAAAACATACGATCTTTTTTTGCCGGATATCATGGCGGGAGGAATATTTAAACTGGCATCCGGGTCGGTATAAGTCATGATGGGCTGGCCCGCTGCGATAAAGCCCAAAATGGGAAGTTCAATACCGGTTAGAGCTTGGGAAATTTTTTGATCCACCACTTCAATTCCCCGGACTGCTCCCTCATATTTTTTAATAACCCCTTTTTTAACCAGGGAACCAAGATGTTCATGAACCGTAGCCAAAGAGGAAACTCCGATGGCTTCGGCAATATTGGCCAGAGTGGGAGAATATCCGTATTTGTCAATGTATTGCCTGATAAAATCTAAAATTTGTTTTTGGCGGCGGTATAAAGTTACCGGCATAATAATACCATAAGATTACCAAAGATAAGCCGAATTTGTCAATACCTCAATTTCATACTTGATTTATTTAGATTGGTGTGGTAATCTATAGTAAATCTCTAAAGGATTTGATCCTGCTTATATAAGGTGAAGATTTTTACGAAAACAAGTATAGCTCATAAAGTTCTTTCTATTGTTTTAAATTTCCTGTTGATTTTTTACTCGGTTGCACCGGGTATAAGTGCCTCCTTAGTCTATGCCCAGGAAGCCACATCTACCGCGACACTGGAACCAACACCAACGCCTTCCGTCGAACCAGAGGTAAGCCCTACACCTACTCCGGAACCCACATTAGAACCGACAATTAGCCCTGAACCCTCTCCTTCACCGTCTGTATTACCGGAAGCTTCCCCTACTTTAACTCCCTCACCTAGTCCTTCAATTGAGCCTTCTCCAACAGATCAAGTTCAAGATAGTGGTACACCTTTGCCAACTGTAGGACAACCAAATGCACCGCCAGAGATAAGTCCAAGTCCTTCTCAAACTCCTGAACTCTCTGCAAAAGGTCTTCTTTCAGCTACAATTTTAGAAAATACTGATGCCCAAAGTTTGCAGTTAGATCTTGCAACTCAAGACGTATCTTCTGCCTCTCTATCAACCGATAAGGCTGATTATGCACCTACAGACACTGCGGTAATCACCGGTTCTGATTTCCCGAAAGAAATTGAATTGAAGCTAATTATCACAGCCGATAATTACCGCTTTGAAGATAAAGTAACAACAGATGAAAATGGGTCTTTTGTCTACTTTTATCAACTGGATGGGACATATAGGCCATTATATAATGTAGAAGCTCAAGATTTATCAGGCCAAATTCTAGCCACAACTTCATTCACAGATGCTCCGCAATCCGGTTGTACGGAAGATTCAGCTGGCGCCAACGATAAACCCGGTCAAAAGGATCTAACCAGAATGTGCGCTGATTATAATAATTTGCCTACTTCAGTAGGTGTTTTATGGAACTGGGATGAAAATTCCTGGCCAGGTCAAAATACGGGCGATGGTTGTAGTTTATTTGACACTGATGGAGATGGTTTGGTTAATTACTCTCTCTGCGTTACAGTAGGGGGAGACCCGGCCGTAATCCAGTCTACAACATTATATTCTTGCGGAGACGGCAAAGCCGATCGGTGTACGAATCCGATTGTCGTCATACCACAAAGCCAGGATACTTCTTGTTCAGCATCTGTTCAACCCACGGATCCATTTCCTGCCGGAGATGCTTATCCCAATGACACCGAGGCAAGTTGTAGTATTGCTTTAAATGATGTGGGTGGCGCTTCGGTAGCCACACTGGTTGATGTGTGTTCCTACCCCTCTCAACAACCTAATTCTGACCCATCTGATTGTATTATCTTCAAAGAAAAAACAGGAAGACTTGAAGTCACAAAAGTTCTAGATCCTGCTAATGATCCTGGTTTATTTAACCTGCAGATAAATGGTACCTCCTATGCATCTAACGTGGGTAATGGTGGGACAACTGGCGAGCAGGTTTTATCAACAGGTAATAGTGGTACTACCTATACTGTGGGTGAAACTGCTGGTACAAACACCAATCTTTCAAACTATAATTCAGCAATTGTTTGTCGCGATTTAAATGGGACAGGCAGTATTGTTGCAGAGTCAAATGATTCAGGCCCGTTGTCTGTTCTACTGGAGGAAGAGGACGATATTGTTTGTACAATCACCAATACTCTTCAGGATGGAACAATAATTGTTCATAAAGATGTTCAGGGTCCAAATGGGGAGGATATCACTGATATTACGCAAAACTTTACAGTCAGACTGGACGGCGCAAGTCCTCAAACATTTACAGACGGAGGGACTGTCACTTATTCAAATGTTTCTGCAAGTACCCACACTATTACTGAGGATACTCCCCCGGCAGGCTACACATTATTTAGTATAACTCCTGATAGCGATATTGGAACAGGGGGAGCACAAATCACAGTTAATCCCGGGCAAACAACTGATGTTTATGTGACAAACCGCCAACAGCAAACAACACTAACACTCACCAAAACCGTCATTAATAACAATGGTGGCACAAAACAAGTTGCTGATTTTACTTTAAAAATAGACGGAAATAATGTCACAAGCGGGGTGGCCAATGAGGTATCTACTGGAGTGCATACTGCCAGTGAAGTGAGTCAAACTGGTTACACTGCTTCTTCCTGGGGCGGGAATTGTAATGCGGATGGAACAATTACCCTGGCTTTAGGCGATAATAAAACCTGTACCATTACCAATGATGACCAAGCTGCTACACTGATTGTTAGGAAGGTAGTTGTTAAGGACAATGGCGGAACCTTGAATCCTGATGACTTTACATTTTCAGTTAATGGGGCAGGCGCAACGGCTTTTGAAGCTGATGGCCAAAACGATTTGACAGTTAATGCTGGCACCTACAATATAACCGAACCAGCTGTTTCTGGCTACACAACAACTTATGACAATTGCTCTAATGTTAATATCCCCAACGGTGGTTCTGCCACTTGTACTATTACCAATGATGACCAGGCAGGTACTTTGATAGTTAAAAAAGTTGTGGTTAATGATAATGGCGGAACGTTAAGCGAGGATGATTTCTCTTTTAAAGTCAATAACGGCAGTCCGGTTGCTTTCGAAGTTGATGGCCAAAATGACCTAACTGTTTCCGCAGGAACGTACAATATAACTGAACCGGCAGTTCCCGGCTATGATACAACCTATGATAATTGTAGCAATGTTGTTATTCCTAATGGTGGTATCCAAACTTGTACCATTACCAATGATGATCAGCCGGCTCATGTAATAGTTATCAAAAATGTAACTAACAATGATAATGGGACAAAAACTCCTTCAGACTTTACTATGCATATTAATGGAACAGCAGTTGGTATTGGAGTCAGCTTCCCTGGAGTCACTGGTTTAGGTACCAATACTACAGTTAATGCCGGCAATTATACCGTTACTGAAGACCCGGTGGCTGGTTATAGCGGCAGTCTGTCCGGAGATTGTTCAACCTCTATCGCTAATGGTGAAACAAAAACCTGTACAGTAACCAATGATGATCAGCCTGCTCAGTTGATAGTTATCAAGCATGTTGTAAATGATAATGGAGGTACTGCTGCCGCATCTGCCTTTACTATGCATATTAATGGTACATCCGTAGGTGTAGGAGTCAGCTTCCCCGGAGCAGAAAGTCCTGGTATAAACACTATGGTTAAAGCAGGAAGCTTTACAGTAACTGAAGACTCGGTAGCCGGTTATTCATCCTCTACATCAGGAGATTGTACAGGTACTATTGCCAACGGAGAAACAAAGACTTGTATTATTACCAATAATGATCAGTCCGGTACTTTGATTGTTAGAAAAGTTGTGGTCAATGATGATGGCGGCGCTAAAACAGCAGCTGATTTTAGCTTTCAGGTAAACGGCGGTGGCGCAACTTTATTTGAGGCTGACGGACAAAACGATCTGACTGTTGATGCAGGAACTTATAACGTTACTGAGCCTCAAGTTACAGGTTATACAACTACTTATGATAATTGTTCTAACCTTAATATTCCAAACGGCGGTTCCCAAACTTGCACTATTACTAACAATGATCAGGCAGGAACTTTAATAGTTAAAAAGATTGTTGTAAATGACAATGGAGGTACTAAATCAGCTCAAGAATTTTCCTTCAAAGTCAACGACGGTAGTGCGGTTGCTTTTGAGAGCGATGGGCAAAATGACCTGACAGTTAATGCAGGGACATACAATATAACTGAACCAGCTGTTTCCGGCTACACTACCACTTATGATAATTGTTCCAATGTAAATATTCCTAACGGCGGATCGGCAACTTGTACAATTACTAATAATGATCAATCAGCAACACTTATAGTTAAAAAAGTAGTCACCAATGATAATGGTGGAACTTTGGATCCGGAAGATTTCTCCTTTGAAGTGAATGGCGGTCAAGCTCAGTCGTTCGAGGCGGATGGTCAGAATGATTTAACAGTTGATGCAGGAACATACAACATTACAGAACCGGCAGTTACCGGCTATGATACAAGCTATGATAACTGCTCTAATGTTGTTATTCCCAACGGCGGTTCTGCTACTTGTACCATTACGAATAATGATCAGGCTGCACATCTTATTATAATTAAACAGGTAACTAATGATAACGGCGGGAATGCAGTTGCTTCTGATTTCACCATGACCATTAATGGTGTGACAGCTACCGGAGGTAATTCATTCCCTGGTGCAGAATCACCAGGTACTAACAAAACCTTGACCAGTGTGGGTGCTTACGATGTCACTGAAACCGGTCCTGCTGGTTATACAGAATCTGATTCTGCTGATTGTTCAGGAACAATAGCTCTAGGTGAAACCAAGACTTGCACTATCACTAATAATGATAATGCGCCAACGATTACCCTTATCAAAGAGGTTATTAACGATAATGGTGGTCCCGCTGGTCCAAATGACTTTGGTATTTCAGTCGGTGGCCAGTCGGTGACTTCAGGGGTTCCCCAAGCAGTTAATGCCAACGCTCCTATTGCAATTAACGAATCCGGTCTTAACGGTTACAGCTTTGTCTCAATCACCGGTGATAATAAATGCCCACAAGTCCTTGGAGGTACAGTTACTTTAAATGAGGGGGAAAATATTACCTGCACTATCACCAATAATGATAATGTTCCATCCTTGACCCTTGTTAAATCAGTCACCAATAATAACGGTGGGACAGCTCTACCATCAGCTTGGACGTTGACTGCCTCTGGCCCGACTGGATTTAGCGGACAGGGTCCCTCGGTTAGTAATGGTCCCTCTTTTGATGCCGGAACCTATAATTTGTCTGAATCCGGCGGTCCTGCCGGTTACAGCGCCAGTTCTTGGTCTTGCCAGGGTGGTACTCAGGATGGCAACCAAATTACTCTTAATTTAGGACAGAGTGCTACTTGTACCATTATTAATGATGATGCTGCAGGGACTTTAATTGTCAGAAAAGTTGTAATTAATAATAATGGCGGGACATTAAATGAGGATGATTTCTCTTTCTCTGTTAACGGTGCAAGTGCGGTTTCCTTTGAAGATGATGGCCAAAATGACCTGACTGTTGATGCCGGAACCTACACTATAACCGAACCAAGCGTAGCAGGCTATGATACCACCTATGATAACTGCAACAATGTAGTTATTCCAAACGGCGGAACTGCCACCTGTACCATTACCAATAATGACAAACCGACCCATCTGATTGTTATTAAGCATGTTGAAAATGATAATGGTGGGACAGCTAATGCTTCCGACTTCACGATGACAATTAATGGGGTGGTTGTCCAAAGCGGAGGTTCCTCCTTTAGCGGAGAAGAGGCCCCCGGCACTGACAGTATTGTTGAGCCTGGAACATATAATGTAACCGAAGAAGGTCCCTCAGGTTATTCCGCCAGCTTCTCGCAGGATTGTTCGGGAACCATTACCTTGGGTGAAACCAAAACATGTACTATCACCAATGACGATATTGCGCCAAAATTAACACTTGTTAAAGAGGTTAATAATGATAACGGCGGTCAGGCAGAGGAAAACGATTTTGGTCTGTCTATTGACGAGCAAACTGTGAATTCCGGCGAAACTCATACGCTTGAGGCAAACACAGCATATGTTATTGATGAGGAAGGACTGGAAGGTTACAGCTTTGTTTCTATCACTGGCGATCCGAAATGCCCATCTGAGCTGGGCGAGGAAATTGTTTTGGATCCGGGTGATGATATTACTTGTACTATTACCAATGATGACATTGCGCCGACTTTGACTTTGGTAAAAAATCTTCCTAATGATAATGGCGGGACAGCTACCCAAGACGATTTCGATGTTTACATAGATGACGAGTTGGCAAATTGGGGACAAAACATAGTTGATGCAGGTGATCTGACTGTTAGTGAGGATAGCTTAACAGGTTACGAACCATCAGTTTGGGGCGGTGATTGTGACGAAGATGGTAATATCACTTTATTGCCTGGTGACAACAAGACCTGTATTATTACCAATGATGATCAGCCGGCTCATCTCATTCTGGTTAAGAATCTACCAAACGATAATGGCGGCACCGCCACTCAGGATGACTTCGATGTTTCTATTGATGAGCAAGAAGCGTTCTGGGGTGACAACGAAGTTGATGCTGGTTCCCACACAGTCAGTGAGAGCACGCTTACTGGTTATACACCATCAGGATGGGGTCAAGACTGTGACGAGAACGGTAATGTGACTCTTCTGCCTGGAGAGACTAAAACCTGTACCATCACCAACGATGATCAGGCAGCTTTACTGGTTGTCAAAAAGCATGTCATTAATAATGATGGAGGTACGCTGGATGCCATAAACTTTATTCTGAACGTGACCGGAAATCAGCCTGATCCTGCATTTTTCCCAGGTTCTGAATCTGGGACTACTGTGATTTTAGGTGCCGGTTCTTATTCTGTTGATGAGATTGAAGTCTCCGGTTACTTAAAAACCCTAGGGGAGGATTGTTCCGGAACGATTGGAAATGGCGACAGCAAAACATGTACTATCACCAATGACGATATTCCCGGACAAATTAGCGGTATGAAGTTTGAAGATGAAAACGGTGACGGAGACAAAGACGCCGGCGAACCCGGTCTTCCCAGTTGGACGATCAATATTTCCGGGCCGGTTAACACTTCCACGGTGACCGACAGCAATGGTAATTACTCCTTTACCAACTTACCTGCCGGAACTTACACAGTGACGGAAACTACCAAAACCGGTTGGGTGCAAACAACCGTAAATCCCGCACCCATTGTTTTGGCTAATGACCAAACAGTCAACGGAATTGATTTTGGCAACTTTGAACTAGGCTCTGTATCTGGACAGAAATTTGAGGATTTAGATGGAGATGAACTCGCACAGGAAGCAGGAGAACCATCCCTTTCCGGGTGGACCATTAGGCTTTACGACATTACTACAACCCCTTGGACATTAGTTGCTACAGATGTAACAGACGACAGCGGCGAATATAGTTTTACAGGTTTAGAGCCGGGGAGCTATAGAGCCTGCGAAGTATTACAAAGTGGATGGACTCAGCTATTCCCAAATATCAACAATAACAATAATTCTCCGTCAAGCTTCGAGGAGGGTCCAAGATGTCAAACAGTTAACATTGATACTTCCGGAGAAAACAACACCAAAAACTTTGGCAATTTCAAGCTCGGTTCAATTACTATTGTCAAGAGCACCATTGGCGGCGATGATACATTCACCTACGAGGTTATTCCCACCGAGGAAATCTTCGAGATTCAAACTGTTGGCAATACCGGTGATAAAGTCCTCGGCGATTTACTGGCAGGTGAATACATTGTAACCGAGGAATCACTTGGTGGTTGGGATTTGACCAATTTAACTTGTTCAACCGGCGGCACAACAGATATTGATAACAGCAAGGTTACGATTACAATCACCTCCGGTGCTGATGTTACTTGTACATTTACCAACACCCAAAGAGGTACAATTTCCGGAACTAAACAAGAGGTTAACTCAAATAGTTCTTTAGTAGGGGTGCTTTCAGACTGGACTATTTACTTATTTAACAATGATACTCAAGAACTACTTGGTCAACAAACCACAGATGGATTTGGTAATTTTTCTTTTACTAATATCGTTCAGGGTGTTTATTCCTTGGTTGAAGATCTGCTACCTGGTTGGACACAGATTTTCGCTCCACTATCGATAAATCTAAATCCGGGTGATTCTTCTACAGATAATAACTTTGGCAATTTCCAAAATGGCACAATTGAGGGTATAAAGTTTGAAGATAAAGACGGCGATGGCGAAATAGGAGATGAAGAGTGGGGTTTGGAAGGATGGGTGATCTTTCTTGATGCAAATGAGAATGGCATTCTGGATGGGGAAGAGCTATCAACAACGACAGATGCAGACGGTAATTATGAATTTTTAGATCTTGGACCTGGTTCGTACACAGTTTGTGAAGAAGAACAACAACCTGCCTGGCAAAGAACAAAACCGGCTGACAGTAATTGTGAAACAGTCCAAATTACCAACTCCGGGCAAATCTCGGTTGTTGATTTTGGCAACCAGGGTAGAAGTACAATTACTGTTCATAAAAATGTTGACACCAATGGTGATGGTCAAGTGGATGAACCAAATGCCACTGATTGGACTTGGGATATAGACGGACAGGGAGACTTTGCTACTGGGGATACCAGCCAGGAAGTGCCGGCTGGTTCTTACATAATTTCAGAAGACCAAAAAGAAGGATATCATGTAACTTTGGTTGAATGTGACGATGAGAATGCGTATGACCCTTCAGAAAGCATTGAAGTTACTGTAGAACCCGGTCAGGATTTGGTTTGTACCTTTACTAATACCAGGGATACAGGTTTAATTACTATTATTAAGAATTTGGATAATAATGGCGATGGAGACAGTGATGATGAGGGAGATGTGCAGGGAGCAACCAATTGGACTTGGGATATTGCAGATGGTGAGCAGAATATTGCCACAGGTCAATCAAAAACCTTAACAACCGATTCCTACACTATTTCCGAAGATTTACAAACAGGATACGCGCTTTTGGGCTGGTTCTGTTCAAATGAACAAACCGGCACTACTAATTCAATCGAAATTAATGTGACAAGCGAGTCGCAAACCACCTGCACCTTCACTAACCAATTGCTACCGCCTGTTTTAACTTTAACCAAAGCAAATAACAGAACAGGCATTGATGTTTCAGCAGGAGCAAATGTACTTTATACCCTAACAGTCACCTTAACAGGTAGTTCCCTATCGAACGTCTCCTTAATTGATCTCCCACCGGCCGGCTTCAGATATCGAACCGGTTCTTGGACAGCCAGCTCCAATATGAACCCGGGTTTGGTAGTTTCAGAGCCAACTTATGCTTCTCCTGGAGCCTGGAATTTAGGTGATATGCAAACAGGTGAGACTGTGACCCTAACTTATATTGCCGATATTGATGCCGGTACAGACCCGGGATTGTATAAGGATTTGGCCTGGTCTAAGGGCACGAGTCTGATTTCAGCCACAGTTTTGGCAAACGAAAGCAGCGGATTCTTTGTCGGAACAGAGGTTAATGTGGTCAAAGACCAGGGCGCAAGCACAGGGGTAGAAGTTGAGAAGATAGAGAAAAAAGAGGGTGAGGTTTTAGGGATCTCGACAGAGCTTCCTGCCACAGGTGCCAATGCGATCTGGTTAATTCTGGCTACCTTCCTGCTTGTTGGTGGCGCCGGACTGGCCTGGAAAGGTATGACCCTAAGGAAAAAATATGAGTAAACTTACAGTTAAATTTTTAAGCTTTATATTCGCTTTTATGTTTGTCTTAACAGGACAGGTATTTGCTGCGGACCTCTCCGTTAAAATTGAAACGCCTAAAAGTCCCTCAAGAGAAAATAACTTTAAGATAGGATTTGTGACCCTGGATATTCAGGGCAGGCCGATAACTGTTAAATGTCTGAAAAAAGGGCCATCGGAGGCTGCCTTTAGCCAGTTTGGGTCTGATATGGTCCTTGCGTCAGGTGGTAACAGCGGCAATTGCGATGTCACGTCTTCGATAATTTCTTCCCAGGGTACTTATGAGTTTAAGGTGAGTGCGGTGGCCGGAGCCGAGACAGCAGAAAGCTCAATAGTTTCTGTGGCCTTCTCAACCGATTCTCCCGGGACACCTTCCTATAGCAAAGAGCAGTTATCCAGTTGTGATTATAAAATTAAATTCAAGACCGCTGACGATGGTAGGACTACTAAAGTGAAGATTTACAGGTCAGACCAGACCAGTTTTACAGCTGATTCTTCTACGGAAGTCGGTACGGTTTCGATCGGGCCTAATCTGGAAAGCACTTTTACCAATGTGGTGCCGGATTGTTCAAAAACTTATTACTTTGCCATTAGAGCTTTTGATGATGCTGGAAATGGATCCGGAGTGGCAGGGGACAGCTTTACTACTGTGATCACCACCACCACTACTACTACAGTTTCAGCCTCTCCCACTCCAGGTGCAGGAGCTATTCCTGTTGCCACCTCTCAAGTTGGACAGGGAGAGATTCTGGGAGCAGCTGAAAAAGAAGCAACTTCCGAAGGAGAGATTTTAGGGGAAGGAATACCTTCTCCTCAAGAAGAAGGGC
Organism: uncultured Gammaproteobacteria bacterium; assembly: GCA_964625535.1. Lineage (GTDB taxonomy): Bacteria > Patescibacteriota > Microgenomatia > Daviesbacterales > UBA10151 > UBA9644. The sequence goes on from CAZVEX010000008.1 coordinate 15,655, forward strand.
CATCTGAAGCAGAAACTCCGGAGAAGAAAATATTTACACCTAAAAACATTTTCCTTGCATTTTTGGTTATAATTATTTTAGGTGGTGGTTATTATTACTACAGATCCAGACAGCAATAATTCTCCTAAATGAAAACAATATCATCTGTCCTGATATTTACAGGTTTTATAAGTATAGTTTTTGGCATTGTTATTTTTGTGGCTGTCTTTTACCCGGTAATCAAGGTGGAGTTAAATTATCAACTTGAAAAATCTCAGGGAAAGCTGGCAATTAAAAGGGAGATCAACCCCCAAGATAGCCAATTTGGAATAGTAATTCCTAAAATTGGCGCGAATGCCAAAATTATTGCCAATGTGGATCCGTACAATGCGAAAAAATACCAGGCGGCATTAACACAAGGTATAGCTCATGCCCAGTCTACAGTTTTCCCGGGTGAGGCGGGCAATGTGTTTTTATTTTCTCACTCATCAGTTAATTTTTACGAAGCTCAAAGATATAATTCTATTTTTTATCTTTTGGATAAGATGGTAGTTGGAGATGAAATAGACCTTTATTTTAGCGATGAGAAATTTAAATACCTAGTCACTGATAAAAAAACTGTGGGTGCAGGGGAGGTTAAATATTTATCAGGAGATGGATCAAAAAAAACTGTTACCCTGATGACCTGTTGGCCTCCCGGAACTACATTTAAGAGATTGCTTGTGATTGGAGAGCTTTCGGAAGATTAACTCTTGACAACTTAATAGAAGATACTATAACATAGAAAAGCTGCTCACATAAAAAGTAATATCCTGTTAAGATTGTTATAAATTTTCAAATAGAAAGGGGGTGAAAAAATGAATATTAAAAAGTTTTTAGTTGGAGCTGCAGCAGGTGCCATGTTTTTGGCAGCTACAGCAGTCCCAGCTTTTGCTGTAAACACTGTGTCATTTAGCACTCTAGGTGCAGGAGCAACCGCTTCTCCAATAGGTACAGTTGTTGAGCTATATACACCTGATGGAGCTGCGGGATACGCATATGTTAGGTTAGATATTCCTGGCGGAATTGCACTAAATACAATTGCCTCTTTATCGTATAACGCAAAGGTAATTACTCCTGGTGCGGGTGGATTCGCCCCGGAAGTTATCCTGAATATTGACGCAGATAACGATGGAGGGCTTGACGGTACAGGAATGGATTGGATGTTTTCAGGTCACAGCGCAGCTTCAATAGGAGCCGACAATTTCCTTTCTGGTGATAATTGGCCTACCACTGCGGTAATTCCGGATGTTAGTTTTATTAACCGGGATGCCTTGACAGGTTACAATTATTGGTCAACAGATGATCCCAGAACTGGTTTTGCGTCTTATTGGGACCCTTTTAGTACTGTTCTTGGTCTATTACCACTATATAGTATTGACAATACTGATAAAGTTTATTCTATAGACTTTGTCGTTGGAACAAGTGGTAACTTTAATGGCTTGAGAGCTCAATTCAACAGCGTGGAACTTAACGGAATTACATACCCTGTAATTCCTGATTCTAAAGCGTATCAACTATACCAAAGCGGTGTTTTGGGAAAAGGTATTTTGAGTGCGCCTGGTTTACAGAATCCATTTAATTCTAATTCCCAAGCTGGTCAGAAAGCAGGGAAAAAGAACTAAATTCTTTTAGGTTCGGTTTGGATAAACAGCCCATCGGGATGTCTCGGTGGGTTGTTTTTTGGGAAAAATGAGGTTAGATTAATAAAATCAGTTCTATAGAAGCGAGTTAAAAATATTTTACTTTAGACTGTTTTTATAGTCAATTATTTTTTGAGCAATCGAGTTATTAATAATTGAAATAATTCGATCACACATATTTATTCTTGTTGCCCGTGATGTAATTTCTTTTTTCCATTCACTACACCATTTTTTGAACTTGTCGTATTTATTTGTATCATTCTCAACTTCAGGTTCAGTTTTAGGTCTAAAATAATGATCAAATTTATTTCCATAATACAGTCTATGGGTAAGATCTGTTCGTTCTCCTATCACTGCTGAAAGACTGCTGTTTTGTTTAAACTTACCAAGCAATGGTAGTAAACCTGCTTGTTTAACGACAGGATTGATAAGAATATGTTGAATACGGACATCTTTATCATCGTATCCAACGGGAAGGATAGCATTTATAAAATGCAGTAATTTTTCTTGATAAACATATAACCTGAAACAATAATTCTCATAATGATATACAAAGTCTCTTAATTCCCTAAAAACCTCTGGAGGGGTCGGGTTAAAGCCAGATTTTTGAGTTATAGATTTTATATTAAATGCACATATCTGAGCAGTATATTGAATTTTTTGATTTATGTAATCAAGCGATGAAGTGGTTCGTATTAAATCTTGTAAATACTCTTTCGATTTAGTATTACGAGGAAAATAGCTCTTTGGTAAATCCCAAAGATGAATGTGGTCCCTCTTTTTATTAAGGATTCTATCTTTTTTCGTCTTTTTTGTGCCCATAGTCCTTTTGGGCAGATTATTGATTCAAATAGACTAAAATTTATGCTCCCCAGTTGGAATTTGAATTTCGAAGACATTATATCACACTCAATTCTCCATATTTGTAATTTCACTTTAGGTATTCTATAATATTATATTATGGGACAAAATCGTCGTTTAATAGTTATCCCTTTAGTCCATACCCATGCTGATTTTGGAAGCTTAGGCAGCAGAGTCCCTTTTGACACAGAAATTGAAGGTTTAAAAACTCAATACTGGAATAGGATTTCTGCCTTTGTTCAAAGTTTACCTATAGATTTTTCAAAGGTGAGGGTTTATCAGGACGGATTACCGAATACAGCTGAAGAAGATATATCTCTTATTCTCACTAAGGCCCAAACACCCAATTATGATGTTATCCGTCAGTTGAGAGATCAAGGGGCACATATCGTCGGGACAGAAGATATGAAGCTTTTGGTTAAAGAGTACAATCTCTTTAAGGCCACACAGAATACTTCAACCGAAGATGAATATGTAGAGGCACGCCTAAAGTATCTTGAGGAAGCCCCTGCACTTTCAGAGCAACGCATGGCTTATATTGCCCAGAGAATAAGAGACACTCTCCCCGAAGGAGAAATAGGAATTTTGTTTATTGGTTTAGCCCATAAAGTCAAAAGCCTGCTTGAAAAAGAAATGGAGATTGTCGAACCAGAAATACTTACAGGTTCATCTTCAGAAGTATTGCGAAGGCGATCCGGGATAGAAGGATTATAAAGGCTTAAATGGTATAATTTGCTGTTATGCCAAATTTCAAAATTGTTTCCGAATTTAAGCCTACCGGGGATCAGCCACAGGCAATAGACAAACTGGTGGATGGTTTAAATAAAGACCTTCCACATCAGGTTCTTTTGGGGGTAACTGGTTCAGGGAAAACTTTTACCATGGCCAATGTGATAGAGAGAGTGCAGCGGCCCACTTTGATAATTTCCCACAATAAAACTTTGGCTGCTCAACTGGCCCAGGAATTTAAGTCTTTATTTCCCCAAAATGCCGTAGAATATTTTGTATCGTACTATGATTATTACCAGCCCGAAGCCTATATTCCCCAATCCGATACTTACATTGAAAAAGATGCCTCTATTAACGAAGAGATTGAAAAACTGCGTCTTTCCACCACCGCCTCGCTTTTAACCCGACAAGATGTGATTGTGGTAGCTTCTGTTTCCTGTATTTATAACCTGGGCTCTCCAGTTGAATACGGCCAGGCCATTTTGGAAATAGGTAAAGGTATGAAAGCTGGAATGTCACAAGTGATGAAAATTTTACAAAAAATGTACTATGAAAGGAATGATATTGATTTCCACCGGGGAACATATAGGGTGAGGGGGGATACTTTGGATATTTTTCCCTCATATCTGGATCAAGGTTACAGGTTACACTTTTTAGGGGACAGGGTAGAAAAAGTTGGGAAACTGGAAGTAATGACAGGTAATACGGAAAATCTTCAAGGAACACAGATTATTTATCCAGCCAAGCATTATATTACCCCCGAGCAAAGATTAAAACCGGGAATAAAGCAAATAGAAAGTGATTTAAGATTTAGGATTTATGATTTAAGAAAGAAGGGCAAGCTGGTAGAGGCGCAAAGACTGGAACAGCGAACTCACTATGATTTGGAGATGATCAAGCAGTTTGGGTATTGTAATGGTATTGAGAATTATTCCAGGTATTTTGATGGAAGAGCACCAGGAGAACCCCCTTATACCTTGCTCAATTATTTTCCCGAAGATTATCTGGTCATTATTGATGAAAGCCACATCACCTTGCCTCAAATTAGGGGAATGTACAACGGGGATAGATCTAGAAAAGAAACTTTAATTGAATTTGGATTTAGATTACCTTCTGCGCTAGATAACAGGCCGCTTCGTTTTGAAGAATTTCAAAGAAGAGTTAAACAAGCAATTTATACTTCAGCCACTCCTGATGAGTATGAAATAAGTTTAAGTAGTCAAGTGGTTGAGCAGTTGATTAGACCAACAGGGTTACTTGATCCGCAAATTGATGTAAGGCCGACCAAGAATCAAATCCAAGATTTAATCCAGGAAATAGAATTACGAGTTAAGAATCACGAACGCGCTTTGGTAACTACTTTAACTAAACGCACAGCTGAAGATTTGGCTGATTATCTTAAAGAAAAAGGCATCAAGGTTCATTATTTACATTCTGATGTGGCCACTTTGGAGAGAAGTGATATTCTTCAGTCGCTTCGCTTGGGTGAATATGATGTGATAGTGGGCATAAATTTATTAAGAGAGGGGCTTGATCTTCCAGAGGTTTCACTTGTAGCTATTTTGGATGCAGATAAAGAGGGGTTTTTGCGATCTAAAACTTCCCTAATTCAGGTCATGGGACGGGCTGCAAGGCATATAAATGGCCAGGTAATTATGTATGCCGATAATATGACCGGTTCGATGAAGGCAGCTATTGATGAGGTAGATCGCCGCCGCAAATATCAGGAGGCTTACAATAGAAAGCACGGCATTACCCCCCAATCAATAGTCAAACCCTTGCGGGAAAGATTAATAGCAGAGGTGGAAAAGGAAACAGGTCAAAAGGTTTTAACTGTGGATGATATTCCGGTGGGAGAGCGAGCCAAAATGATCAAATTATTAACAGCCCAAATGCACGAAGCAGCCAAAATGCTGGACTTTGAATCAGCAGCCAAACTAAGAGATCAAATCAAAGAACTCTCCATTTAAGGACTTCACAAATCTTGCCAATTGAGTTAGAATATAGCATTTGCTATGTCTTCAGATAAAATTATTATTAGGGGTGCAAGAGAACATAATTTAAAAAATATTGATCTGGAGCTGCCTAAAAACAAGCTCATTGTTTTTACGGGGATTTCCGGATCGGGCAAGTCATCTTTGGCTTTTGATACCCTTTATGCCGAAGGCCAGAGAAGATATGTTGAATCCCTTTCCGCTTATGCCCGGCAATTCTTGGGTGTAATGGACAAGCCTGATGTTGATAGCATTGAAGGTTTATCACCTGCTATTTCCATTGACCAAAAGTCAGCTTCCCACAATCCTCGTTCAACCGTGGGTACTACAACAGAAATTTATGATTATATGAGGCTTTTATTTGCCAGGGTGGGTCATCCTCATTGTCCCATTTGTGGTAGGGAAATTTCCCAAATGAGCACAGAACAAATAGTGGATGCGGTTATCAAACAGAAATTCAAGAGAATTATGATACTGGCACCTATAGTCAAAGACAGAAAAGGGGAATATTCACAACTTTTTGAGGATCTTCGCAAAAAAGGTTTTTCCAAAGTGAGAATTGATGGGCAAGTTAGGGATTTATCGGAAGATCTGGTTTTAATTAAAACTAACAAACACACTATTGATTTAGTAGTTGATAGGCTGGTACTGGAAAAAAGCATGGAGAGTAGGCTTTCTCAATCCATTGAAACAGCCCTCAAAATGGGTGAAGGATCTGTCATTATTAGTGACGTTTTGGATGCTTCTTTGGAATTTCCTCCCCACCCTAAGAAAATGCAGGATCATCTTTATAGTGAGCGATTTGCCTGTCCGCTGGACAATTTGGCCCTGCCTGAAATTGAACCGAGAACATTTTCTTTTAATTCTCCCCATGGGGCATGTCCAAAATGTAGCGGACTGGGGACACTTTTAAAAATTGATCCTGACTTGGTGCTAAACCCTATTTTATCCATAGCAGAAGGTGGAATTTTACCTTGGAGCAAACTAGCTACCCATGAAACATGGTTTACCAGAATGATTGAGGCAGTGGGAAAAGTTTATGGTTTTAGCTTAAATACCAGATTGGGGGAGCTTAATCAGGAAGCTAGAAAGATCTTGCTTTTGGGGGCGGGAAATGAAGTTTTTCGGGTGGAGGGGCAAAATAGATTGGGTCGCTGGACGCATTTTGATACCAATTTTGAAGGAATTATTACCTATTTGCAAAGGCGTTTTAAAGAAACAGAGTCTGATTATGTGAGATCGGAGATTGAAAAATACATGGTTTCGGAAACCTGTCCCCAGTGTCAAGGAGCCCGCTTAAAACCAGAGGCTTTGGGGATTACTGTCAGTGATCTGGCTATCAATAAAGTGACTGCCATGTCCATTAAAGAGGCTTTGGATTGGTTTAAGAAATTAAACACTTTATCAGATCGAGAGCAGCAAATAGCCAAACCTATTTTAAAAGAGATTATTGCCCGTTTACAGTTTTTAGTTGATGTGGGTTTGGATTATCTCACTTTGGATCGGGCTGCCATGACTTTGGCAGGTGGAGAGGCCCAAAGAATCAGACTGGCTTCTCAAATCGGATCAGGGCTTTCTGGAGTTTTATATGTTCTGGATGAGCCATCAATTGGTCTGCACCAGCGGGATAATTCCAGGTTAATAGACACTTTAAAAAGACTGCGTGAGCTGGGCAATACCGTGATTGTCAATGAACATGACGGGGAGACTATGGAAAATGCAGATCTTTTGGTGGAAATTGGTCCAGGAGCAGGGGAGCATGGTGGGCAAATTGTGGCCATGGGTACTCCGGCAGAAATTAAAAAAACCCCCCACTCATTAACCGGTAAGTATCTTTCTGGTAAGAAAAAGGTGACCGCAGGTCATCCTGAGGGAGCGA
>CAZVEX010000009.1:0-20780 GCA_964625535.1 uncultured Gammaproteobacteria bacterium
GTTCATCCTGAGCCAGGATCAAACTCTCAAAAAAATTAACTTTCCCACCACTCTTCCGGTATTAAATCTAAAAAACCCCGAATCTTCGGGGCTTATCTTTTAACCGAAGAGTAGTTTAAAAAAATCTTCGGTTGTTAATGTGCTTTTGTTGAGTAGTATTCTTTTTAGAACTTTCTCCTTCTTCGTCCGCCGAAGCTTCACGCAAAGGCGGATCATTTTGTATTTTAACCCTACATTCAACTGATGTCAATCCTGCAAATTAGGTCTTTTATAAATCAGGGGGTGGAAGCCACGCGGTTGCCTCAAAACAGGATAGGCCACCTCTCGTCAGACCCGGCCTGCCGCCGGTGCTCCTGAATCGCCGCCTTGCGCTGCCTAATTAGTCGCTTGATGGCCTTGTTCGAACGCAGCGACGCATCCTCCATCACGTCGCGCCACTCGTCTTCGCTCGTGGGCATGTCCAACGGTACCCATGGAGATCCCCATTCATACAGTACCGACAATTGCCCCATGAGGCTCTTACGCCTACCGAAGTAGTCGTTCCGCCCCTCCTGTTTTGCGGCTCGTTCTGTGGTTTGGCTTCCTTCGCCAATCGATCCTGCTTCTGTCATACCTTGGGAAGGAGATCCTTCCCAATAACATAATTATACCATTATTCAGGCTGCTTTTTGGAAAACTTCTGCTTCAAAAACTTCTGCCAGTTCCGGACTTAATTCTTCCAAACTGGTTTCAACAGTTTTAGATTCTACTGCGATTGGCCCTGCTAAAACCTGCACCTTTTTTTTAACAATCCTTTTTGTAACTATCTCGTAAGCTACTGCCGCGGGTTTTGCGACATGATCATTAAACACTCTACGTACATCTTCAGGTTTTACAGGCTCACCCTCTGATCTAATTTTAATCGGCGGTTTTTCATAAGCAACTTTAACTACCTTTTCTTCTGCCTGGACACCAGAAGAAAATTCTCCCAACTCTTCAATAGATTGCTGTCTTTCCGGTATAGAACCGTCAGGGCCTTTTCCTTTGACCGCCTCGCTTTCGTTGCCCTGATGTTGCCCCGGCAAAAATTTGCTGATTAGCTCACCGGTTATTTTGATGCCTAGTTTGGCTGCTAATACCCCAGCCTTTCTGGCAGCTACTTTAAGCTCAATCACTACTTGCGACAAGGCACGCTCGTCCACCACAAACTTTCTCTTTATATTTTCAATTTCCTCTTCCTCCTCCAAACTATCTGTTGAATCTTCAACTCTAACTTTTTCCTCAACTAATTCTTCCACCTCCTGCTCTTGCAAAAGAGGTTGTGGAGCTATTGCATGAGCAACCTGATTAAAAACTCTTGTTTTTCTAGCTGGCTCCAATGCCGGAGAAACCTGCAGTATTGGCGCCGGTTCAACTTGGGGCACAATTTGAGGCACAACCACAGGTTGCGGTTGCGCTAAATGATCCGGTATCCATGCGGGAATGACATTTGGAACAATGGTAGCTTCCGGCTGTCCTAATGCATGCTTTTGAGCTTGAGCTATAATTGACTGCGCCTCTGAAACTGCATCAGCCGCATTTAACTCCGGGGCTTCCCAAGCCTTAGCTGCCACTTCCGGAGCAATTGTTCCTCCTTTATCAATTGTTGTTATATCTGATGCGTTCATAGGTCTAAATCCTTCTAAAGATCTGACCGGCCCTTCATTGACAATGCCGGGTAAACCTCCAGCCATAACAGGACCTGCTACTCCCGCACCTATTGCGCCTGACGGACCACCTTCTACGCTCATATATTTTCCCTTTCTATCTGCATCTTATCTTTAATAGATCAGGGGTGCTTGATAAAATTCTGATAAAATTCTGACGATTCTAGCTTCATCTGCACCCCTGACTATTATTTCCTCCAGAAACCTGTCTGGGATAATCTCTGATTTGTTGCTACTCCCCAGCTTTTTGTCCTGGCATAATCCTCTGCCTTTTGAGCGGCTGCATCTTTTTTAACTATAACCTTGACAGTCACTTCTCTTCCTTCCGGTGACATATATTTTCACCTCCTATGACATATTTTAAGCTATAGGCCTCTTGACTGCTTGATAATAAACTGTTATAATCCTGACGATGATGAAGCTAAATAATCGATACGATTTTAAAGAAAAAGATCTTGGGCCAAATTTTGCTCAAGATAAACTGGAAGAATTTAAGAAGCTAATTGATAGTGGTGTATCTTTTGTCACCATGTCCATGCCCGGGGTAGGAGCTTCCTATTTCTTAAAATATTTGGCCTGCCAGGATTTTGCCCGCTTTGTTCATGTTGATCTTTATAACCTTCCCTCTTTAAATCAGCATGAATTTTACAGAATGTTCTTAAGGGATTTGACAGGTAATCCTGCTAGCAAAACAGATGAGCAGGTTTTTTTGGAAACCAAAGCCTTACTCAAAAAATTGGCAGATACACATGGGAAAGTAGTCATCATTTTCAGCCGTTTTGACCAGCTAAAAAACGACTTTGATGCTAATTTTCTGTCTAATTTACAAAGCCTGGCAACAATCCAACCGGGTAAAATTGTACTAATTTTTACCTCAATTAAACCCCTGGATGAAATTACCCCTGATGCCATCACCGGAGGAAATTTAACTTTCTACTCAAAAACCTTGTATTTTAAACCCTATTCCCAAGAGGATTTAAAAAAACTGCTGGAAATTGAACCCGAACAACCGCGACCAAAAGAAACTCTGGAAAAACTGCTGGATCTGTCTGGCGGCCATAACCAGCTGTTGCATATTCTTTTAAATTCTCAAAAACAGCAAAACCTGCTACTGGATAGATTTGTCAAATCTCAATTGAAAGAATTGGTTGATTATCTGGATTATGGGCAGAGAAAACAGATTCAAAAGATTGCCCTGGGTAAGAAAGTTGAGGAAATGGATGAATATTTATTAGGTGTAGGGATGGTAAAAAATTTCAAATTATTTACTCCCCTTTTGGCAGATTACATCAAAACCAATATGCCTATTAAACTGCCTGTTAAAGAAGCCAAACTTTTTAAGTTACTGCGAAAAAACATAGGTCATACTGTTCCCAAAGATGAGATATTTACAGAAGTTTGGTCAGACAATGATGAAGGTGCCACGGATTGGGCCCTGGATGCTTTAATTTACAGACTGCGAAAACATCCCTTTATAAAGTCCCAAGGCTACATCATCGAAAGCCACAAAAAAGTTGGCTATATGTTAATTCAGACTTAGAGTTTTGTTATCTTTCTTTAGATCGACGCGTATTTAAACCAATTTCATTAGTGACTTCATAAGTATCAAGAGTATGTATAAATGTTAAAATATCTGATTCTGATGTTACTTGAATCGCGCGTTCTCCCTCTATCTCTAAAGGATCTTCCCATATTCTAAGTTTTTGCTCAAAATCATCGGATCCCCTGTCGCTTCTCTCATGAGTAAACTTGTTTTTTTGCCTCCGTCTTCTGATCTCGTCGAGAGGCGTATTAACATGAACTACAATGCTTTGTGCGCCGAAACAATCTCCAACTTCAACAAGTTCTTCCCGATGTTTTCTTAAAGGATTTGTGCTATCCCAAACTACATTTCTCCCTTCACGCAAGTTTTCCGATAAAGATAACAGTGCAATTCGCTTAACTTGATCCCAAACTTCAACTTGAGGAGATAGATCGTCTCCGGTTTTTTTTCTCAATTCTTCGTATATTGCATCAAAACTTATAATCGTCACTGGTAGATGTTCTGCTATTTTTTGTGCTAATGATGTTTTACCAGAGAAGGACAAACCGCATAAAATAAAAAAATTTCCCATCATATATTAAAGAGTGATCGTAAATCTCGTAAAAAAGTAGCAACTTCGTTTTTATCTGCTTTTAGAGAATATTTGTTATAAATTCTAGTTATTCCCAGATTTTGTGCTTCAATCGACATATGACTACTCACCACTACAATTCTATGATGGCTACCTTCTCTTCGCATAATTTCTTGAGCTAATTGAACTCCTAGCAGTTGTGGCTTCCCAAACCGATGTCTTGGAAATTGAACATCCAAAATATACGCTCTGTAATCTCGACCTAACATAGAAATAGCATCATCGTAATTAGCTACAACATCAACATTCCCCTCTCCTAAAATAGGCTCTAAAAGACCGCGATGGAAATTCTGCCATTTTTCCGTATCCTCAACAACTAATGCTCTTTCCATAGGTTAGTTTAGTATTTTTTTGATAAAATTACTCTTGAGTTTAGTATAAAGCTTACGATCATTTTTTACTATTTTGACTATCTGTTCCTTTAACTGATTGTATTGCTTCTTCAACTCTCTGTTTTTCTTTAAATAATCTCTAAATAGTAGTGCATCTTTAAAAACAGAGCTATTTTTATTTGTCAAATGTAAATGAATATCCAAAAAGCTACTTTCTTTCTTACCCGCTGTTGACAGAAAGATTCGATCCTTTCTCTGATTATCATAAGACAGGATGTAACCATTTATTTGAAGAAGGGGTATTGCTTTTTGAACATCTACCCAACTGTCGAAACCAATAATTATGTCTACCACTCCTTTACCTAAAACGCCTGGGATTGCAGTACTGCCAAAATGCTCAATTCTCACACCATCTCCCAATATCATTTCCAATCTAACTTTTTCCTTTTTAAATTTTTTGGTAAATTCAGAACTGTAAGGATAAATAGGTATCATTATTCTCCAAATGTGTTACTGGGAAGAGGCTGACCGGCATAAATATCATACCAGAGTGGTCGGTAATTTTCCCATCTTCGAGGCCGCAAACCAGTTCCAGTCAAGACTTGCTCTATTGCCCCTCTTGCTTTGATATAATATTCAATACCTTTTGCTTCCTCATCAATAATTCTCATTTGACCGGGTGTTTGAATTTGATACACATTTACCACAGGAAATCTGGTAATTGAATCTGCAAGAAAGATAAAACCCTGCTGTAAACTTGCCAAATCATCAATTCCAGCAATATAAGCAAAGGTTGTCTGTATACCTAATGCCCTTGCTAATGTTAAAGTTCTTTTAGCATCCTCCAGGGTTAACTTGCCTTTTTTGCGATTTAAGATCTCTGATCGTTTGGTAAAATTATCCACTGCATAAACAAGGGCAAAATCTCCTAGATCTGCAAGCCTTTTAAGACCGTCTGAACTGTTAACCTCACAGCCAAAATACATTAGTTCTCCTTTAAACCCTCTGGGGGAAACTACTTGACGGATAAGATCCATATGAGTTACAACTGCTCCTTCACTGCCAAAAAGACCCGTGACTACTGCAATTTGTCTTAATGCTGCAATATCAAGACCGGCCTGTTCTTTTTGATCAAAAAAATTTTCTATTTGTTTTTGGGTCACCAATCTGTCTAAATCCCTAATAACGGTTTGATCATAAAGATCTTTATAGTTGTGAGCACAAGCAGTGCACCCCGCACAATTACTTCTGCTTCTGCTATTAAGATTTAATAATCTGGGTCCTCTCTGGTAGCTGACATCGCAGGTATCAAGCTCTACTTGATGGGTCTTACCCATCTTTTCATCAGCAAACCATAACGCTTGATCATTAACTGAATATGGGGTATCGCTTTGCACTCTCACAGGAAGAGCAAACCAAGTGCTTATTGAACCAGAAGTTTCTAAATCGGTGATGAACCTAACCCTAAAGCCTACTCTCACTTCACCATCAGGTAAATGAACGCCTGTCCTATTCAGATCTATGTATCTAACCTCGGATGGAGGTAATTGATACATATCGGCTAATTGAAGAAAAACTTCAGACGAGTGAGTAATTTGAACTCCCTGCTCTTTTAACATACGATCATTATATGAATTTCTAGCTGAGCAGTCAAATAATTTTAACCGGTAAGTTGTTTCTTGAAACTACATTATAAAGTACTATCCCCAAAGAAACCATCACATTTAGAGATTTATTTACCCCAAACATGGGGATTTCGACAATGGCATCGGCCATTTCCAGCACTTCTTTTGAAACTCCGTTTGTTTCATGACCAACTACCAGACATATTGGCATTTTATAATCAAATTTGTCATATTGAACACTTTTTGTACTCTGTTCTATTGCAACAACCATTAAATTTGAAATTTTAAATTTTAAATTTGAAATTGCAGTTTTTGCGTCAGCAAAATACTGCCACTCCACCCATTCTGTAGTATTAATGGAAGCTTTTTTTATTCTGTGATTTGGAGGAGTTTCAGTCTCCCCGCAAAGATAAACTTTTTTAGCAGCAACCGCATCAGCCAGTCTGAAGATTGACCCAATATTATAAGTATCCAAAACATTATCCAAAACAATATGAATCTCTTTTTTTGGTACTTGTAATTTGGTACTTGGTACTTCTCCCCTGCGGAGCTGTTTAGCATTTAGCTTAATCATTGACAAATTATACCTTAAAATCAGATAGTGGTAGTATGTACTATACGATGAGAATTATTATCGCAGCGTTCTTCTTAATTCTTGCTGCTTTATTCTTGCTACCTGCTACTTTTGCCCAAAATCCGGCCTGTTCTCCTCAAGCTACCAATCCCAGAGTTCAAAATGGCTTAATCTCTACCTCGGACATTTCCGGATCAAGCAATAAATTCGCTAACCAGAGTGGCACTTGTGCTATTGATCAGAGCAAAATACGCTTTGCCCCATTTAAAATCCCCACTTATGACGACTTAAAATCCATTTATTATGATCAAGTTAATTCCTCCGACCCCCCACTTAATAAAACCGCTTTAACTTGTAATCCCTGTACCCAGTCGAATATTCCCATGACCGGAGGCTTAAACCGTCTATATTTTATCCCAAATAACCTCAACATTGACGCTAATTTGAGTGGAACTGGAGAATCCGGAGTGATATTTGTTAAAGAAAATTTGTCTATTAACCAAAATATCACCTATGGCGGTCCAAATTCGGGAGTAGTTTTTGTGGTTGGAGGTGATATTAATATCAGTAAGGATGCTGATCGAATTGATGCAGTTTTAATTTCCCAAGGAACCATTTGCACTGCTTTTGACGGTTCTACCTGTCCTCCCTCTAATATCACTACCTCCCAGCTTCTTATCAACGGCAGTTTAGTGAGCCTTGATCTTGCTAAACCAATCAAATTCCGCCGCAACCTAACAGATAATTCCCAGCCAGGGGAAAAAATCCATTATGAACCTAAATACCTGGTGATTTTGAGAAATCTTTTTGCCGATACCTATCAAAAGTGGTCGGAGATACAGTAGCTATTTACCAAAATTTCTCTTCTGTTCCTGGTACCAGGCAATGGCTTTTTTTAGCTCCTTTACATCAAAATCCGGCCACAAAGTTTTGGTAAAATAAAACTCGCTGTAGGCTGTTTGCCAAAGTAAAAAGTTGGATAATCTTGATCTTCCTCCTGTTCTAATTACCAGCTCCGGATCGGGCTGGCCATTGGTGTACAAATGCCGGTCTACAATTTCCTCATTGATTCTATCCACCTCAATCCCCTTTTTAACTATATCTTTAATCGCTCGCAAGAGTTCTTTTTTTCCACCGTAATTTAGGGCTATATTTAACTTGATGGCCTCATTTTCAATGTAGGTGTTTTTTATTTGGTTAATGATGTTTTTAATCGTTCCCGGCAGCCCTCTCATCTCACCCAGAACAGTAACTTTAACCCCCTTTTTCATCATCTTTTTTAGCTTTTGATGATAACCCGAGCGCATTAAATTAAAAAGACCCAAGACTTCTCTTTTGGCCCGCTGGCGGATATTTTCGGTGGACAGAGCATAAACAGTAATGGTTTTGATGCCTAATTTTTCTGCCGCATCAACTATGTTTTCCAATGTTTCTGCCCCGGCCTCATGCCCCTTAATTTCCGGCAAATGATGGGCTCTGGCCCAGCGGCGGTTACCATCCATAATAATGGCTATGTGAGAAGGGATATTTTGATCTTTCATGCTCGCCTTTCAACTAAGTATGTACACAGTTCTTCCAGTTGTTTTATGATTTTATGATCATTGCTAATTTTACCAATCATTTTTTTGGCCTGATTGGCATATTTTAACGCTTCTACCCCGGCTTCGTCCACTGACTTCACCTCCCCGTCCAAAATATCATCTCTAATCTGAAAAGCTACACCTAAATTCTCCCCGAATTTATCTAATTGATCTAATAGGTTTCGCTTGGCTCCGCCCAGCACGGCTCCCAACTGCAGCGGTCCTGCCACAGTATATTGGGCGGTTTTAAGTTTCCTGATGGTTAAGGAATCGCCTTTTTGGATATCCAGCATCTGGCCGATGGCTGTATCAACCATGATTTTGGAAAACATTCCCAAGGCCTTAATTTTTAATTTGTCTTCAAATTTGCTCTCCGCAATGATTTTTATGGCCAAAAAGAAGCCTAAATCTGCCAGAGTGATGGCCTGTTCAACTCCGACACTTTTATGCAATGACGGCCGGCCCCGCCGAAGAGGACTTTGGTCAATAATGTCATCATGAGCCAAAATGGCACTGTGCATTATTTCATAAGCCGCAGCAACTTTGAGTATTTCTTTCTCACCTTGTTTTGCTAATTGGTATCCCAGAACCACCAACTTCCCCCGCAGTCTTTTCCCCCCTTTACAGCTTAAAATAAATTTATTAATTAAAGGTAAAAGATTGGGGTTGATTTTTCCGGCATAACCTTTCCATTCGTTCAAAAGCCTGTCCAGCTCTTTATCCATTGCCTAAATTTACCACATTCGCGGCTAGGATGATATACTTCTTTAAATGAAAATTTATTGTTTAAGGCATGGGCTAACAGAGCTTAACATACAAAAAAAGGTCAATGGCGAAGTGGATGAATCGCTTGCTCCCGAAGGAATTGAGCAAGCTAAAGCTGTCGCTTCTATCATGCCCGCAAGCATTAAGCATATTTATACCTCACCAATGCAAAGAGCCAAACAGACAGCAGAAATTATCAATTCCAAACTAAAATGCTCCGTTTATCCAGTTGATGAACTGACCGAAATACGCATGGGATCTCTTGCGGGTAAATCATGGGCAGAGATGGAAAACGGATTGGAGTTAAAGAAAAAACACAGAACTATCCGGTTTGACTACCGTCCGCATGGAGGCGAATCAGCAAAAGATGTTAAAAAAAGGCTCGTTGAATTTCTTAAAAGAATTAACGGAAAACATGGTGATTATGAAGCCTTGATTATCACACACGGAGGAATCATCCGCCTTCTGCATTTGCTTGAATATGGCAAGCCTTTAGTTGATGACATAGAACATATCTCATTACATACATTTAATCTGGATAAAATTTTGTGATTTCTGGTAGAATTGGGGCTTAATGAAAAGTAAATCTCTTCGTGATTTTACATCTGCCCGGGCTAGGCGCGAATTTTTAGAAAAACAACTTAATATTAAACTTGATAATATTGGCAATTTTACATTTATAGAGGATCAGGCTGTGGGCAGAAATATAGAAAACTTAATCGGAGCCACCCAAATTCCACTCGGCGTAGCCGGTCCAATCATGAATCATTTTATACCGTTGGCTACTACGGAAGGAGCGCTGGTGGCATCGGTTTCCCGGGGATGCAAAGCTATCATGAAGTCCGGCGGGGCTACAGTCAAGGTAGAAACTGTTGGCACCACCCGTGGCCCAGTTTTTAAAACCCAAGGCATAGAACACGGCTTTAAAACAAAAAAATGGATAGAAAAAAACTTTTCCCTGATTGCCCAAACCACCCAAAAAACTTCTTCTCACTTAAAACTTCTTAAAATAGACAGCCAGATTTTGGGCAAAAATCTTTTCTTAAGATTTTATTATGACAGCGAAGATGCCATGGGTATGAACATGGTCACCATTGCTACGGAAAAAGCAGTCAAACTGATTGAGCATGAAACCCGTGCCAAATGCATCGCCCTGGCCGGCAACTTTGATATAGACAAAAAACTGGCTTATCTTAATTTTATTCTGGGCAGGGGTAAAAAAGTCTGGGCAGAGGCTACTTTGCCCAAAAAAATAGTCAAAGAAGTTTTAAAGACTACGCCGGAGAAGATAGTTGAAATAGTTCAAAGTAAAACTCACTTAGGTTCGATTATGAGCGGCTCTTTAGGTTTCAACTCTCATTTTGCCAACATCATTGCAGCCATTTTTGCTGCCACCGGCCAGGATCTGGCTCATGTGGTGGAGGGAAGTTTGGGAGTAACTACAGCTGAAGTTTTGCCAAATGGAAATCTGTATTTTTCAATTTATTTGCCCTCTTTAATGTGCGGCACTGTGGGAGGCGGAACTCGCCTGCCTACTCAACAGGAAGCTATTAAAATTATGAAGGTATCTAATGTGTTAGAATATTCTCGGGCTGTGGGAGCAGCAGTTTTGGCTGGTGAAATTTCCTTAATTGCCTCGCTGGCAGAAGGAACACTGGCCAAAGCCCACAAAAAGCTAGCAAGGAAAGATCAATGATCGGCATTGTCTCTTATGGGGTTTATATCCCCAAATTTAGAATTAAACCGTCTCAAATAGCCGCTGCCTGGGGCAGGGATGTTTTCGAAATTGAAAAATCTTTAGGCATCATGGAAAAAGCCGTGGCCTCTTATGATGAAGATGCCATTACTCTGGCTATTGAGGCAGGAAGTAATGCCTTAACAGCAGGCAAAATTGATCCAAAATCCATCGGGGGCATTACCATTGGTTCAGAATCCCACCCTTATGCGGTCAAACCTTCCTCCACTACAGTGGCGGAAATTTTAGGGTTGGGCACGGATTATCTGGCTGCTGATTTGGAATTTGCCTGCAAAGCAGGCACAGCCGGAGTGCAGCTTTTATCAGGCTTGATCTCTCAAGGGAAATCCCAATACTGCCTGGCTATCGGCTCTGACGTGGCCCAATCCAAACCCGCTGATATCTTGGAATATACTGCCTCATCAGCCGCTTGTGCCTTAATCCTGGGCAAAAATGACTCCATCGTCAATATTTTGGATTTTACCTCTTTTTCATCAGACACCCCTGATTTTTGGAGAAAAGATACGGAAAAATTCCCCTCACACGGGGGCAGATTTACCGGTCAACCTGCTTATTTTGCTCATGTGCTGGGAGCCTCGGAGCGTTTACTTAAACAAATGAAGATGGTGCCTACCGACTTTGACCATGTTATTTTTCATATGCCCAATGCCAAGTTTCCTAAAGAGGCAGCCAAAAAATTAGGTTTTAGCCCTAAACAGCTTGAGGCCGGATTTGTGGTGGAACATATTGGCAACCCCTACTCTGCCTCGTCCATGGTGGGCCTGGCAGCAGTACTGGATATTGCCAAACCGAAAGATAAAATTTTTATGTGTTCATACGGATCAGGTGCCGGTTCTGATGCGTTTGTCTTTGAAGCAACCGCAGAAATCAAAAAATATCAGAGAAGAAATAAGGATACTGTAGCAAAACAAATCAAAAATAAAGAGTATATTGATTACTCATTGATTGCCAGAAATATATTGACTAAATACAGGATATGAAAATAAAAGTTAAAGGGGTTGGTTTAACAAAATTTGGTGAGCTGTGGAATAAAAGTCTTTTAGACTTGGCCCTCGAAGCGTCTTTGGAAGCCATTAACGAATCACGATTAACAAATCACGGCATTGATGCTGTTTATGTGGCCAATATGATCTATGGCAAAGTAGCCAACCAAGACCATTTGGGAGCTCTGGTGGCATCTAATTTAGGCATCAAAGGAGCATCTTTCAGAATTGAAGGGGCTTGCGCCTCCGGAGGTTTAGCTGTTCATTTAGCCATCCAATCACTTATGGCAGGCACATACAAAAATGTTTTAGTAGTGGGAGCGGAAAAAATGACTGACGTATCAGTCGGCGAAATTACCTCCAGTTTAATGGGGGCAGGAAGCGAGGCTGAAAGAGAAGCCGGATTAACTTTTCCAGGGCTTTATGCCTTGATGGCCAAAGCCCATATGCAAAAATACGGTACCACCCGAGAGCAGCTGGCTTCAGTTTCCATTAAAAACCACTTTCATGCCTCTTTAAATGACAAAGCCCAATTTCCCTATGAAGTTTCCCTGGATCAGGTCTTGGAAAGCGCCTGCATCTGCACTCCCTTTACTTTATTCGATGCCTCCCCTATTACCGATGGGGCAGGTGCGGTAGTGTTAAGTTCAGATTCCACAGGCCCGGGCGTTTCCATTACCGGTTCTGCCGTGGCCACAGACAGTGTAGATTTGGCCCAAAGAAAAAGTTTGACAGAGATTACAGCCACCAAAGAGGCTTCTCAAAAGGCCTTAAAACAGGCAGGGGTGGAAATAAAAGATATTCAGGTGGCAGAAGTTCATGACTGCTTTACCATTGCCGAAATTTTGGCTATGGAAGATCTGGAGTTTTGCCAAAAGGGAGAAGGCGGAAAATATATCTCTTCCGGCCACACCAAACTGGGAGGCAAAATGCCGGTCAATACTTCAGGAGGCTTAAAAGCCTGCGGCCATCCGGTGGGCGCAACAGGAGTTAAACAAATTGTGGAAATTACCAACCAGCTTAAAGCTAGAGCAGGTAAAAGGCAGGTTAAAGGTGCAAAAGTAGGTTTAACGCAAAATGTGGGAGGAACAGGTGCCACAGTAGTGGTGCATGTATTGCAAACATGAATAGTCCTGTACAAATCTGGAGACAACATAAAAAACTACACAAATACCTGAACAAGGTGGGTAAACTTATTGTTTGGACCAAAATCTTTGTGGCGCCTTTGGGTTTTGAACATCAAGTCCCCTATTTGGTGGGAATTGTTGACTTTGGTAAGGAAAAAATGCCTTTGCAAATAGTTGATTGTAATGAAGAAGAGTTAAAGTCAAATCAAAAAGTAATCACGGTTATCAGAAAAATTGGCAAAGTTAAGCCGGATGAAGTCATAGAATATGGCATTAAAGTAAAACCTGTATGAAAACCTCCGGACACACTATCACTGTGTCTGCCCCAGCTAAAATCCATCTTTTAGGTGAATGGGCTGTGGTTTGGGGAAAACCGGCTCTTTTGACTACTGTTGATTTAAGAATTTTTGTTAAAATTTCTGCGGGAGGAGAATTTCACTCTTTACAAAAAATTATTGAGCCCATTGTTAAAAAAGGGCTTAAAATTAAAAAAATCCCACCTTATAAACTGGAAATTAACTCTCAAATTCCCATAGGAGCTCATCTAGGTTCTTCTGCAGCCGTATCAGTTGCTTCCATTACTGCCTTGCTTTCTTTTCTTAAAGTTAAATGGGATTTAGAACTGGTCAACAAATTAGCTTATGAGGCAGAAAAAGTATTTCATGGAAATCCTTCCGGGGCAGATAATTCAACCATTGTTTACGGAGGGCTTATTTGGTACAGAAAAGAGACTCCTGATCTAAAAATAATTCAAAAACTCCCCTTCTCTATCTCCTCAAAATTAGCTAAAAACTTCTGTCTTATTAATACAGGAACTCCAAAAGAAACAACCAAACAAATGATCACTAAAATTACAGCTTCCTTTGATAAAAAACCAAAACTCAAAAATAGCTTCCTTCAAAATCAGGAAAGATTAGTCAGAGAGCTTCTGCCAGCCATAAAAAATGCTGATGAAAAAGAAGTTATCAGAATTATCAGAGAGGGTGAGAAAAATTTGGAAAGTATTGGTGTGGTTTCAAAATTTGCTCAAAATATCATCAGAAAAATAGAAAAAGCAGGAGGGGCTGCCAAAATCTGTGGAGCAGGAGCAAGTTCTGGTCCTACAGGAGTACTGCTTTGCTACCATAAAGACAGCTCTGTTATAGAAAAAATAGCCTCTGAAAATAAGTTAAATTACTTTTCAGTTAAACTTGGAGTTGAAGGGGTAAAACAAGAATGATTAAGGCTGTTATTTATGATTTTGATGACACAATGGTAGATTCAGATTCTTTGCATATTGAATCCTGGGAAGCAAATTTAAAGGAACATAATGTAAATATTGAAGGTTTTAAAAAATGGAGAGCTGAAAATTTGATGGGTAGAAGCTCTACAGAAAATGCTAAATCAATTGTAAAACACTATGGAATGAATATTGATCCTGAAGTTTTTTACAAAAGAAAAGTGGAGATTTTTATGAAAATTGCAGTAGATAAGTTAAAACTACTTCCAGGTCTTATAAAATCTCTTAAACTTTTCAAAAGAGCAGGTTTACGTCTGGCTATTTCCACTGGCAGCCCAAGAAAATATGTAGAAGCAGTTCTTAATAAATACGGATTAACTAAATATTTTGATGTTATTGTTACATCAGAAGATATAACTCGTAGTAAACCAGATCCCCAAATGTACCTCATTGCCTCTGATAGATTAGAGCTTTCACCTGCTGAATGTATTGTGATAGAAGATACCCAAGCAGGTATTCAATCTGCAACGGCAGCCGGTTGTAAATGTATAGCAGTTCCTAATAAGAATGTAACTAATCAGGACTATTCAAAGGCTGATCTGGTGTTAAATTCTTTAGATAAGATAACTAGGGATGTTATAATTTTGCTCAATAATTAGTATGAAGAAAATTACAGTTTCAGCACCTGGGAAATTAATGCTTTTGGGGGAGCATGCAGTGGTTTATGACAGACCTTGCATTGTGACGGCTGTTGGCCAAAGAATGAGGGCTACAGTTGAATTAACCAACGAACCAATTTTTGAGCTTAATGCTCCTGATGTGCAAGTTACCAATTACCAAAAACCCATGTCAAAACTTGGTAAAGGTAACCTTCCCAAAGGCGCCAAGTTTGTAGAAATGGCTGTGAGCAATTTCCCAACTCGTTATGGTGTTAAAGTGACTACTAAATCAGAGTTTTCTTCCCAATTTGGTTTTGGCTCTTCTTCTGCTTCCACTGTCTGTATCATCAAAGCCCTATCAGAACTCACCGGAAAAAAATTATCAGACAAACAGATTTTTGATCTGGCTTATAAAACTGTTTTAGATATTCAGGGAAAAGGTTCAGGATTTGATGTGGCAGCTGCAGTTTATGGAGGAACTCTTTATTTTGTCATAGGAGGCAAAGTCATCAAACCGCTTAATCTCTCCTCTCTCCCACTCGTTATCGGCTATTCTGGAATTAAAGCAGACACTGTCACTTTAATCAATGAGGTTTTGGAAAAAGCAAAAAAATATCCCAAAATAATTGATAACGTTTATGCTGCTATTGGAAACTTAGTTGAGCAGGCAAAAAAAGCTCTTCTACAGTCTGACTGGATAACTTTAGGCGAACTCATGAATCTTAATGAAGGATATTTATCAATACTTGAGGTAGAAGGCAAAAAACTTAGCAGTATGATTTATGCTGCCAGGGAAGCAGGAGCTTATGGGGCTAAACTTTCAGGCGCCGGCATTGGAGATTGCATGATAGCCCTTCACTCTGTTCAGGGTAAACCTCCCATTAAAAAAGCTATCCAGAGGGCCGGCGGGCAAGTAATCGATATCAAGGCCAATGTGGAAGGAGTCAGGGTTGAGAAATAACCATCAAGAAGAAATCTTTATAGTAGTGGATAGAAGTGATCGGGTAATTGGCTACGAACCACGTTCTATTTGCCATCAAAAGCGTCTGCTGCACCGAACAGTGGCAGTGATTGTATTCAATGACAAGGGGGAGGTATTGCTGCAAAAAAGAAGCATGAACGTGGATACCAATCCCGGTCTTTATACTCTGTCTGCAACCGGCCATGTTAGTCAGGGAGAAACTTATCTGGAAGCTGCTAAAAAAGAACTTCTGGAAGAATTAGGCATAAAAAGTAAGTTGCTAAAATTTGAAACAAAGATTGTTAAAGATTTCCCCCACTATGAAATGCAATCATTTTATTCAACATACTCAAATGGCCCGTTCAAATTCCCCAAAAAAGATATTGAGAAATTGGAATTTATTCCAATAAGTAAACTGCCTGACTTTTTTTCCAAATCCACTGCTACAATTAGAATTCTTTATAATGATATTCTAAAGCGAGGGAAAAATGCCATGAAAGCCACAGCTATTGCACCATCAAATATAGCTTTTACCAAATACTGGGGCAGAAAAGATGAAACTTTAAGGCTACCTGCAAACGGGAGCATTTCCATGTGTCTTTCAAATCTACTAACCACTACAACTGTTGAGTTTTCAGATAAATATAGCAAAGATGAGGTAATTCTAAATGGTAAAACCCCTAAAGACATAGAAATAGAAAGAGTTATCAAGCACTTAGACAGAGTCAGAAAGCTGGCAAAAATTAGTCAAAAAGCCAAAGTTTCATCCAATAATAACTTCCCCATTGCAGTTGGTCTTTCTTCTGCTGCATCAGGCTTTGCAGCATTAACACTGGCCGCGTCAAACGCGGCCGGATTAAATCTTTCCCGAAGAGAACTGTCTATTTTAGCCAGGCAAGCTTCCGGTTCTGCCTGCAGGTCAATCCCTTCAGGTTTTGTGGAATGGCTGGATGGAAATACATCAGAAATGTCCTATGCTGAAGAAATTTTTCCTCCGGACTGGTGGAAAATTGTCGATGTTGTGGCGATTGTTTCAACAACAAGAAAAGAAGTACCAACATCAGTCGGTCATCAATCAGCCCAATCCTCTCCTTTTTTGCAATTAAGGATATCCAGAATGAAAGAGAAAAATAACAAAGTAAAAAAATTAATAAAACAAAAAAATCTTTCTAAATTAGGCAAGCTAATTGAACAGGAAGCCCTAGAATTACATACAATAATGCTTACCCAAAATCCTCCTTTAATTTACTGGACTCCGGGGACTCTAACGATAATGAAGCTGGTTTCTCGCTGGAGAGCAGAAGGTTTACCTGTTTATTTCACCATCAATACCGGCCAAAACATACATCTGATCGCTGAAGCCAAAAATGCCCAAAAAGTGAAGGCCAAATTAAAAGAACTGGATTTTGTTAAAGATATTATTGTTAATACTCCAGGCGAAGGAGCGAGGTTAAGCCAAAACCACCTCTTCTAGATCTTCTCCGGAATGGAAATATGCGTCTTCCCAAATGATAACCTTCTGCTGAAAATCTTGATCTCAGTGAGGAAAATACTTCTTCTCTCCCGAAAGATGACTCAATAGATGATTCAGGCAGCATGTTAGAATTATTTATCTTATCAAAGACTTTTTAATAATGTCAAGGCCTTAAGAGCCCAGGGAGTATAGTTTTGGGGATTTTTTACCATATCCTTAAAAACTTCCTGCTCCTGCGCCCATTTATACTCATAAGCCACAGCAGGATTTAACTTTATTTCTCCATTGTATTCCCCAATAAACAAAATATCATGTTCATTTTCGCAAAGCTCACCCTGTACCGTATGGTACGGGGCAAAATAATTAAACTCTCCTACTCTTTTTACACTGATATTTTCTATATCATACTCATCTTTAAGAGCTCGGAGTGTTGCTTGTTCCGGTGTTTCGTCACTGCTACCCAGATGTAATGGATGAGTTGAGGCAGTAAAATCCCAAAGATTATCAAATACCTTGTGCTTTCTTTTTTGCAGTAAAACCTGACCCTTGGAATTGTATAAAAGCACGGTGATAGCAAGATGTCTTCTGCCCTCCCCTGTATGTCCAATGTCCTTGGGAATATATTCCAAAAAATTTCCCTGGTCGTCACAGGCCAGAATAGTCTGATCCATCTAGATGCTGCCTTCCAAAGCAGAAATGGCAAAATACATTACCAACACTCCCACAAACAGCATGACAGTTTCCCAAAAAGCTATTTTTTGGTTCTCTCTATTGTGTATTTCAGGAATTAAATTTGCCAAAGCAATATAGATAAAAAATCCGGCAGTCACAGATAAAATTAAGGGCAAAAATCCTTCCAGGCGATCTTTATAAACATAGGTTAAAATTGCTCCCGCCATGGCTGCCAGGGAACTGTAAAGATTTATCAAGAGTACTTTTCCTCTTTTCATTCCCCTGTTTAACATCAAACCAAAATCACCAATTTCCTGGGGAATTTCATGCGCTGCCACAGCCAAAGCAGTAACAATTCCCAAAGGCACACTAATTAAAAAAGTCGCGGCAATGGCCACTCCGTCTGTAAAATTGTGCATGGTATCCCCCAAAATAACCAGTGGTACAACGGCTTTTTTCTCCTCCATATTTTTACCATGACTGTGGTGATGATGGATAAATCTCTCCAGCAGAAAAAAGGCCAAAATCCCCAGCAAAGTCCATAAAAAAATGTTGACTTCTCCCTCCATTTCCATACTCTCCGGCAAAAGATCAAAAAAGGCTGTTGCTAAAAGCGCTCCTGCTGCAAAAGCTGTTAAGTAGTGGGAGATTTTAAGAGCAAATTTTTCTCTAATTAAAAGTAATGCCCCTCCAATCAAAGAAATAACACTGCTTATTAAGGTGAACAATAAAATATAGGCTAATATGTTCATTCTGCAGTCTTTTCCGGCCCTTGATCGCGGTGGGCATCAATAAAATCTGTGATTGCCTTCTCGTCAAATGAAACTAGTTTATCAATCCAATTCCAGGCAGTCAGGGCAACCTTTGAATCCATATTTGGCCTTGGTACCACAATCAGCTTTCTTTTCCCCTTTTTCTCAAAAATACTTTTTAACTGATCAACCAGTTTGTGACAATCATCTGATAAATTGGCAGATTCGGTAGCTTCTGCCCCTTCTGAAGCCTCATCATCTTCCCCCTCATGTGCATATGCATTAATTGTAAATTGTAAATTGTAAATTGTAAATTTTTTGTTGCAGTTATATGACAAAATCACATACCCATGTTCCATGGAGTGGATTAAATTTCCATCATCTTTGGGCGTTTCGTAGACTCCGGCCCGAACCCAATCCTCATAATGATCGCCGGAAGTGGCTAAATCCCCGCTGGCATTTTTCAGCGACCCGACCGTTACATGTTTTCTGCCCAAATCAGTTTGTTTTGCACCAGGTAGAGGCTTGGATGAGGCCGTAAAAAGCCAAACCAGGAAACCCACCACCAGTAATATTGAAACAGCTACCACCAACCATTTCTTACTCATTTAGGTGGTATGGTACATAAAAAACATTTAATTCTCAAGTGGTAAATCCTCTAAAAAATACTTGATTGGTTTTGGAAGACTAAATCATGATATTCCCAGTATTTATTCTGATCCTCGGCACATCTGGCTGCTTCAGCTGCCTTTTGAGCTCCCGGGTGAATTTGGGACAGGGGGAAATCCCTGTAGTAGAACTTGACCTTACCGCTATCAATATAGTCTTTTTTAATCTGTCCTTCTGCTTGAGTAAAATGTCTGGCGCAAAATGGACACTGATAATCGGAAAACTCAATTAAAGTTATTTTAGCATTTGCATTACCCACAGGCGGTAGATTGCCAACTGCCACAGTTTGCCTGGTCACTGTTGATGGTGCGCTACCGGATAGTTCCTCGTCAAAGACTTTCTGAAACTCGGAAAAAGGCACTGCACCGGCAATCAACCTTCCATTAACAAAGAAGGCCGGAGTGCCGTTAACACCCGCCTTGCTCCCATCATCCAAGTCGGACTGGACCAGGCTCGCTTTATCTCCTTTATCCAGACAAGAATTAAATTTATTCTGGTCCAAGCCTAATTTACCCGCATAAGTTTTAAGGTTTGCCACAATATCTGCTTCGGTTTTGGCTTGTCCGGGTTGAGAGGGAGCTTGGGCTGCCGGAGAGGCTGCTGGCGACGGTTTAACCGCTTTACCCAGTTTGATGATTCCCCCACTCATTAAAATAGCCACTGCCACAATCAAAGATCCTAAAAGCACTGCCGCGGGAGTAGAACGAAGAGGATTTAGTAAATTTTGCATTATAGAATAAGTTTATCAGTTAAATTGATTTTGCGCAACAGCCAATCCCCGTTCTAAAAGTATTTCCAGAGCCTTAATTGCCTGTTTGATCATATGTTTCACTTTAGATTTTTCAGAGTGCATAAATGGCTCAAGCACAAATTTGTTAGTGTCAACATGAGCTTTTTTGTGTTCCGAGCTTTGAGTCCTTAAATTACCAATTCCCAGCCTGACTCTGATAAATTTATCTGTTCCCAAAGCAGCAATGATAGATTCCACTCCATGATGACCGGCAGCTGCCCCGCCCAGTCTTACTTTAATCTTTCCCAAAGGCATATCCAGATCATCGTGAATAATTATTATGTCTGACGACTGAAGACTGAAAGCTGATGACAATAATTTTACTGCCAGACCGGAATTATTCATATAAGTTAAGGGTTTGGCAAAAATTAGGTCATCTTTTTTAAAAATTAGTGATTTTAATTTTTTATTTTCTTCCCAGTTGTCTACTAATTCATCCAAAACCATAAACCCAAGATTATGTCGAACTTTTGCATACTTGAGACCGGGATTTCCCAAACCCACAATCAACTTCACTTCAATGCCTCCAGGATTTGATCATGAATCAGCCCATTTGAAGCTATAATATTTAATCTGTCTTTGCTCCAATCCAGTTCCTTACCCTCAAAATCCGTTACTTTCCCACCTGCTTCTTTGACTATCGCTACCCCTGCGGCAAAATCCCAAATCCAGGCAGTCACTACATATGCATCTAGACTGCCTTTGGCAACCAACCCCAAAATCCCCACTGCCGGACCAAGCGCGCAAAGGTATCCCATCTTATCTGCCAAAGTAATAATATAGCTTTCCAGTTTTTGCAGTCTTCTGGCTTTGTGCCCAAAATCCATATCCACTACGGCCGCTTCCAGATCATGTTCTTTACTGACAGCAATCGGTTTATCATTTAGATATGCGCCTTTTCCTTTTTGGGCAAAATAGAGGTTTTTGGCAGAAACATCATAAATCACCCCCAAAACAGGCTGGTTATTTTGCAAAAGGCCAAT
>CAZVEX010000010.1:0-18862 GCA_964625535.1 uncultured Gammaproteobacteria bacterium
AAGGATCTGCTTCCACCCTGCCCACAATTTTAAACTCATCAATGCCGTCATCCATCTCAATTTTAACAGTTGACCCAATCACCACAAAATCTGTTGTTTGTTTCTCCGAAATGACTCTGGCGTTTTTTAAGACCTCTTCCAGTTCGGAAATCCTATTTTCCATCATGGCTTGTTCTTCCACAGCCGCATCATATTCTGAATTTTCCGTGATATCCCCGTACTCTCTGGCCTGATGAATTCTCTCGGCAATCTGCACCCTTTTGGTTTTCTTAAGATACTCAAGTTCGGCCCTGGCATCCCAAAGGCCTTTTGAGGTCAAGTAAGTACTTTTAATTGCTTTTGCGCCCTTTTGTATTTTTGACATCGGCAAATTTTAGTTTAAATTCCCGCAAATGTCAATTATGCCTATCATGGTAGCGCGTAGGGGAGTTGAACCCCTGATTTCTTGGATGAGAACCAAGTGTCCTAGGCCGCTAGACGAACGCGCCGCTAAACAAGCAAATTATAACAATTATTGACCCGAAGATAAAGCTTCTGTTACTCTTAAATCATGTCTCTGCGAGTAAAAATAGCTCTTATTGCCTTAACTCCCATTTTGATACCTCTTTTGGCAGTATTTTTTCAAACCGGCATTTTGTTCACCCTGATAACAGGTTTGGTTTCAGCCGTCGCCGTGATACTGATTGTTTTCAGACTGCTTTCACCTTTAAATGCTTTAATAAAAGGAACAGATACTATAACCTCCGGCAATTTAAACTTCAGGGTTGACATAAGAAGCCATGACGAACTGGAAAAGATAGGGGAATCTTTTAATTCCCTGGCAGAACATTTAAAACAGTCTGTAGAAAAATCGGAGCAGGATAAAGATATCATTTCTGCCGAAAGAAATAAACTCTCGGCAGTTATTTCTTCTGTCATAGATGGCATAATTGCCGTTGATCTTACCAAAAATGTGGTTTTGGCCAATAAGACAGCCCAGTATCTGACAGGCTACAGCGAGGGAGAAATGCAAGGGAAGCCAATTGATCACTTAGTACGTCTTTTCAAGGATCAAGAGGAAGTACCTGTCAAAACTTATTGTCAAATAGATTTTGAAATTGCTACCCCTTCGGCCAAAATTTTTGAATCACTCACCATGGTTGGCAAAGATGCCAGAAAAGTCAAAGTGATCTTAACCACATCACCTATTTCGAGCGGCGTTCAAACCAATTTGGGGTGTATTTTGATACTGCATGATTTAACTCATGAATCCGAACTGGAACAAATGAAATTGGATTTTGTCTCTATGGCATCACACGAACTAAAAACTCCCTTAACCAACATAATTGGCTATCTTTCGGTATTCATGGATGAAAACAGGCAAACCTTAAGGAGTGACCAGTCAGAGCTCCTGGACAGATGTCTGGTTTCAGCCCGGGAGCTGCAAACTCTGGTGGAAAACCTATTAAGTGTTAACAAAATAGAAAGAGAGCAAATAAGTGTGGCTGTTGAATCTGTTGATTTAAACGCTGTTTTTAGCAAAGCAATTGAGGATTTGCAAAACCAGGCCAAACTGAAAAATATCACTTTAAATTTTATGAAAGACGGCGCTTTGCCAAAAGTCCTGGCCGATCCGGTGCGCCTGAGCGAGGTGATCAATAACCTGGTGGCAAACGCCATCAATTATACCGAGGCAGGAGGAAAAATCAGCGTTTACACCAGTAGCACTCCCTTTGAGGTCATCACTACTGTTGAGGATACGGGAGTGGGCATCCCTGCGGAGGCTATTCCTCATCTTTTTAACAAGTTTTTCCGGGTATCCAATACTGTTCAAAAGGGCAGTAAGGGTACGGGCTTGGGCCTTTATATCAGTAAATCCATCATTCAAAAATTAAACGGCAGAATTTGGGTAGAGTCCGAGCCGGGCAAAGGATCTAAATTCCATTTCAGTTTGCCTGTGGCCAGAGAAACTATCTTAGACAGAAACAAATTCGTTTCTGAAGCTATCCAAGTTGGGGCATTGAACTATTGACCGCCAAATAGATTATCAGTTAAAATGACTAAGAGATGAATCCGCAAAGCAAAAAAATTCTGCTGGTTGAAGACGAAGATTTTATCAGAGAGCTTTATGTCAGGCAACTGACCAAAGCCGGATTTCAGGTTAAAAGCGCTGTTGACGGACCAAGCGGGCTGGAGACATTAAAAGCGGAAACCTTTGACCTGTTGCTTTTGGATATTATGCTTCCGGGAATGAACGGATTGCAAGTTTTGCGGGAGTTCAAAACCCAAAATCCCAGCTCCCCCATGACTACCATTCTGTTGACCAATTTGGGCCAGGAAGCGGTTATTAAAGAAGGGTTTGAACTGGGGGCCCAGGCTTATTTGATCAAAGCATCCTACACCCCGGATCAGGTAGTCAATGAAGTTAAAAACGCTCTTTTCGGCGGCCAACCCGCTCCTCCCCCAAACCCAACACAATAAATTATTTTAGAAATGGCACTAAGAGTAAAGCAACAATGTTGACTACCTTAATCATGGGGTTGATTGCTGGACCTGCTGTATCCTTGTAGGGGTCGCCCACCGTATCTCCTGTAACCGCAGCTTTATGAGCTTCACTGCCTTTTCCACCAAATTTGCCGGACTCAATATATTTTTTGGCATTATCCCAAGCCGCACCTCCAGTGGTCATGGAAATGGCCACAAAAATTCCCGTCACAATTGATCCAACCAGCATTCCTCCCAAAGCCACCGGACCCAGTAAAAATCCCACCACCACAGGTGCTAAAACCGGGATAAGCGCCGGAACTAACATTTCTTTTTGCGCCGAAGCCGTTACTATTGCTACACATCTGGCATAATCCGGTTTGGCTGTCCCCTCCATAATCCCCTTAATCTTTTTAAATTGCCTGCGCACTTCCTCTACCACTGCTCCGCCTGCCTTACCGACCGCCTCCATGGCCAATGAAGCAAAAAGATAGGGGAGTGATCCACCTACAAAAAGCCCCACAATCACTTTGGGATCGGATAAACTAAACTGCAAAGATCTGCCAATGGCAGCAAACTCCTCCGAATATGCCGCAAACAACACCAAAGCTGCCAAACCGGCCGAAGCTATGGCATAACCCTTGGTCACAGCCTTGGTGGTATTGCCTACCGCATCCAGAGGATCTGTGACGGAGCGCACTCCGGAGGGCAAATTGGCCATTTCGGCAATCCCGCCGGCATTGTCGGTAATCGGGCCAAAAGCGTCAATAGCTACAATAATCCCGGCCAGCGACAACATGCCTACTGCTGCCAAAGCTATTCCATAAAGCCCTGCCAGGGAAAAAGAAAGCAGTACTGCCATTGAGATCAAAACAACCGGAGCAAAAGTGGATTTCATGCTGGTGGCAAGACCTGCAATAATATTGGTGGCATGGCCGGTTTGGGAAGAAAGTGCAAGGTGTTGAACCGGGCCGTATTTAGTGCCCGTGTAATACTCTGTAATAAATACCATGCCTGCCGTTACCAAAACTCCAATCAACAAGGCAAAATAAAGATTTAACGGAATAAAGGTACCGTTATCCACCATTAAACTTGAAACCACAGGATAAAAGCTTAAGGCGCAAAAAACTATTGTAGCAGCAAGCCCCCAATATAGCGCCCCCATAATGGCTTTGCCCCTAAGCCTTACAAACAAACTGCCCAAAATTGAGGCTATAGCAGCCACTGCCAAAATAGTCAGGGGAAAAGTTAGCCCACCTTCAAAAGTAGGCATTAACAGAGTACCTAAAATCATAGCTGCAATGGCTGTCACCGCATAAGTTTCAAAAATATCCGCTGCCATGCCGGCGTCATCACCCACATTGTCTCCTACATTATCGGCAATCACGGCCGGATTTCTAGGATCATCCTCCGGAATACCTGCCTCTATTTTTCCCACCAAATCCGCCCCCACATCCGCCCCTTTGGTAAAAATTCCTCCGCCCAAACGGGCAAAAACAGAAATCAGCGATCCGCCAAAACCTAAACTCACCAAAGCTTTTAAATCCCCACCCGTGTACTGATAAAATCCAAAAACCGCGCCCAAAGCTAGTCCCACCACCAAAAATCCGGTGACTGCCCCGCCTTTATAAGCCAGGGAAAATGCACTTGCCAAACCTTTCTTGGCCTCCTCTGCCACCCGAACATTGGCCCGGACTGCCACTGACATGCCGATAAACCCGGCCAGAGCAGAAAAAAAAGCGCCTGTCAGAAAACCCACGGCGCTATTTTGCCCCAGAAAATAAAAAATTCCAGCGGCCAAAATTACAGCCACCACAGCTACTACCATGTATTGTCTTTTTAAATAAGCTGCTGCTCCAACTTGAATGGCTCTGGCAATCTCCTGCATCCTCTCATCCCCTGCCCCACGTCGCATAATATCAACAATTAGCCATCCGCCGTATAAAAGCGAGGCCGTCACAGCGGCCCAAATGATTAAATTAGTATTATTTACAATTAAATCCATGAAATTCCCCGAGGCAGAACAAGTATAGTTTACCCTGAGTTTATCGAAGGGTCAAGAGGAAATCTTATGCCACAAAGGCCGGTTGGATGGGAAGCGGCTTGGAGGTTTTGAGTTGGGGAGATCTGAACAAAGCTACTTTTAATACCTCATCCATGTGTTTAGCCCACACAAATTTCAAATCATCCAAAACATATTGAGGTATGTCTTCCAAGTCTTTCTGATTATCAGCAGGAGCAATAATGGTTTTGACCCCGGCCCTATGCGCGGCCAAAACCTTTTCTTTTAAGCCTCCTATTTCCAAAACTCTCCCTCTTAAAGTTACTTCCCCTGTCATGGCAATCTCTTTATGCACAGGAATTTTGGTAAATGCGGAAACAATAGCCGTGGTTAAGGCAATACCTGCGGAGGGTCCGTCTTTAGGAATCGCTCCTTCCGGTACGTGAACGTGCACATCAACTTTTTGGAAAAATCGCTCGGGTAAGCCTAAACTGGACCAATGGGCTCTCACATAACTCATGGCAGCTTGTCCGCTCTCTTTCATCACATCCCCCAGCTGACCGGTCAGCAAAAGCCCGCCTTTACCCGGCATCAAAGTTACCTCAATAAACAACACCTCTCCTCCGGCCTCTGTCACGGAAAGACCCGTCACCATACCCACTTCATCCTCTTTTTCAGCCAAAATCGGCAGGAACTTAATCGGTCCCAAAAACTTATGAATGTCATCCGGAGCAATAGCAAAATTTTTGGCCTCGCCGTTTGCTTCGGCAACTTTCCTGGCTACTTTTCTTATCACGGCAGACAGCTCTCTTTCCAAATTCCTTACTCCTGCTTCTCTGGTATATTCTCTAATAAGTGAGTATATTGCATCATCATTAAATTCAATTTGGTCCGGTTTTAACCCATGATTGGTAATCTGTTTTGGAACCAAAAACTTTTTGGCAATATGGAATTTCTCATCTTCGGTATAACCCGGATAGCGGATTACTTCCAATCTGTCTCTTAAAGCAAAAGGGATGGTATCCAAAATATTGGCAGTGGTGATAAACATCACATTGGATAAATCATAAGGCACTTCTAAATAATGGTCGGAAAATCCTTCGTTTTGTTCAGGATCCAAAGCTTCCAAAAGGGCTGCCGAAGGATCGCCCCTGTAATCCGCCCCCAGCTTATCCAGTTCATCCAGCATAAATACCGGGTTAGAGGCGCCTGCTTGTTTAATGCCTTGAATAATTCTTCCCGGCATACTACCTACATAAGTCCTTCTGTGACCTCTGATCTCCGCTTCATCTCTGATTCCCCCCAAAGAAACTTTAACAAATTTTCTATTCAGCGCCCGGGCAATTGATTTACCAATGGAGGTTTTACCCGTACCGGGAGGACCGACAAAACAAAGAATCGGACCCTTCATCTTGCCTGCCAGTTTATGGACAGCCAAAAATTCCACAATTCTTTCCTTAACTTTCTTTAAACCATAATGATCTTCGTCCAAAATTTCTTCTGCTTTTTTCAGGTCAATTTTTCCATTTCTGGCGACTTTCCAAGGAAGATCTGTCAACCATTCTATGTAATTTCGAATGTAGCCTGCTTCGGGATTGTAAGAAGACATTTTGGCAAGCCTCCCCAGTTCTTTTTTGGCCCGCTCCTGCACCTCTTTGGGCATACCTGCTTTTTTAATCTTTAACTCAAACTCTCTAATTTCGGCGTGCTCGCTATCCCCTCCTCCCAGCTCTTCCTCAATGCTTCTCATCTGTTCCCGCAGGATGGCCTCTTTGGTCATGCGGGAAACCCGCTCTTGAGTCTGCTTGTTTAACTTTTGGGAAATTTCCATAATCCTTATTTCTTTGGCTAAAAGTTCGGAAAGCCGCTGCAAACGTTCTGCCGCTCCCACCATTTCCAGGATTTGCTGTTTATCAATGGTTTTAAAATCAATGGCTTGGGTAACGGAGTTGACCAGTTGATTGGGATCGTCGGAGTAGGTAAATAAGGACCAGTTAGCGAAATTGGCAGCATCAAAAAAGGGACTTCCCCCAAGTTCCAGAAAGCGCTTAACCTGATCTCTGACAGTTCTAATTAAAGCTTCCGTTTGTTCGCTCTTTTCGTAAAGCTCCGGTATTTCTTCAATTTCCGCTTCCAAGAAAGGCTCTGTTTTTACAAAATTTTTAATATAGACCCTGGCCACGCCTTCTGCTTGCAAAGTATACTCACCCTCGGGATTTTTTACCACCCGGCGGATCAAACAAACCGTACCTACTCTATAAAGATCTTTTTCTCCCGGATCTTCAATGCGGGAATTTTTTTGGGTTACAAAAACTATTAGCTTGTCCAAATTCCAGGCGATATCCAAAGCTGCCTTAGATTTGGCGCGGCCGGAAATAATGGGCACGGAATTGCCCGGGAAAATAACCGTGTCGCGTAAGGGTCCTACCGGCATGGTAGGATTAAATTTGACTGGTTCCTGTATGAATGGTTTTAAAGATTCAGGCATAATAATTCATTAGCAGATTAGCATAAAGAGTGCTAAAAGTCAATACCCTTTTTGGCCAGCAGTCCCTTTTGAAAGGGATGTTTTATTTCCGTCATTTCTGTGGCCAAATCTGCCAAATCGATCAACTCGCGAGGCGCATGATGGCCTGTCAAAACTAAATCCAGGCTAAAAGGTTTATCCTTTATTAGCTTAACAGCTTTTGAAAGAGGAAGCAACTTGGAAGCAACAGCTCCCACCAACTCATCTGCCACTACTACATCCCATTTTCCAGAGGTCAGCTCTTGATATAGAAGATCAAAAGTTTTCCGGGCCGCTTTTTTGTGCTCGGACAGAGGCAGTTTGTCACCCAAAATCTTAACAAAACCCTTGCCTCCCTGGATTATTTTTACCAAAGGCGCCAGTTTTTTTACTCCAGCTATCTCACCCGTAAACCAAATCTTACCAAACTGGACAATTAGGCATTTTCTTCCATAACCGACAGCCCTCAAAACCAACCCCAGCGCAGCCGTAGTCTTTCCCTTCCCTTCACCTGTATAAAGTATAACCAACCCTTTCTCGTCATTCATGAATTAATTTTAACAAATCAACGTATAAGTGTATAATTACAAAAGATCTACAATATGTCTTAAGAGTTCTCTTCTATCAAGAGCTTCAAAATTGGTAGGTCTTAACCCCCTAGATTTTTTTGCACCAAGATTTATGGTTGCCAGGAAATGATTTCCCCGCTTTATTCTTAATCTATGTTCTTCAGGCAAAAAACTAGCAGAAATTCTAAAAGTTCTATCTGGATCCCACCCCATTACAATAACTTCCAAAGTTCGGGCATTACCGGGGCTATGTACGCGCTCAACCTCAAATAAAGTTTTCCAGCGGCCGCCGCCCGGCTTAACTTGAGGTAATATTCTAAATTCCACACTTGACATAAAGGGAATAATACTCGTACAAAGAGATAAAAGTCAAATCAACAGATAGAATATCCGCAGGAGTGGCATTTTTTGCAGCCTTCTTCCATCACAAAAGAGGCGCTGCCGCATTCCGGGCACAGGTCAACACTAACGGAAGCGGTCAAATTTAAGGGAACCTGTTCTATTTCTTCCTCTTTCACACCATTTAGTGCCAAATCCTCTGCCAAAACTTTGGCAATGGCATCTGCCAAGCTTAATACCCTGTTTTTACCAAATCCTACGGAGGAAGCCCCCCCAATTCCTTTGAGTTGGTTGGCAATCTTCCCTGCCACCTCTTTGGGATTTGAGGGGTGGCCATTTCTGCCCAGCCTTAAAGACAGCGAAACCAACCTGCCCATAGCCTCCGCATCGGCCATAGTGTGCATCCCGCCTTTACCCACTGTCACAAATACCTCAAACGGCTGGTCCTCCTCATCTCTGTTAACCGTAATAAAAGCTTCCCCCACCGGTGTGGAAATTTTATAAGTCCTGCCCCGCAAAATCATGGGGCGCTGGGCTACCGGAGCTTTCTGCATTTCTCCTGTTCCCTGCTCCAGGGTTGATGATACATTTAACACCTGCGTGCTTTTGGAACCGTCCCTATAAATGGTAATGCCATTGCAGCCAGTCTGCCAGGCCAACAGGTAGGCGGTTTTGACATCTTCAACTGTAGCCGAGTTGGGCAAATTGATGGTTTTGGATACTCCGTTGTCGGTATATTTTTGAAAGGCAGCCTGCATCCGAACATGCCATTCAGGAGAAATCTCCGGTGCAGTCACAAAAACCTCTTGCCAGCTATCCGGTACTTCATTCAAACCCTTAACCGATCCTCTACCCATCACTTTCTGGGCCAGATCGCCGGAGTGAAAACCCTCTTTTTTGGCAATAGCCTCAAAAGTCTGATTGGCAATAGTCAAAAGCCTCATATTGTCTCCCGCTCCTTTGGCTTTATGAATGTAAGCCAAGGCAAAAACCGGCTCAATACCGGATGAACAATCACCGATAATGGAAATCGTGCCTGTCGGGGCAATGGTGGTAATTGTTGAATTGCGGATGGGATTAACCTTGGCATAAATGGAGTTTGCCCAATTGGGGAAAGGCCCGCGAGAGAGAGCCAACTCCTCTGATATGACATGCCCTTCTTCATTGATAAATCTCATCACTTTCTCTCCCATCTCCAGAGCTTCTTGGGAGTTATAAGGAATTTTGAGTTTAAACAGCATATCCGCAAAACCCATCGCTCCCAAGCCGATCCGACGGTTTTTATGCACTTCCTCGTAGATTTGCGGCAAAGTATAGGGATTAACCTGAACCACATTATCCAGAAAATGGACAGCTGCGCGCGTAACATTTTTTAAACCTTCCCAATCCACATCCGAGCAGTCCGCCAAAACAAATTTACCTAAATTTATCGAGCCCAGATTGCAGGCATCCCAAGGTGCCAGGGGTTGCTCCCCACAGGGGTTTGTACTCTCGATGGTTTCCAGTTTGGGTACGGGATTGGCAGGAGAGTTGTTAATTCGGTCAATAAAAATCAGGCCCGGATCGCCTGTATGCCAGGCCCGCTCCACTATCTCGTCAAACACTTGCCTGGCATTCAGTCTCCCTACTGCTTCACCACTGTGCGGAGCCACCAGCTCGTAATCTTCGCCTTTTGCAACAGCTTCCATGAATCTATCTGTGGCGGCTACCGAAATATTAAAGTTGGCAATTTGTTTATCCAAAAGCAATGTTTTCAGGTAAGATCTGGCCGCTTCATCTGGCAAGAAAGGAGCAATCCCTTCGTAGACCGGTTTATTTAAATCATCCAATTCTGCTTTGGACCTGATAAACTCCAAAATATCGGGATGATCCACTCTTAAAATCCCCATATTTGCTCCGCGTCTTGTCCCCCCTTGTTTAATAGATTCCGTAGCCGCATTAAACACCCGTAAAAATGACACCGGACCGGAAGCTACCCCACCGGTAGTCCGGACAATGCTCCCGGCAGGGCGAAGGCGGGAAAAGGCAAACCCGGTTCCACCTCCTGTTTGATGAATCAAGGCGGCATATTTGACCGAATCAAATATTTCCGGCAAGGAATCTCCCACCGGAAGCACAAAACAGGCCGAATATTGCAGGCCGTTTTGTTTTCCGGCATTCATAATGGTGGGGGAATTAGGCAAAAATTCCTGGCGTACCATCATGCCGTAAAACTCTCTGGCCATCTCGTAAATATTTTGCTCCGGCGAACCAAAGTCAAAATCACCGGAGGCAATGTCATATGCAATATGCCAAAACCTCTCTGCCACTGTTTCTACGACTTCCAAATTTCCCCCTTTTAACAAATATCTTTCCTGTAAAATTTTGTTGGAAGATTCGGAAAAAGTGGGCGTGGGCAAATCTTTAGGCATTGGCGGAATCTTTTTGTAACGGGGAATAAATCTTGTTTCAAAACTGCGGCCATTGCGGTCCAATCCATTATGTTTGCCATTAGTCTTTCTCCTGCCGTTTACTCTAGGCATGTGAACAACTTGCAAAACCGGTTTATTCTTTTTAATGTCTTTTTTCTTCATATAACATTGTTTCCAGTTCTCTTTTAAAATCTTTAGGGTCGCCAAAATCCCGATAGACGCTGGCAAAGCGCAAATATGCCACAGGATCCAATTTTTTAAGCTCGGATAAAACCCATCTTCCTAAAGTTTGCGACTCAATTTCTTTTAAGTGCCTGCTTCTGATTCTGGCTTCGATCCGATCGACAATTTTTGAAACTTCCTCAATGCCCGGGCGTTTTTCCAAAGCCTTCATTAACCCCGAGCGCAGCTTTTCCTCGGCGAATGACTCTTTTCTGCCGTCTTTTTTAATCACAAAAACTTCCAAAGCTGCCAGGGTTTCATATGTGGTAAAGCGTCTGGCGCACTTCAAACATTCTCTTCTTCTTCTGATTTCCCCGCGCGAGTAGACGGTTCTTTTGTCTACCACCTTGCTTAAGGAACTCTGGCAAAAAGGACATTTCACAAACCCTATTTTAGCATAACATATTGATGAATACTACTGTCAAGATACAATATATTGTATATGTTTGATAAATTTTAATTATGGAATCGGCGATAGAGATACGCTAGTGCTTCCAATGCTTTGATACCTGACCCAATGTGTAAAATAGGAACCCTTTCAACAAACTCCATCCTTGGTAATGAATCATCCAAAGTAACATTTATAGCCAGCCTGGCGGCAACATCTCCCATAAATGGAAGTGGGCGTTCATTTTCAAGGAGGTGTCTGCTTAAAATGTTTGCACCTTCATCAGGTTGGGTTGAAAAGTAGTCAAAACCCAAAATCATACTTCTTTCCGAAGCACTAATAATCCTTTGACCTTCGTCAGTGGTACCTACTGCTTGATCTGCTACATATATTGAATTTTCTAGTCTATATACTAAATGTTCTAATGCGTATGGACTAAGGTAACTACCAAATATGTCATGTGCCAAAACTCTGGATGCAAATTGGGCTGCATCATGTTTGATTAAGTCGCCATCATGAATATGCATGGGAGTAACATAAACTCTTCTATTCTGACCTTTGACTATAACTGTAGCTTGATCGTGCAAGCCTAACTGGGCAATAATTCCTTTAAAATGTTGTGCCGCAAAACCTAAGGTTTCCGCCACATAGTTCGCGGGTCCAATCCCAGGAATATCTTCTTCCATCACCCCGCCTTCGTAAAGTCTTCTTTGAAGAACTTCATAAGTGGTGGGGAGTGTTAAAACAATATTGGTTGTATAAGGAGTCCGCATAGGAGGAGCTCCATCCCTTGAATCAGTATCTTCCAGCAATGTTTTCAAAAATGGATATTTCTTGGCTTCTTCCTCTAATCTTCTTAAATTCTCTAACTCACCCTCGTTTGCAAGAATTACTGGTCCCTGGTCCAAAGTTAACATTTTCCCTCCTCCTTCAGTAATTGCGAAAGCAAAAACCGTTCTGGATAAGGCCCCAAGGATATCTTCACCTTCTTTATCAGGGCCGTTTGTAGCAACAATCAATGTTAAATTATATCTTCTTAAAGTATCAGAGAAACTGTGAAGAGCTTCTGCTGCTCCTGGAAATAAAGCATCTGTTGAAGAGTCTCTCATCGGACCCATGCTATCTAAACCAATTGAACCAAAAGGGAAATGGTGTCTGGTTAATTGACCCCCGTCTACCAATGTATTAAGGACTCCAACTTCTGCCGTAGTTAGCTGTTCATATTCCATAATGCTGGCAGTGTCAGAATTCTACCATAATTACTGAAGATCCTGGATAACGACTTTTTGCATGACATCCCCAACAGATAATTTGTCCACCACCTCTTGACCTACTATCACAGCACCAAAAATGGTATATTTTTTAGGCAGTTCCGGATGATCGGCCAGCATGATGAAAAACTGGCTACCGTTGGTATTTGGCCCGGCATTTGCATACGCAACAATACCTTTATTATAATCTCTTGCAACGGCCTCATCTTGAAATGTATAACCCGGTCCTCCTGTCCCATCTCCTAAAGGATCCCCTCCTTGAACAACAAAATCTTTTTCAATTCTGTGAAATTTTAATCCATCATAAAAACCATTTGCTGCCAAAAGAATAAAATTGGAGGATCCTATCGGAGTATCAGTAAAAATTTCCATTTCAAAAGTACCTTTATTGGTAGAGACTACTGCTTTTTTATTTTTTAAACTCTCATGGGTTAAAACCCCGGGGTGCTTACCTACATATTTATTTCTATAATACGGTAGTTCCGAAGGTTTAGGCTGTAAGGAAATTTGGGGTTGTGGACTTGGTGAAGGAGTTTTGTCAAAAAGAAAATTTACAGCAGAAGGTAAGGGAGAAGGTGAAGGGGACAAGCTAACTTCCTGTTTAAACTTCACAAAAGCAAAATAGGAGGCTGCTCCAATAATAAAAATAATTATGATGATTTTCAAAAGGTTTTGAGAAGTCACGCTTTCTATATAGCATCCAGGACTAAGTTAAGCAAGCTTTTTGCCTCATCTCTCCTACTCTGCGAGCCCAACAGCACTCCCAGCACTTCACGCTCTCCTTGACGGGCCAAAGTTATAAGAGTCATCCCTGCCTCCGGCGTATATCCTGTCTTAAAACCCACTACTCCCGGGTAAGTTGTCAGCAGGTTAACTCCTGAATACATGTCATAATCCTGATGTTTTTCTGATAGCGGTAGATAAACATGGTACTGGGAGGAGATATCCACCACTTGAGGGTAATGCCTGATTAAATACCTGGAAAGAATTACCAGGTCATAAACTGTTGAATAGGAACTGCGGGAATCTTCATCTAAACCCGTGGGGTTGACAAATAAACTATTTTCCATACCCAGTTGCTTAGCTTTAATATTCATCAGCTTGATAAACTCATCTCTGCTCCCTTGCTTGCCCTGAGCTTGTCGAAGGGTTCCTTCTGCCAATACTTCTGCCGCATCATTGGCTGAAATTAAAAAAATTCCATAAAGCAACTCTTTTAAAGTCAGTCGTTCTCCGGCAATTAAAAGCATCTTATCCGGTTCCATCCCTGCTGCATACCGGGAAACAGTAAACTCATCATCCATTTTTTTTCTCTCCAGAGCAATCAGAGTAGTCATCACTTTAACCAGCGAGGCAACAGGTAATCTCTCGTGAATATTTTTGGCAAAGAAAACTTGTCCGGAGCGAGTATCAATCAAAAGAGCCGCTTTAGCCGTAACAGAGGGAGTAAAAATAGCAGCAGACGCAGATGCAGGTTGCCATCGATTTATTCCTAAAACCCGCTCACCTCTTGGAAGCGGCGAGACAAACTCGCCGGTTGAGCGAGTCTTGGGTATGATGACAAAAAAAATCGATGCTAAAGCAAGAATGACTACCAGCAGGATCAGTTTTTTAACCATAGTTTACTATCTTACCCAATTCTCCCTCTTGACGTCCATAAATAGACTGTTCCACAATAAAATTAGATACCATGCTGCACCGTCTGCTGCCTATTTTATTTATCATAGGATTATTAATTTTTGCCGTTTTAAACTTTCAAACTATCAGACGAGAAGTTGTTTACAAACTGGGTATTTCAGGAGATCCTACCACTTCCTGTTGTACTGTCGAACAGGCTGAAAACTCTAACGGAAATTTTGACGAAAGTGCCTCAATTGCCATTTTCAATAATCAGGTGATCGATTATCCCAAAACTTCCCTGGCCCAAAATCAAAAATCACTGAAGTCCGATACTGCTGTACTCGGTACTACCAATTCGGCCGGGGAGGAAAAATGGATTGAGGTTACGCTATCCGAGCAAAAGGTGAGGGCCTGGGAGGGCAATCGGGTGGTGATGGAGTTTCCGGTTTCCACCGGCAAATGGGCTCCCACCCCTACCGGAGATTTTCGGATCTGGTATAAAACCAGAAGTCAGGTGATGTCGGGCGGATCCAAAGAATTGGGAACTTACTATTATCTTCCCAATGTACCCAATAACATGTTTTTTTATAAAGGTTATGCTATTCATGGAGCTTACTGGCATAACAATTTTGGCCAACGCATGTCTCATGGATGTGTCAATTCTCCTTTGGCCAATGCTGCTCAAATTTTTGACTGGGCAGGGCCGGTACTCCCTGAAGGAGTCAATGCTCTACGCGCCAGCGCCGACAACCCCGGCACCAGAGTTTATGTCCATTAATTAGGAAATATCCCTGTGGGTTAAATACATAAAGGAGGATTCTTTATTTAGATGTTTCAGTTCCTCTCCTGCCTGCTTAAAAATTTGATCAGAGGTGACTTCGTCTTTTTCGGATAGCCATTTTTTTACTTCCCGGCAAACCAAACTGGCAATTGATTCTGCTTCTTCATGTTTGACATGGGCAGATAAACAAGCTGCAAACACAGAAGCATACAGCTTCCTTTCGTCAAACTCCTCCCTATGTCCTCGTCTTTTTATAATGTGTGTCATCCAAAGTTTATTGTCCCATTAGCTATCAAGATTAGCAACCATCCAAGACTCACCAGCAATAAACCAATGCTCAACCTCATCAGTCCTCTTGTCTCCTGCTTCCAAGCCTTCACCACATGTAATTTTACACCCCCTGCCACCATAAATAAAATCACAAGAAGAGGCAGCACAAAAACAATGTTATATAAAATAAGCATTAAAAATGCTATAAAATTAAAATTGGTGGATAAAATAGCAATGATGGCAAGGTAGGGCGCGCCGGTGCAGGGCAGTTCCACTGCCGCCACAAAAGCGCCGGTTAAAATTACCCCGGGCACAGAAATATTTTTGGCCATTTCATGAATCTTTTTAGTAAACCTCATGGGTATCCCCAAAGAAAATCCCCGGCCGTACCAAAAATAATCTTTAATTTCCACCAAACCAAATAGTATGATTACTGAACCAACTGTAATGGAAATATATTCTGTCACAAATAGGGGAATTGAACCCAAAAAGTACAACAGTCCCAACCCGGCCAAAAGATAAGTTAAAAAAACCGCCCCGATATATAGACTGCCCAAAAGCAGCATCCTGGGAAGTGATTTTTTACCTGATAACATCACCGAGATCATTAAAATCAACACCCCGATGGCGCAGGGATTGATAGAGTCAATGGCTGCCGACCCCAACACCAAACCTAAAGTTGGCAAATGAATTTCTGTCATTTTGGTAAAAACCTGCACTTTCTATCAGTACTATCTCTTTCAGGCCCAAATTCAATAATTAAACAATCCCCGGGCGGCACCTGGCCGTGAGGGCTAATCACATAATCTTGAGGGTTGGTTAGTTTTGTTTGCTGATAATCGTGACCATCGCTCTCATATAAAAATACCTGCATTTTGGCTTGAGTCCCGTCAGGACAGGACTGTCCATCTTCCATACTGACTAAACCATCTTCCGTGGGGATGGTCAAGTGATGCTCATCCATATCCCCTCCCACTTCTTTGAAAAAATGTCCCAGAGAGGCTTGTTTGGGATCCAAAACAACGCCCTCAATATGGATTCTCTGATCATTGTGTTCATGAACTGTTTCCGAACCAACTTTATTAGATAACCCCTCGGGATCTTTAAGTTCCACTGATTGGCCGCAGTTCCAGATTTCATAGTCGGCATGCCAGTGAACCGGCCCCCCGGTTGTGGATTGAT
Organism: uncultured Gammaproteobacteria bacterium; assembly: GCA_964625535.1. Lineage (GTDB taxonomy): Bacteria > Patescibacteriota > Microgenomatia > Daviesbacterales > UBA10151 > UBA9644. The sequence goes on from CAZVEX010000010.1 coordinate 16,025, forward strand.
TATTTAGATAAATAGTTGAACCAACCAGATATACCGTAGTAGATAAAATTATTGCTGTCATTAAACCAAATAAGAGATACTTAATTTTTTCGCTTTTTTGCTTGATTAAAATACTTACCAAAACCAAAATAGCCAGCAAGACTGCGGCAATTAAAGAAAACTTCACTGAATTGGCTCTAATAACCTGATCCAGAGCAGGCAAAATTGTTTCTACAACTTCCTCTGCTTCCTCCCCCTCATGAGCCAACACATTAAAAAAGTTCATCTACCCCATTTTAGTCATATGTATTACACTGAAAGCAAGGCCCTTCGAGGGTCTCAGGATAAATGGAAAAAGCATATTTAAAAAAGCCGGAAGATTTGGCTAAGGAGTTGCAGACGGATTTAAAAATGGGCCTGTCACAGGCAGAGGCTAAGGTCAGACTTGCAAAATATGGCCCTAACCAGCTTAAAGAAGCGCCGGGGAAAAATCCTCTGGTTCTATTTTTAGAGCAGTTCAAAGACTTTCTGGTCTTAATTTTAATTGGAGCCTCTATTATCTCTTTAGCCTTGGGAGAAAACATTGATGCTGTCTTAATAATCGGCATAGTCATTTTAAATGCCGTAGTTGGTTTTGTGCAGGAATGGCGGGCCGAGCGGGCTATTGCCAGCTTAAAAAAACTGGTTACTTCATCAGTTAAAGTTATCCGCGACGGAAAACTCATGGAAATCCCCTCCCTGGAACTGGTACCCGGAGATCTGGTGGAACTGGAAGAAGGCCAAAAAGTGGCCTCGGATATCCGGCTAACACAAGTTTCTTATTTGCAGACTAACGAAGCTTCTTTAACTGGAGAATCAACTCCTATTAATAAAGAAGTGGGGATGATGAAGAAAGAACTACCAATTGCCGATCAAAAAAACATGGTTTTTTCCGGCACAGTCATCACCTCTGGCCATGGCATAGGCTTGGTAATATCAACCGGTATGCAAACGGAGATTGGAAAAATAGCTCATTTGGTTTCCAGCGAAAAAGAAATGGAAACTCCCATGCAGCAAAAATTAAACCGTCTGGCAGGAGTAATTGGCAAAGTAGTTTTAGGGATTGCCGCTTTAGTAGTCCTGGAAGAAATGTTTTTGGGGGAGCAGCAGATTTTACAGGCTTTAATTTCCGGGGTGGCCTTGGCAGTGGCAGCCATTCCCGAGGGCTTACCGGCCGTGGTAACTATATCTTTAGCTTTGGGAACAAGAAGACTTCTTTCCAAAAAAGCTTTGATTAGAAATTTGCCGGCTGCGGAAACTCTGGGTTCAACAGATGTAATTTGTGTTGATAAAACAGGAACTTTAACAGAAGGACAAATGAAAGTACGGGAAATTTACGGCGAAAAATTAAAGGTTTTAGAAATAGCTGCTTTAGCCAGTAATGCCAGAATTTATAATGGGAAAGTAATTGGGGATTCTACAGAAGGAGCTTTAGTTCAATATGCCCAAGAATTAAATATTAATCAAGATCAACTGGATACAAAATATACTCGAGTACAAGATATACCCTTTTCTTCGGAGAGAAAAATGATGTCGGTGGTAGTAAAAGATCAAAACAACTATTTAGTGGCTGCCAAAGGGGCTACGGAAGTTATTTTAAGTAAATGCGCTGGTTTAACTGATAAACAAAAACAAGAAATTTTAGCTAAAAATGATGAAATGGCCAAAAAAGCTTTAAGGGTGTTAGCTGTGGCGACAAAACACCTGGAAGGAGTCCTTCGGCCACCTTCCAGGTGGGATGAAGCAAAAATAGAATCCGATCTCACTTTTTTGGGGCTGGTGGGCATGATGGATCCACCGAGGGCAGAGGTCAAAGAAGCTATTCAAATTTGCAAAAATGCCGGAGTAAAAGTAGTCATGATTACAGGCGATCATCTGCTAACTGCAGAGGCTATAGCTAAAGAACTGGGTATTACCGGAGAAGCTTTAACCGGAGCTGATTTGGAAAAATTATCAGATGAGGAATTCTTAAATCAAGTGGAAAACATTGGCATTTATGCCCGGGTCAATCCGGAACACAAAATTAAAATTATCAAGGCTTTAAAGCAAAAAGGTCATCAGGTGGCCATGACAGGAGATGGAGTTAATGACGCGCCTGCCTTAAAAGCCGCCGATATCGGGGTGGCCATGGGGATAACCGGCACTGATGTGGCCAAGGAATCATCGGACATGATTTTGCTGGATGATCATTTTGCCACCATTGTGGAGGCTATTAAAGAGGGCCGGGGTATTTATGAAAATATCAGAAAATTTGTTAATTATTTGCTATCTTCCAATATGATGGAGGTCTCGGTAATTTTTATTGCCCTACTTTTGGGCTGGCCTTTGCCTCTTTTACCCATACATCTACTTTGGATTAATCTGGTGACAGATGGTCTTCCTGCCATTGCTTTGGGGGTTGATCCAAAAAGATCTGATATTATGAACTCTTCTCCTAATGTTTTTAGAGAAGAAATTGCCAATCAAAAATTTATCAGAACTTTATTTTTAATAAGCTCCATGATGACAATAGCTATTTTGGGAATTTTTGGCTTTAGCAAAGAAAACTTAATTTATGGCCAGACCATGGTTTTCACAGCCATAGTTTTGTATGAACTAATCAGAATTATTGCCATCCGCGCGCAATACAATCTGCCTTTATTCTCCAACAGGTTTCTATGGTTGAGTATGGGAATATCCGTTGTCTTGCAACTTTTCCTGCTTTACTCCCCCTTAAACTCCCTCTTCAAAATTCAACCTCTAAATATTTTAGATTGGGTAATTTTATCTGTAATCGGTGCTATACTTCTAATAATTATGCGGTTGACAAATAAAATCAAA
>CAZVEX010000011.1:0-17863 GCA_964625535.1 uncultured Gammaproteobacteria bacterium
CGGTACTTTCGACCAAGGCATCCACCGTATGCATTAATGTTGAGTATTTTTTGCTATTTTAATTTGGCCTTCTTATTACGTATTCACATTTCAAAGTGCAAAGTGGACCCGAGCGGGCTCGAACCGCTTACCTTCTCATTGCAAATGAGGCGTTCTACCAGCTGAACTACGGGCCCGCGTGAGGGATACAACGCCAGAGTCTTGTCTTCCTCGCACTTAGGAAGACTCCAGCGCAAGGAAGTTAGATTGTTGGTGCGTTGTTTCTCATAAAGTGATTTAACACTAAAATGCAGTTTACCATAAAGAAAATTAACCTGTCAACTGCTTTGTTAAATTTTATCTTTGCCAATGATAATAATGATGTCTGCCTCTGACAGCTTGCTCTCGCTAGCAGGCAGGTCTTCAATCGGAGCCTTTAAAGCTTTGGCCAGATTTTGAGCAAAATCGGCTGCTTTGGGATTTAAAACCGCCACTATGGTCTTCTCGTAGGAATCTTTGGCCGCATTTTCCTTGGATACCACATTCAAAACTCCCAAAACCTTTTTGAGTTCATCCTCAATTTTATTAGTCAGGCCTGAAGTTTTGGTGCCATTTCTGATGGCCACTTTAAATTGCTGGCTAAACGCGGCTTCTGTGGAAAGCGTGGTCATATCCACAATCTTTTTATTAACCGGATCATAAAGAATAACCTTGCCCGACTTGCTAAAGACGAGTAGCACGTCTCCATTCTTGGCATCCTTAAAAAAGGCCTGATCCTTAAGCTTGGAGGCATCGGTAATAGAGGCTATGCTGGGGGTTTCATCAGGAAGTCTGACTATTTTCCCGAGTTCGGTCACATATTTTTTGGCCTCATCCTGCCTGACTGCGGCGCCTGCCTGGGCGCTGACCTGACTTTTAACTTTTTTTAGTTCTTTGGCAGTATTCTGGTATTGGACATAAAGAAAACCTGCTCCTGCCAAAACTGCTATCACCACTACAATCAAGATCGAAAGTAAAGTTTTATCTTTGCTAAGCGATGAATAGGCAGATTGAAAGTTTAGTTTCTTGAATTCGTTATCCATATCGGGTAAAAAGGGCGGCTAAAAACTTACTGTGCTGGCGTAGCACTGGCGCTTGCTTCAGGACTTGAACTTGGGGCTGGAGAAGGCGAAGGTGTTGGCTCTACGCTAGGAGCAGGTGTAGCAGATGGTGTAGGTGCAGGTGTAGCCACTGGAGCAACAGGCTCACTGACTGCCGGAGCTGTAGAGGTAAACTGGTTACCGCCCTGGGCCAGAGCTGTCCATGAGAAGACCAGATCAGCCGGCGCAGCTTTGCTTAGCTTGATGGTGAAGCCTGAACCAGACAGTCCCTGAACTACAAACCTCACGTCACCGGTCAGCAGTGAGTTTCCGGCTCCGTCATTACCCGAGTACATAGTTGGAGTCACGTTAACGGTTGGAGCGCTGTCATAACCTCTGGCAAAGGAAACTGTCACAGAATCTGCGCCTGCTTTAACTACTGCCGTGCCAACAGAATCCTTGGGCAGGAAGACTCGGCCAATGAAGCTGACATCACCTTTTAAGACCACATTTGATACAAATTCTACAATGGAGGCAAACAGTGATTGACCCTTGAACTCTGCCGAGCCGCCGATGGTGATGCCGCCGTCTGCATTTAGCTTGACCAGAACATTAGTATCAATGGCAGGTTGAGTGCTGGTAGTAACTCCTGCCACTTGGGCTGATGAAGCTGTGGCATCTTTCGAGTTGTATGCATCCAGTAAGGCTGTTAACTTACTGGTTACTACTTCATCGGTGACCACCCGCAGTCCGGTAATTATATTTGCGCTGACGCTTTTTGCCACTATATCGCCTTTGAAGGTAGCATCCCCATTGGCCTTAAAGGTAATTACTGGCACGCCGTCGTCGCCTTTGATCTCAAAGGCTTGTGTTTGTGCCAACTGAACTGCCAGATTCTTGCCTGTCAGAGGCTTGATCACGCCTGCCAGAATATTGTCGGCAGTCAGTTGAGGGGTAATAACCTCTACTCCCGCAGCAATTCTGTCTGTCAAAAGCTCGGAGGCATTGACAGCATCTTGCAAAGCTTCTCTTTCGGAGAGCAGTTTTGCCAAGACCAGTTGGGAAAAGTCAGCGCTGACATCACCCAAAACGCTTGCATCTACCACATCCGCTATCCTGGTGCCATTAAAGTACCCCAGCCTGACAAAAGTTAATACTTTACCAACGCCCTCTCCAGCATAATCTTCCAGAGCCTGGCCTACTACCGGGCCTGCCTTGGTGGCTTTCATGGCCACACCCGGGATTGATGAAGAGGTCAGATAGTCACCAGCACTTACAGCTCCCAATACTTTAACAGGCACTTTTCCGCTCAGGGCTACGGCAGGCTTTCTGGGGTCTGCAGTTTCCGGATAGCCGCTTGCTTCCGCTCCCATAGCCACATCAGATCCATTAATACCCAGCAGCAAACCTGGAGAGGTAGACACTATACCCATCAGCTTACCGTCATATGCGCCTTGGGATTTGATAACCTGTCTTTGGTTCTCCGCTTGTATGGACAGCAAATCACCGGGCGCCACATCTTCCGCTGCATCATAGATTTCAGCAACGTCCTGATTACACTGCGTGGCATCGGTGCCTGTACCACAGCGTCCAAAGTAACCTGTGGCCCGAACTTTTCCTGCCACATCCAAACTGTAGGTGCCGGGCGAATAGGAGGTACCAATACCAACAGTACCTGTAATCTGCAGGTTATTAAATCCTGTATCTGTTTGACCAATTCCTACATTACCAGACATAAATACTGCAGCCAAAGATCCGTTTCCAACGACTTCAAGTTGCGCTCTGGGTGAGGTTGAACCAAGACCCACATTACCGTTAACAGACAGGGCTGCGCTGCCTGGATTGGTCCTGCCAATACCTACTCTACCATCATTGGTCACAGCCAAGCCAACTACCCCCCCAATGCCTCTTAATTGAGTTGTCCCTACCACATCCAATGTATTTAATGGGGTAGTGATACCTACTCCCAAATTCCCTCCTGAAGTAAAGGCCAAAGCATTTCCTGCTGATCCTACCTGGAACAGTTGAGAGGGGACAGAAATACCTATACCTGTATTACCTTCAACTACCAGTCCATTAGTTGGCACCACTGCTCCACCCCAGGTACCAGAGAAGAGTCCGGCACCAAGAACTTGTAAGGCATTGTTAGCTGTGGTAACTCCTACTCCCACATTACCTGAAACTGCTAGGCCCGAAGCAGGACCATAAACTGTACCTGAATATCCAAGCACAGTATTGCCTGTATTTTGCAAAGAGGCAGAGGGTGCAGTTGTACCAATACCGACATTACCATTAGCAGCTACTACTAACCCTACATTGCCTACAGCTCCTCTAATTCTGGCAGTTGTTAGAACTTCCAGATCATAATTCGGTGAAGTTGTACCAATACCCAGGTTTCCTCCTGAAGTAAAGACCAAAGCATTGGAACCTGTACCAATCTGGAAGGTTTGGGAAGGGACAGAAATACCAATACCAACTGATCCTTCAATTAATAATCCATTGGTAGTAGCTGCCATGCCGGCAAATCCTGCTCCAAAGACACCGTTACCTGCTACGGCTAAAGTGGAGTTTGCCGTGGTTACCCCTACTCCAACATTACCCTGAACAGCCAAGGCTAGAGTTGATCCTGGATTGGTCCTGCCAATACCTACTCTACCATCATTGGTCACAGCCAAGCCAACTACCCCCCCAATGCCTCTTAATTGAGTTGTCCCTACCACATCCAATGTATTTAATGGGGTAGTGATACCTACTCCCAAATTCCCTCCTGAAGTAAAGGCCAAAGCATTTCCTGCTGATCCTACCTGGAACAGTTGAGAGGGGACAGAAATACCTATACCTGTATTACCTTCAACTACCAGTCCATTAGTTGGCACCACTGCTCCACCCCAGGTACCAGAGAAGAGTCCGGCACCAAGAACTTGTAAGGCATTGTTAGCTGTGGTAACTCCTACTCCCACATTACCTGAAACTGCTAGGCCCGAAGCAGGACCATAAACTGTACCTGAATATCCAAGCACAGTATTGCCTGTATTTTGCAAAGAGGCAGAGGGTGCAGTTGTACCAATACCGACATTACCATTAGCAGCTACTACTAACCCTACATTGCCTACAGCTCCTCTAATTCTGGCAGTTGTTAGAACTTCCAGATCATAATTCGGTGAAGTTGTACCAATACCCAGGTTTCCTCCTGAAGTAAAGACCAAAGCATTGGAACCTGTACCAATCTGGAAGGTTTGGGAAGGGGCAGAAATACCAATACCAACTGATCCTTCCACTAATAATCCATTAGTTGGAGCAACCATGCCTGCAAAGCCAGCACCCAATGCCAGATTACCAGCTATAGCCAAATTAGAATTAGCAGTGGTTACACCAATACCTACATTACCTGATACAGCCAGTCCTGATGCTGGGCCATAGACATTGCCTGTGTAGCCAATTAAACCATTAGTGGTCAGTTGCAATCCTGCACCCGGGGCTGTAGTCCCAATACCCACATTACCGTTGGAGGCAACTACCAAACCTGTGGTGCCTACAGATCCTCTAATTCTGGCAGTACCAATCACTTCTAATGCTTGACCCGGGGTGGTTATGCCAATTCCCAAATTCCCTCCTGAAGTAAAGGCCAAAGCATTTCCTGCTGATCCTACCTGGAACAGTTGAGAGGGGACAGAAATACCTATACCTGTATTACCTTCAACTACCAGTCCATTAGTTGGCACCACTGCTCCACCCCAGGTACCAGAGAAGAGTCCGGCACCAAGAACTTGTAAGGCATTGTTAGCTGTGGTAACTCCTACTCCCACATTACCTGAAACTGCTAGGCCCGAAGCAGGACCATAAACTGTACCTGAATATCCAAGCACAGTATTGCCTGTATTTTGCAAAGAGGCAGAGGGTGCAGTTGTACCAATACCGACATTACCATTAGCAGCTACTACTAACCCTACATTGCCTACAGCTCCTCTAATTCTGGCAGTTGTTAGAACTTCCAGATCATAATTCGGTGAAGTTGTACCAATACCCAGGTTTCCTCCTGAAGTAAAGACCAAAGCATTGGAACCTGTACCAATCTGGAAGGTTTGGGAAGGGACAGAAATACCAATACCAACTGATCCTTCCACCAACAGTCCGTTACTGGGGGCAGTCATTGATCCAAATCCGCTGCCAAAAGCGCCAGCGCCAATAACAGACAATTTGGAATTGGGGGTAGTTGTACCCACACCCAGATTACCGCTGGCATTAATGGTAATACCTGAAGTGGCTGATCCTGCGGTGGTCAGCGCAACTTGGTCTGCTCCAATCCTCCACAGTCCTGTATTGGAATCATTGGTAAACTGCAATCCTGGCGAGGCAGCCGTACCGTCATCCAATTTAAGAGTTGATGCATTAAAAGTACCGGTATTAACTGTGGAACTGTTAATAGTGGTGATGAAAGCCGACAGCCAGGCATTGCCTGATTTACCCAGGGTCACTTCATCATTATTACGCGGCACAAAATCCGTGACTACTCTTCCCGTAAAGTCAATCTTGTCGGTGTTCTCATCCCCCAAGGTAACTTTACCCCGCGCTATCACATCACCACCTGTTGAAACTTCAAAATCCCGCACAAATAAACCATAGAATTTGTTGGTGTAGGTTCCCAGGGAGGGCTTATCGGTAAGAGCTAGGCCGGCATTGCTTGGATAAATCTTCCCATTTGAATCAATGATGGTTTTGCCTATTAAATCAATGTAGGTGACTCCCTTTGGCAGTGAGGTCACCACCACCGGCGCGCTGGCAGCAGAAGTTGGCTGACTGGTTTGCACTTGAGAAGGAACTCCTTGGGTGGCGGGAGCGGGAGAAGGAGACTCTGCAGGAGTAGTTTGAGGAGTAACTTTGGGCTTGGGAGACGTTTTGGGAGCGGTTATACCTCCAAAAAGCGCCCTAAAAGGAGCGGTGATAAAATTCCACAGCTGTTGCAGGAAATTGGGCTGTTGTTGCTTTTTGGCCGCTGGCTTGGGGGTGGCTTTTTGGTTATTTTGAGCTTGCACTTCTGGAGCCACTGCCCCGGACACAAAACCGGCCGCTCTACCAAGGACACTCTGTTCTCCAACGAAAGCCCCCAATGCAATAGGAGTCAATAATAAATTGAAAGAAAGGAAAACTGCCAGAAAAACCTTCAGAGGGAGAGAAACCTTTTTAGATGGTTGGCTATCGGACAGGTGCATTTATTCTATTATATCACAAAAGAAGCGGTAATCCCTTTCTTTTTTTACCACTCTTTAATATTAGACAGGTCTTTAAAAGCTTGTCAATAGGGTATTTTTACTATACCACATTTCCATTATAACACAGGTTTATATATAATAATGTAGGAATGTATTTATTTATTTTGAAAATTTCCCACATTAACCACCTGTTCTATTAATCTATGCGAATAGCCATATTCATTGTCATACCAGGCAAAGATTTTAACCATATCCCCGTCCACCACTTTAGTTAAATTTAAATCCACAATGGCAGATTCACTTCTTCCCACTATATCCGAGGAAACAATCGGATCTTCTGTTACAGCCATAATATTTTTTAATTCTCCCCTAGCTGCTTGCTTTAACGCTTCATTAACTTCTTCCACAGTCACTTTTGTTTTTAGCAAAAAAGTAAAGTCGGATATTGAGCCGACTGCCACCGGCACCCTTAAGGCCTTGCCGTCAAACAAACCTTTCAGTTCCGGGATGACTTCCGTGGTGGAAATGGCAGCGCCGGTTGAGGTGGGAACAATGTTTTGGCCGGCTGCCCGGGCCCTTCTTAAATCCTTATGCGGCCCATCCTGCAGGTTTTGGTCTTGAGTATATCCATGAACCGTGGTCATCATGGCCTTGATAATTCCGAATTTGGAGTTCATCACAGCTGCCACCGGCGCAATGCAGTTGGTGGTGCAGGAAGAATTGCTAATAATTTCTTCATTATTATATTTTGCGGCGTTTACCCCCAAAATATAAGTTTGCACTTTGGCCGGCGCAGAAATAATTACTTTTTTAGCTCCCGCAGTAAGATGCGTTCCGGCTCCTTCTTCATCGGTAAATTTGCCGGTTGACTCAATCACCACATCCACTCCCAAATCTTTCCAGGGTAAACTGGATGGCTCTTTTTCCTGATATACTGCGTAGGGCTTTTGATCTACTATAATATGGTTTGCATCACTAGAAACATCATGTTGCCATATACCATAGTTGGAATCGTATTTTAGAAGATGGGCTAAAGTTTTAGCATCACCCAAATCATTAATGGCCACTATCTCCAGCTGGTCAGCAAATTTATCAATGGCAATTTTAAAGGCAGTCCGGCCAATGCGGCCAAATCCATTAATGGCAATTTTCAACATATATTAAAGATAAATGACTGGATAAAAAATATCAAGATACAATTATGAAAACATGGAATTTAATATATCAGATTAATCAACAAAGGTAATTCTATAAAGAAACCATTTATCACTACTTAATAACTCCCAGCTCCAGAAGAACCTTCCTGTGAAGGGAAAAGTCAAAGGTATTAACTACCCCATCATCATTCATGTCAATGGGAGGCAAATAGCCGGTTTTATTAAACCAGGAAAGAAGTACGCTCATATCCACCAGATCAATCTTGCCATCCTTGTTACCATCACCTATCTTTATGGAAGAAGGAAGACACCAACCACCAGGGGGTTCTGGCATTAAACAAGGAGGGGTAGCATCCAGACATGCAGGCCTGGGTTCACAGCTTGGAGGAGGACCTTCGCATTTATCCATTTTTTCCCACCCTTCCGGCACATCACAAGGGGTGGGAAAATCTTTACATTCCCCTGTTCCGGGATCTTTGGCAGAGGTAATAATGGCCGCACAAGATTCTGTTTCTTTAATACTCACTATTGCATCAACTTTATTTATCAATATATTTTGATTATCGGTATTTCTGTAAATGGCTGATTCGTCGGTAAATGAAATTGAAGTTGACCCTGCTTTTTTGGCTTTAAAAAGTATCATGGTCATCAATCCTCCCGGCTGATCTACTGTATTGGTTTTATAACCCGGAGCAGGCACTCCGCCAACTAAAGATATACTGCCGTTGCTGTTATCAAAGTTTTGCTCCACCCAGTTTTTAATAAAAGATAAACTGGATATTGGAGATTGAGAATTAACAGGAATGTCTGGAAGTTTAACAGAAACAACCTCCAAAAGATCCTTATCAAATTTTAGTTTAGCCACGAATAAATTGGTTTCATCTATATCGGATCGGACAAGTAAAGCTACCGGCACAATATCACCAACCTCATAAGAAAGCTTAATTTGAATAGGGTTGGCTACAGAAGATATGGATGAAAATTCCTCACTTTGAAAAAGAGGTACCGGATCAGGCAGCTTGGTAAACGAAGGAGAAAGAGCGAAGCTTGTCGTAGGTTCAATAACCGGAGGACTGGGAGGGAAAAATGCCTTGGGAAACAGATTGGTTTTTTGCTGGACCAGATAGACCCCCAGGGCAATACCGGCCAGCAGTAAAATAAGCAATAAAATATGGGCAAATCCCTGCCTGCCGGCAGGCGGGCCCTTTTGGTTTTTGGGCATCTAATTTAAGTAAAACACTTGTGAGACCTTTAAGTCAAGGCTTCAATAGTGGGTAAAGTTCCATCGTTCGCCAATTATTTCTAGTTTGACTTGTGGTAAAAAATATCCAAAAATTCTTTTGCTGCGATAGTGGGAATTCCTCTAAATTGACCCAAAGAAAGCAGTTGCCAATAGGGTACTTTAACCTAAAAGGTATTTCGGATGATCTCGTCTGCAATACACTGTCCTTCGGGATCACTGGGATCAGTTTCTTTCCATCCTCCCACAACTCTTTTTACATAAGAACTGCCCGAAGGACACGGATAGTTGGTTTGACTATCTTTTATCACCCCCAGCTCAAGCAAAAGTTTTCTCATTAAAGAAAAATCAAAGGTATTAATTACCCCATCATTATTCATATCTATTGGAGGCAAATTCCCCGTCTTATTAAAATAAGTTAAAAGTACTGACATATCCACCAAATCAATCTTGCCATCTCTATTGCCATCACCCTTTTTAGTTGGAGTTGGAGTGGGTGTTGGGACAATATGACCTGCATTTAGTGATTTAAACAAATCAAAAAGAGTGTCATAATCTGTATGCCAGATATTATCCATCCCCAAATCCCTATCCCCGTTTCCATTATCTGCAATTCCTTTTGCAATAAAACCCCACTGCAGTGAAGCGGCTATATTCTCGCCTTTCCAGAAATCTAGTTCCTTCTTTATACTGGCAGATCTGTCATTTGTCCCACTGAAACCAAACTCCTCAAGGATAACCTTTTTATTGTTTGAACGAGCCCACATCACATCCGCCAGTCCGCTTCTATCACTGTTATATTGATGTATGGTTACCATATCTATATCCGGAAGCTGCGAATAAAGAGCTTCCGGAGAAAGACCTGTGTGTCCGGCATTTAACATTCCGGTGGCAACAGAGCGAGATGGGTCAAGGGTTTTGACAAAAGAACTGATATCTTTCATAAAATTTATAAATACTTGCGGATTGTTCTCGTACTTCAACTCGTTTCCTACCTCCCAGGCATAGATATTAGAGTGATTTTTGTTTTTTTCGATTATTGTTTGTACAAACTGTTTATATCTTCCTTTGTACCCCTCAACAAAGAAATCTTCCCCCAACAGGCATGGGGTAAAGTCGCAACGAGTGTAATTGATTCCTTGAGGACTAAAACCGCTGTTATAAAAATCAATAAAACTGACTATAACCGAAATGTTATAGACGGCAGCCTTTGTCAGAAAATCATCAAGTCTTCTTGCTGCTTCCTCATCGCTTATGTGTTTGTTAGCCACAAAAACTCGGACTGTTTTACTATTCATTTTTTGAATTTCTGCCAGTGTCGCATCAATTTGCAAGGAAGAACTGGAGGGAAAGAGGTCGGAATATCCGTAATGGGTTATTCCGGATACGTTAAACCCCGTTTGGAAAACAGGTGGCGTTGATCCTGTACTAATTGAGATACTAGTATCCCGTTTGATATTTAAAATATTTAAGTTGTCAGTATTTCTATAGATGGCCGAACTTTCAGTAAAAGCAATTTTAGCTTCTCCTTTTGCCCTAGCTTTAAATGTGACAATTGCCATGATGCTTTCTTGACCAATGGAGCTTCTATATCCGGGGCTTGGGAAACCTCCGATTAGGGATATTTCCCCTGTTTTATTATCATAAAACTGTTCCACCCAGTTTTGAATGAAACTTTTGTCTGTTTTAATACCTGTGACTTCCACTATATCCGCAGGGAATTTTATTTTGGCCACAAATAAATTAGCCTCATCTATATCCGATCTTACCAGTAATTTAACCGCTATCTCCTCTCCTACTACCACGGGGACTTTCTGTGTTTCTAGGGTAAAACTAGTTTCCGGGGCTTGCGAAGGCGGCAAAAGAGCCTTGGGAAACAGATTAGTTTTTTGCTGAACCAGATAGACCCCCAAGGCAATTCCTGCCAGCAAAAATAGTAAAACTAAAATTTGAACTATGCCTTTTTGAGAATGATGCACTAGTTTAAGTAGAGCGCTTTTTAAGTAGTTATGTCAAGGCCTCAATAGTGGGTAAAGTTCCATCTGATAAAAACTTTAACATGGCTCCGCCGCCCACTGAAATAAAACTAAATTTGTCTAATAAGTCTAATTGGTTCAATAAGCTAATTGTATCCCCACCACCTACAATAGTTTCAGCTCCGGATGCTATCACCAGCTCCCCCACTTTTTTAGTTTGGTCGTTTTGGGGATCTTCAAATTTGCCCAAAGGACCATTCCAGACTATCATTTTGGCTCTCATAATCAGGTTTTTCCAGGACTCTGTGGTCTCCGGCGCTATATCAAATCCATCATCAGTCAGTTTGCCCACCATCACATTTTTAGCCAGTTCTATATTTTGTTCCCTAATCTCGGCGACCAGCTTTCCTCCTACCAAAACCGCATCTGCTTTCTTTGCTAAAACTTTTATAACTAAAAGTTTTTCACTGATTTTTGCCCCACCCATAATAGCTATTAAAGGCTTTTTGGGGTTATTCCTAATATTAAGAAGTGTTTCAACTTCTTTGATAAAGTATAACCCCACGGCATGAGGCAAAAGAGTTGGTAAAATGGTTGTTGAAACAGCCGGTCTGTAAGAAGAAAAAGCCTCATTAACATAGATATCACCCAGAGAAGCCAGTTTATGGGCAAAATCAATGTCACAAGTTTTGCTGGAACATACAGCATGATATGTTGACCCAAGCTCTTCTCCATGAAAAAATCTAATATTCTCAAATAAAATAAATTTAGAGTTGCTTTTTTGAGCCTGCTCTAAAGTCTCTGCAAACTCAATATTTGGATCAACTTCTTTTTTAAACCATTCATAAATAGGTTTTGCGCTTAAATCAGGAGGATTTCCCTTTTTCTCATCTTCAGCAGTAGTAAAAGGTCTTCCAACATGGCCCATTAAAATTACCTGGCTGGCATGTTCTAGGCAAAGATTAAGAGTGGCTAATCCTGCCTTTAGCTTAAAATCCTCTATAACCTGTAAACTGTCTCCTGCCTGCCCCGAGCCTTGTCGAGGGGTACCCTTTCCCAAGGCCACATCAATATCGTAACGCAATAAAACTTTTTTACCGGAAACTATTTGCGGATTAACAACTTGCATAATTTGACTATAGCACAAACTAAGCTTAAAATTAACCGCATATGAATTTGGTAGAAGCGCGTTTGGAGGGAATAGAAAAAGAGCCTCCTCTTGCCGACAACGAGCCTGATGATCCATCAACTGATTCGGCCAGAAGATATCTTCGTGATATAGGCCGGCATCCCCTGCTGACTGCGGCCCAAGAAAGACTATATGCCCGATGGATGGAGAGAGCCAGGATCCTCACCGTGATATGGGAACCTCAACTACAAGCAGGAGAGTTATCCAATGATCAAAGGAGGAATGTACAAGGAAGACTGGAAATGGCCGAGAGATTGGCCACATCCGGCAGAAAGGAGTTAATCGAAGGAAATTTAAGACTGGTTGTTTCTATAGCCAAAAGATATCTAAATAGAGGCATGGCTTTTTTGGATCTTGTGCAGGAAGGAAATATCGGCCTCATGCATGCTACAGAAAAGTTTGATTATCACAGAGGTAATAAATTTTCCACCTATACTACTTGGTGGATCCGTCAGGCAGTTACCAGAGCCATTGCCGACCAGGCCAGAACCATCAGACTGCCTGTGCATATGGTGGAAACAGCCAGTAAAGTGAATGGAGTTCGCGGCCGATTGGAACAGGAAGGACAAAGAGATCCCACCCTTGGAGAAATAGCCAGAGAAGCCTCTCTTCCTGTAGATAAAGTTGAGCTGGTATTAAGGGTATCTCAATGGCCCTTGGGGCTTGATGACCCGCTGGGAGATGGTTCGAGCGTGACCCAGGCAGATGTTGTAGAGGATCCTTCACTCCCTGTTGGTGATGTAGCAGTACAGCTAGCGCTCAAAAAAGATGTCCAGGATGTGTTGACTACTTTAACACCCAGAGAAAGACGGGTATTGAATTTGCGCTATGGTTTAGAAGATGGTATAAGTCATACGCTTGAGCAAATAGGTGGTATATTTGGAGTGACGCGAGAACGGATCAGACAGATTGAAGCCAAAGCTTTAAGAAGATTAAAACATCCAGCCAGATCTAAAAGATTAAGAGGTTATCTTAACGGAACTTAAAAACAATGATCATTAATACTCCCAGACTGACAATACTTATTCCATCAGCTATATTTCTAACCGGAGTATTTTTAAATTCTGCCAAAACAATGTGTTTGCCTTTATCCATATCAAATATAGGCAAACCATAACTTTCTCCATCAATTAAATAATCAAAATTGATTTTTTTATTGTCAACCAGAATCTCCCAACCCGGAAAATATATTTGATTGAATCTTAAAGTGGCGACAGAGGTAGCCTCAATTTCTGCCAGAACCCTGTGCGATTTATCCTCCAGTATGTTAATTTTTCCTGTACCAGTCACAAACTCCAATTTCCCCGGAGAAGGAGAATCATAAATTTTCCCCCATTTTGGCAAATGCTCGCCGTAAGTGGTAGAAGTAGTCTTTAAATTAAGATAATACTGCTCTCCCGGATCAAATTTTTCATTGATATTCCAATGATTCCTGTTGGCATAAATTACCAAAAACAAAAGACTAAAAAATAATATTTTTTTGAATGGCAGATATTTAACAAGCAGAGCGGCTGCAATTGATGCGGCAAAAACAGACCAAGCCTGAAACCTTAAAGGAAATTGCACCAAGCTTAAAAACGGCAGATTTTCCCACAAAGGCAAGCTAATTTTAAGCATCAAAAAAAGACTCAAAGCAAAAACTGACAGAACAAAAATTACTAATCGATCTGATTTTATTCTGCTAATAAGAACTAAAATTACTCCTATATGCACCAGTCCTATCTGATAAGACATATCCCCAACTTCAGGCTTTGCCGGATGAGACAAACCATAACCCCAGGGAGAACGAATCAGCTGCTGTAAGCTGGGAAATTGATCTTGGTAAAAATTGCCAAAAACTTCATCAAAACGGGTATATTGCTTTTCTAAAACAGCAGGAATCCAAAACCAGGCAGACAACCCCAAACCCAATAAAATTATCTTTAAATTCTTTCTGGCAAAGAAAAGAATAAGAGGGGCAAAGATTAAAGCCGTGACATTATGAGCCAGGATCAAGCCGGCCAGGAAAACCGATCCCGGTACGGTTTTCCCCCGTAAAAGAGCCCAAAAAACAAACGGCACGATCCCCAAAGCCAAAGCAGAGCCGACTGCCGTAGAAACATAAACATTTAAAAATCGCAAGGGCGCATACAGATAAAAAATGGCTCCCAAAAAAGCAGCCAGCTTGCTTCGCAACAAAGCATATAAAAATAGATACATCCCTATCACGGAAATTAACATGGAGGATAAAAGCACAGCTTTGACAGAGTCTACAAAGCCGAATCCTGATTTATGAAAGACCTCTCCAAACAGTGCCGGAAGAGGATAATTAAACAGGAAAACCGGGTAGCCATATCCATTATTAAGTTCACCGGACCAACGCGGTGGAAACTGGCCCTCGGATAAAAGTTTATCCATGGAAATCTGCCTGATTACATGATGAGTCAGATCATGACTGGTAAATCCACCCTGTTGCAGCAGCGCCCTAACAGCAGGAAAACTAACCAATAGAAGCAGTAAAATGACCAAAACCGAAATGCCAACTTTAGGTCTCATCTTCTTGCTCGTCAATTGTTGAAATATCCCCAACTATAGCCTCCAAAATATCAGTTAAAGATACCAGACCCACCACTTTCTTGTCTTGAACCACTAAAACTATGTGTATTCCTGATTTCTTAAATACTTCCAATACTTTTAAAGCAGTCATTGTATTTGGCGCAAAAAGCGGTTTGCGTAAATACTGTTTGAGATTAATTTCTTCACTGGCTAAAAAATCAGTTAAAATGTTTTCTGTTCTAACAACGCCTACAATATTGTCCAGGGAACCTTTACAAACCGGATAATGTGAGTGCGGCAGTTTTGATATCTTGGTTCTGATTTTGGCAGGAGAATCATTAATATCAAGCCAGGCAATTTTATTTCTTGGAGTCATCAGGGCGCTTAATTTTTGATCGTCCAAAAGCAGGGTCCTTTCTACAATATCTTTCTCCGCTCTTTCAAATATGCCTATTTTTGTTCCTTCCGCAATAAGCATTCTGACTTCGTCCTCTGAAACCAGGGCCTGCTTTTTAGGCCTTATCCTTAAAATTTTTAATACCAAATCATTTGAAATACTTAAAAGCCGTACAAAAGGGCTTACTGCTGAAGCTAAAATATTCATAAATCTTGAAAAAAATAAGGCAATGACTTCCGGATTATTCAAAGCTATCCGTTTTGGAACAAGCTCGCCAATAACCAAGGAAAGATAAGTTATAGTTATAACCACAATTCCTACACCTAAGGCGTCAGAATATGGATCAAGCAAAGGCAGGGCGCTTAAATAAACGGATAATGATTTTGCAAGAGTGGCGCCGCCAAATGCTCCGGCCAAAATACCGATCAATGTAATTCCTATTTGGACTGTAGACAAAAATTTATTTGGATTATTAGAAAGTTCAAGAGCAATTTTGGCAGCTTTTGATCCTTCGTTTGCCAACCTTTTAAGCTTATGTTTTCTTGCAGAAATAATTGCTATTTCTGCCATGGCAAAAACTCCATTTAGAAGAATTAAAAGTAAAATGATAATAATTTCCATCTGTGGGCGGTAATGGTGTCGAACCATTCACCTCTTACTTATCAGATAAGCGCTCTACCGCTGAGCTAACCGCCCAAACTGAAATATTTTATCATTTCATGCTAAAATAGGAAA
Source organism: uncultured Gammaproteobacteria bacterium (assembly GCA_964625535.1). Classification (GTDB taxonomy): domain Bacteria; phylum Patescibacteriota; class Microgenomatia; order Daviesbacterales; family UBA10151; genus UBA9644. The sequence goes on from CAZVEX010000011.1 coordinate 15,498, forward strand.
GACCGACCTGGTAGCCAAGTAGTAAGGCAGGGGTCTGCAAAACCTCAATGCGCGGGTGCAATTCCCGCCCAGGTCTCATAATGAGTAACATCTCACGAGAGCGGGTAGAATCACCAACAGGTCATGTTTTAGCTAGAATGTTCTATTCCCATGCTTCTCAACCTTTTATTCCTACTGCAATACAACATACAGGTATGCAAGACGGAATTAGTGGAACTGAAAAAGCAAAGTCGCTTTTAAGACAAGGCGTCGGACTTGTGATTATTTATACTCATCCTTCAAGAACTGATACACACAGATTAATGGGGCTTTGGAGAGATCGCGAGTATGCTGTTCCTACCTGCCTTATCCCAATTGCCTTTCACCAGATAAATTTAGCTGCCAGAATTTCAGCCTGGCCCACAGGAGTAAAGTTTCATGGAATTGTTACTAAAGAAACTGTGGCCAGAGGAAAAAATAAAGGTCATAAAGAGGGTGACGGCAGCAGAACATTTTTAACTAGAGCTGTTGCAATACTTTCCGGAGGAGGCATTGTTTTGCTTGCTCCCAGTGCTACTAGAACACCTGTCTTAACTATGCCTGAAGGATTGTTAAAACCAACTGATACACTATTAAATGCTGTGCAAAGATCTGGTATTCCTTTTGCTGTAATGTCAACCGGATTTGAAATTGATGGTGTAACTTCGTATGCGGAGGCAAACGGATTTAATTTGTTTAGAAGATACACACTCAATACAGGTTATACATTTACAGACAGTGAAATACTGGAAAGATTAGAAGAATTTAGAACAGAAAGGAAGTTACCATCTAATCCAAAAAGACCATTTGATTATACTGACCAGTGGCTTTTTGAAACTCAACTTCCCTCTTTAGTTCCGCCTGCTTATCTTCCAAAATAATTTTAATACCAAAAGAGTGGTGGGGATAGTGATCCCCCGATTGACTATCGGGGAGCGCACCATCAACGCTTTTTGCCTGCCATTCAACAGGCGCTTGGTCCGACGTGAGTCGGACCTGGATCAAATACGAGTTTTACTCTACCCTGTACCAGACGGTACGGGGGGAAGAGAACCATCATATTTGAACAAAACTCCAGAAAGGAGGTGATCCATCCCCAGCTTCGGCTAGGGATACCTTGTTACGACTTAAGCCTGATCGCTGGTTTTGCCTTCGTCCGACATAATGTCGGACTTCGGGCACCCCCAACTTTCCTGCCTTGACGGGCGGATCTCGATAGTAGAAAGCTACTTCGATTCCCCACCCGGCGAGCGGATTTCCCGCACCGGGCGAGCCCTAATGATGCATCGATAACTTTAATTGTCTGATTTTATTAATACCCTCTAAAGTAAAATGACTCTTATTGATAATCATCTGCGTAATACGAGAAAAAATCTCAAAATCACGCTTCTTTTTAGGGCTTTGCAGAGGATGTTTTTGGAAAAAATCAATTAATTTTAACTTATCCGTATTTGAGTTAACCTCAAATCTAAAACAAGCTGAATGATTTTTTCTTTTTTCCTTCTGATAATAAATAAAACCAAATCCTAAATATTGTTTTACCTTCTCTAAAACATGAAGGTCGTCTTCGCGAAGTTTAATATAAAAATGCGACTTCGCTCTGATGTGCGCTTTAGGATTCTTGATTTTATCCCTCTCGGTCAAATTAACATAAAAACATCCTTCACCATCAGTCAAACCGACAATATAATTTGCATCAATCATTTGGTTGTCCCCTTCATCAACGCAGCGGTGATAATTCTATAGTACATAGAACTGTCGCCACTGTCAATGACTACTATGAAACAGCTGACTTCTCCTAAGGCCTTAACTTTCTATCCTTAAGAGATCTCCCTGGGTTATCTAAAAAACTGTTCCAAACATCCGAATATAGACTTCTTCCCTATGACACACCATAGGTCGATTTAGTCCTCCGATTGTCGTCGGAGTCCGGCTGTCTTTTGCCTCAGACCCTCCAGCTTGATTCCTCGCGAAATTAAGCCTGTCTAAAGTGTTTTCTTGGCTACTGGGTTGGATTTTAACCAACTAGCTTTCTAGACTGCCAGGCGCGCATTCTATCCTATTGCTATAGGATATCTGTGTACAAGACCCGAGAACGTATTCACCGCGGCATGCTGATCCGCGATTACTAGCAATTCCGACTTCATGGGGTCAGGTTGCAGACCCCAATCTGAACTGAGGCGAAATTTCAGGGATTAGCTTACCGTTGCCGGCTTGCAAGCCCGTTGTTTTTCGCCATTGTAGTGTGTGTGTAGCCCAGGGCGTAAGAACCGTGCTGACTTGACGTCATCCGCGCCTTCCTCCCCGAAAAATCGGGGCTGTTCCGCATGAATTATTTAACATACGGT
>CAZVEX010000012.1:0-15001 GCA_964625535.1 uncultured Gammaproteobacteria bacterium
TTCCTAAAATTTATATCATGAATGAAGCCGCCCCTAACGCTTTTGCCACCGGCCGTGATCCAAAGCACGCCGCCATTGCCTTTACCTCGGGCATTTTAGAAAAATTAAATAAACAGGAATTGGAAGGGGTCACAGCCCATGAACTTTCCCATGTGGGTAACAGGGATACTTTGGTAATGGCAGTGGTGGCAATTCTGGCAGGTATGATTGCCATTTTGTCCGATTTTTTCCTGCGTTCTCTGTGGTTTGGCAGAAGCCGGGATAGAGGCGGGGGATTGTATATGGTTTTGGCAATTGCCGCAGCCATTTTGGCCCCAATTGCTGCTATGTTAATCCAGCTGGCAGTTTCCCGTCGCCGTGAACTTTTAGCCGATGCATCGGGAGTTTTACTGACCAGATATCCTGCTGGTTTGGCCAGTGCTTTGCAAAAAATTTCCAGCGACAGGCAACCTTTAAAAACAGCTCACACCGGCACAGCCCATTTGTTTATAGTTAACCCCTTAAAAGGGAAAGAAGCCGGAGCCTGGCTGGCAGGACTTTTTAATACCCATCCTCCAATTGAAGCTCGAATAAAAGCCCTCCATGAAATGGAAGGAAAAGTTTAGCCAACCTCACCATAGTAGCTTATAGGTATTTCACGCTTAATTTTCTCTAGTGAATAACCTCTATTTTGTAAGATTCTTAATTTAATGAGTGCGGTATGCGCTAACATATTTCCGGTTGGGACAGCGCCTGCTCTAATAGGGGCTTCCCCCACTGCATAATCAGGGTTCATTCCTGCTCCTGGATGACTTGCTCCTATTAATACAGGTACACCTAAACTTGATAATTCTCTGATTGCAGAAATTATATTATCTGGTATATTTCCTGCACCAAATGATTTCATAATCGCTGCAACATAATGTCGTCTTGCGAGTATATCTTTTAACTCATCTGTAATTTCAAAATCTACATTCATTGAGAACTCAAAAGGTGTTGGTGCAAAATTGTCTGTAATCTCAATCGGTGGCAGAGCGGAGTTACCAGGCAATTTCGATAGATCAACCCTTGATACGAATTGTGATTTCCTAAAACTAACTGGTCCCGCATATAATGACACAAGGTCTGGATATGCAGGCGATTGGAATGCTGCATAAGCTAACTCGTCAACTTTGGTAGCGCGGTTTCCCCTAAGAATTCTATGTCCAAATACTATCATTAGCTCGTTAACTCGATCGTTTCTTGCAGCAATAAGAGTTGCTATAGAGTCTCCTAAATTATTTCGTGCGTCTGATCTGTCCCTTGCTTCGACAAGACTCAATTGTGAGCCAGTTAGAACAACAGGAACTCTTAAGTTGTCGCCAAGTAAAAATCTGAGTGCGGCTGCAGTATGGGCCATGGTGTCTGTCCCATGAGTTACTAAAATACCATCGTAACTATCCTGTTCCTGAGCAATAATGCGAGCAGTTTCTAACCAGTAGCTAGATTTCATATTCGTACTATCAACATTAGCCACTAATCTAAAATCTAAACTAGCCATTTGGTGAATGGTTGTGTATCTTCTAAAAAGGTTAAGAGGCTTAGGGTGAGGCTCTAGTCTACCTTCTTTATTCCGATGGCTTACGATTGTGCCCCCCAGACTCACGACTAAAACTCTTTTATTGGGTACATCTGTGCGTGCCTCCCACTGATCCACGGTCTGAATAGGTAAATTAACTTCAGGTTTGCGCATATTTTTGTATATTTTACACCAAATAGAGATTCTTGTCAAACTATGGGATGGTAATTCTAGACTGGATTGTAGATTTATTTTTCTTTATAATGAATCCATGTCCAGCTATTATTATGTTGATGATCCCAAAAGTGAACTAGGTTGTACTCCTATCCCAGAGGAAGAATTTATTAATGTTATTTTAGCAATTTCCCGAAAACATGGTTTAGAAATTACTGATGAGATGATTTTACGAGAATTTCAAGTGGAAAAACCAAAATTAAAAAGTTTAAAAAAGCCCCAGAAACAGAAAGATTTGTCAAGATGAAAATTGATGTTGTCAAGGTAGCAAAGCTCGCTAATTTGCCTCTTTCCAAAGAGGAAGCGGAAAAATACTCCAAACAACTTTCAAAGATTTTGGAATACATGGAAAAATTAAATCAGGTTGACACTTCTAAGGTGGACGCGTCATTTAATGTTACAGGATTATCTAATGTCATGCGGGAAGATGAAACAGAAGCATGTTTGACACATAAAAAAGGCTATTACAAAACCAAAGGGGTATTTAATGAATGATTTAACTTCTCTAACATTAACAGAAGCTCTGGAGGGTTTAAGAGCTAAAAAATTTTCTTCTTTGGAAATTACCAAAGCCTGTTTGGACAGGATAAAAAAATTAAATCCCCAAATAAATGCTTACTTAACTGTATGCGAAGATGAGGCTTTGAAAGCAGCAGAAAGAGCAGATAAACTTAAAGATTTACCTCTTCTTGGGGTGCCTTTTTCCATGAAAGATGTTTATTCCACCAAAGGAGTGAGGACTACTGCTGGGTCGAAAGTACTGGAGAATTATATGCCTCCCTACAACGCTACTGTTTATCAAAAATTAGTTGACAGCGGAGCAGTACTTTTGGGCAAAACCAACTGTGATGCCTGGGGACATGGAGCCTCAACTGAAAATTCCGATTTTGGGGTGGTTAAAAATCCCTGGAATTTTGACTGCGTGGCAGGAGGATCATCCGGCGGCTCGGCAGCAGCACTGGCTTCTGATATGACCATTTTTGAAATAGGTGAGGATACTGGTGGTTCAATTCGTTTACCCTCATCTTTTTGTTCCACGGTGGGTTTAAAAGTAACTTACGGCCGGGTGTCCCGCTACGGTGCCGTTGCCTATGCTTCCTCGCTTGATTCGATGGGCCCGATGACGAAAAGTGTGGAAGATCTGGCTTTACTGTTGTCAGTCATGGCCGGCCAAGATGATAAAGATGCCACCAGCTCGCCTCAAGCTGTGCCCGATTATGTCAGCGGATTGGGGAAAAGTGTTGAGGGTTTAAAAATAGGTTTGCCCAAAGAATTTTATGGTAGTGGTTTAGATGGTGAAGTCAAAGACAAAATAGCAAAAGCTATTAAAGAATTAGAAGCTCAAGGAGCAGAGGTTTTAGATGTATCTATTCCTTCCACTGAATACGGTATTGCCACTTACTATATTATTGCCCCCTCCGAGACCAGTTCCAACTTGGCTAGGTATGACGGGATTCGCTTTGGTAATGGCAGAGAAGCGTTTGGAGATGAGGCAAAAAGAAGGATTATGCTGGGGACTTACGCCCTGTCAAGTGGATATTATGATGAGTATTATTTAAAAGCCCAAAAAGTGAGGACTTTAGTTAAAAAAGATTTTGAAAAAGCATTTCAACAATGCGATGTCATTCTGGGACCTGTTTCCCCAACTCCCCCATTTAAAATCGGAGAAAAAACGCAAGATCCACTACATATGTATCTGGTTGATGTATATACGGTACTCATTAATCTGGCAGGAGTGCCGTCTTTAGCCTTGCCCTGCGGGTTTTCTAAAAAAGGATTGCCTGTAGGAATGCAGATTATGGGACCTCAATTTTCAGAAAGTTTAATATTAAATGTTGCATATCAATATGAACAAAACACATCCTGGCATAAGGAGAAACCTAAGTTATGAATTATGAACCAGTCATAGGAATGGAAGTACATGTTGAATTAAATACTAAATCTAAAATGTTTTGCAGGTGTTCGGCGGACTATTTTGGAAAAGAACCTAACACTCACACTTGTCCAGTCTGTCTGGGACTTCCCGGAGCGCTGCCTTACCCAAACAAAAAAGCTTTGGAATACTGCATGATGATAGGACTTGCTTTGGGCTGCAAAATTAATGAAAAATCATTGTTTGAGAGAAAAAATTATTTTTATCCTGATTTGCCAAAAGGTTATCAGATTAGCCAATATCGCTGGCCCCTCTGTGTAGATGGTAGGATTGAAGTAGCTGGAAGAAAAATTAGAATTAATAGAGCTCATCAAGAAGAAGACACGGGAAAATTAACCCATGTTGGCAATAAAACTTTGATTGATTTTAATAGAAGTGGTGTACCATTGGTAGAAATAGTTACTGAACCGGATTTTCACTCTGTTGAAGAAATTCGAGAGTATGCCAAAAAACTCCAGCAATTATTTAGATATTTGGGAGTATCCAATGCAGACATGGAACGCGGTGATATGCGTTTAGAGGCTAATGTATCCGTAGCCACTTCTAAAACATTACCTAATTACAGAGTTGAGCTTAAGAATATTAACTCATTCAGATTTATGGTAGCGGCAGTTGAATATGAAATAAAAAGGCAAATTGAAGAGTTGGAAGCAGGAAAGAAATTAACACAGGAAACCAGAGGATGGAATGAGGACAAAAAGTGTACATATTTACAAAGGTCTAAGGAAGAGGCTCATGATTACCGCTATTTTCCCGAACCGGACATTCCGGAATTAAGTCTAAAATTTAAAAATAAATTGCCTGAATTGCCATGGGATAAATCCGATCGTATTCAAAAACAATATGGTTTAACAAAAGCCCAAGCAGAAATATTAACAGAGAATAGACAAATGGCTGATTTTTATGAAGAAGTAGTTAAGGACCTGCCTGCCGGCAAGGCAGGTGGAGCTGATAGGAAGCAAGCAGCAAATTATATAATCAATAGAAAAATAAATATAGAAGAGGTTTTACCTGCACAAGTAGTGATGAGTATAAAAGGTTTGAGTGTAGGGGTGATCAATGATGAAAAAGAATTGGAAAAACTGGCCAAAGATGCAATTTTAGAAAATCCCAAAGCTGCTGAAGATTATAAAAAGGGCAAGGAAGCAGCGCTACAAGTTTTAGTAGGTACTGTTATGAGGCTAACAGCAGGTAAAGCGGATACTTCTAAATTAAAAGAAATATTGCTAGAATATCTGCGTAATGGCTAAGTTTGTTCATCTTCATGGCCACAGCGAATATTCTCTTTTGGACGGGCTATCCAAAATCCCGCAACTTGTTAAAACCGTTAAAGATTTGGGGATGGATGCCCTAGCAGTTACAGATCACGGGGCCATGTACGGGGCAATTGAATTTTATAAAGCCTGCAGGGAAGCGGGCATAAAACCGATTATCGGCGCGGAAATGTATGTGGCTAAAAGATCTCATAAAGATAAAGAAGGTAAAGTAGACAGCGAGCCCTATCATTTGACCGTTTTGGCCAAAAATTACCAGGGTTATTTGAATTTGATGAAGCTTATTACCATTGCCCAGGTTGAGGGCTATTATTATAGACCCCGGGTGGATAAAAAACTGTTAAAAGAATACTCCGAAGGGCTGATTGCTCTGTCAGGCTGCCCCGGCGGCGAATTTATCAGAAGCATTGACGAAGATTTAGAAAAAGCCTTCAAAATAGCCCAGGAATATTTACAAATTTTTGGGGAAGGCAATTTCTACCTGGAATTGCAATCTCACCCTTATGAAGAGTCTTTAGAGGAAGCTAGTGACGAAAAAGTTAAAAAAGATCTGCAGGAGATAGCGGAAATTCAGAAATTAACAAGGAAAGCTGTAAGGCAATTATCTCCCAGACTCGGTATCCCCATGGTGGCTACCAATGATTTTCACTATATCCAAAAGGAAGACGCAAAGGCCCAGGACGCTTTGCTTTGCATCCAGACCGGAAAATTCCTGACAGAAACCGACCGTTTACGCATGATTGACACCCCTGATTATTATGTCAAATCCCCGGAAGAAATGATGGAAGCCTTTAGGGATTTACCAGAGGCTGTGGAAGAAACTGTAAAAATTGCCGAAATGATTGATCTGGAAATTCCACTTGGCGTGGCCAAGTTTCCCGTATTTGCAACTCAAGAAAAGAAATCCCCCATGGAATTTTTAAGAGAACTAACCTATCAAAAAGTCCAAGAAAAACTTAAGATGACAGATAAAATAAAGGAAAGACTTGAGTATGAGCTGGGGGTAATTGAAAAGAAAAAGTATGCAGACTATTTTTTAGTATTTTGGGATTTTATGGATTGGGCTCACCAGCGGGGCATCATCACCAATACCAGAGGTTCGGCAGCAGGGTCGTTGGTTTTGTATATTCTCGGGGTGACTAATTTAAACCCTCTGGATTATTTGCTGCCGTTTGAAAGATTTCTGACAGCGGAGCGACCCACCCTGCCGGATATTGATGCGGATATTGCCGATGACCGCCGTGATGAGGTTATCGAATATGTGACCCAAAAGTACGGGGAAGATAGAGTTGCTCATATTGTGACTTTTGGAACAATGATGGGCCGGGCAGCGATCCGGGATGTGGGAAGAGTAATGGGAATGGCCTACGGAGATGTGGACAGGATTGCCAAGCTGGTGCCTCCTCCTCATCAGGGTTTTCACAAACCGCTGGCTTCGGCCATTAAGGAAGTTTTGGAACTGCTTGTCATGTACCGGGAAAATCCGCAAATTAAAGAACTGCTGGATTTGGCTGTCAAAATTGAAGGAACTGTCCGGCACGCTTCGATTCATGCGGCCGGAATCGTGATTGCTCCGGAGGACATTACCAACTTTACTCCTTTGCAAAAAGAATCAAATGGGGAAAAACTGGTGACTCAATACGACATGTTTGCGGTAGAGGACGCGGGACTGGTCAAGATGGACTTTCTGGGAATCAGAAATTTGTCGATTTTGGGTCGGGCTGTTGAATATGTTAAAGAAAACAGGGATATCGGCGTTGATTTAAACAATGTGCCTTTAAACGACAAGAAAGCCTTTGAATTGCTGGCCAAAGGTGAAACTATGGGGATATTCCAGCTGGAAGGTTCCGGTATGACTAAATACGTTACTGAACTAAAGCCCACTACCATTTTCGATATTCAGGCTATGGTGGCTCTCTACCGGCCCGGCCCGATCAGCGTTATTCCCGAATATATTGCCAGAAAGCACAACCCCAAAAAAATTGTTTTTTTTGATTCTAGAATGAAGGATTTTACCGAACAATCACTGGGACTTCTGGTTTATCAGGATGATGTGCTTCTCACGGCTATCAACCTGGCCGGATATTCATGGGAAGAGGCAGATAAGTTTAGAAAAGCCATGGGTAAAAAAATCCCTTCGGAGATGGCCAAACAAAAAGGCAAATTTATGGAAGGCTGCATTAAAAAAGGCATGCGCAAAGAAAAAGCCGAGCAGCTTTTCGCATTGATAGCGCCGTTTGCGGCGTACGGTTTTAATAAAGCTCATGCCGCCTCATACGCCATGGTGGCATATCAGACAGCCTACATGAAAGCTAATTTCACTGTAGAGTTTATGGCGGCGGTGATGACTGCCGAATCCGATAACACCGATAAAATTGCCGCGGCCATTGAAGAATGCAAAAGATTGGGAATTGTAGTTTTGCCTCCTGACGTAAATTATTCGGGAGTCGGTTTTAGTCTGGAGGAGTTAAAGGAGCTGTCTAAAGAAGAGTTTCAAAGACAGATTACCGATGTGGAGAAAAAGGGCAAACAAGGTATCAGGTTTGGCCTGTCTGCCATTAAAAATGTGGGGATTTCTGCCATTGAATCAATTCTTAAAGCCAGAGAAAAAGAATCATTTAGTTCTTTGGCTGATTTATGCTCCAGGGTTGATACTCGCCTGGTTAACAGAAAGACTCTGGAGAGTTTGATAAAGGCAGGGGCATTGGACAGTTTCGGGCCGCGTTCCGCCTCGCTTTTGATTGTGGATCAGGTCCTTGAGCAAACTCATAAAAAAACTAAAACCAGGTTATCCGGTCAGGTATCTTTGTTTTCCGATGAAGAGGAAGAAGTGACATTGGGAATAAAATTGCCGCAGGTTTCGGAAATGCCCCTGGAGCAGCTGCTTACTTTTGAAAAGGAATTGCTGGGATTTTATCTTCACGAGCCGCCATACCTTGTAAAATTGCAAAAGCTCCCAAATTATGTATCTTTGAAATTGTCGGATTTGTCCGATGACCATGTTGGGACAGAGGTGGTAGCGGGCGGAGTGATCACCCAGGTAAAAAAAGTTTTGACCAGGAAAACCGCTTCAGAGATGGCTTTTGTCAAAATTTCCGACGGAACAAAGGAACTGGAAGCGGTTATCTTCCCCAGGGTGTTTGAGGAAAATAAAGGATTTTTAGTCAGGGATCAGGTAGTAATTGTTTCGGGCAGGATTGATAAAAGGGAAGAAGAATTGTCCTTAATTGTCAGTAAAATTGACCCCTTTGAGGAGCGAAACGTAATTGAGATTTATGTGCCGCCGGGGGCGGATGTTGCCACTTTGCAGGTAGTCAACCGAACCTTAAGGGGGTTTCCGGGTACTGTCCCGGTTGCCTTATTTTTATCAGGCGGAGGTAGCGGTGTTAAAAAAATGAATTTACCGTTTTCCATCAGTCCCGATCCGAGTTTGGAGCAGGAAATAAAAAAACTTTTGGGAGAAGATTCGTTTAGAAGGTTGTAATATGACTAAAATACGAGGTAAGGTTAAAAAGGGTAAACAAAAAGGCAAAATTTTAGGCTTCCCCACTGCCAATATTTCCATAAAAACCTTTTTTCCTCAAGGAATATATATCTCCAGAACGAAAATCAGGGGTTTTAGCTACCCATCTTTAACTTTTATCGGAGAAGCCAAAACAGCTGAAACTTATATTTTGGATTTTAACGATGAACTCTATAGTCAATGGATTAGCATCGAGTTAATTAAGAAAATTAGGAATAATCAAAAATTTAAATCAGAGAAAGAGCTCATTTCACAAATGAAGAAAGATGAACTAGTTGCCAGAAAATTCCTTAATATGGTAGTATAAGGACCATGATTTCAGCAAAAGTGGGGGAAATTGATATTCATATCGGTGACAGTGTCAGGGTGCACTCCCAGGTAAAGGAAGGAGAAAGGATCAGAGTACAGGTTTTTGAGGGGATTTTAATTTCTTTGCGGGGGCGCGGAGTCAACAAAACTTTTACAGTCCGCAAAATTGGAGCAGGAGCTATTGGAGTTGAGAGAACATGGTTTCTTGATAGCAAATCAATTGTTAAAATTGAGGTCCGCAAAAAAGCCGGTAAAGTCAGAAGGTCAAAGCTATATTACCTGCGTGAGCTGGTTGGCCGACAAGCAGTCAGAGTTTAATGGTTACTCCCAATTTAAGTTTAGAAAAGTCACTTTGGAAACAAAGGCGTAGTTATATAGCAGGTCTCGATGAGGTAGGACGGGGTTCATTTGCCGGGCCGGTGGTAGTAGGTGCAGTAATATTTCCCAAAGGTTTTAAACTGATTGATGGTTTGGCCGATTCCAAGTTATTAAAACCGAGTGTTCGAGAGAAGTTAGAATTAAGAATAAAGAATCAAGCGCTGTGTTGGGCAGTGGCTGAAGTAGGTGTGGCTAAAATTAACAAATACGGTATTGGTAAAGCTACCCATATGGCTTTTAGAAAAGCACTTCGATTACTCTCAGTGCAAGCTGATTTTATTTTAATAGACGCCTTTTATATAAAACACTTAAATAGAAAAAGACAAAGAGCAGTTAAGGATGGAGATAAGATTTGTGCCTCGATCGCCGCTGCCTCCATTATAGCTAAAGTCCACAGGGATAAGCTGATGAAAAAGCTGCACCGCAAATACCCAAAATACGGCTTTTCCAAACACAAAGGATACGGAACAAAAAAACACCAGGAAGCAATTAAAAAATATGGTCTTTCCAGATTGCACCGGCGATCTTTCAATTTAGGCAGATTTCTTTGAAACTGCATAAGGGATTTCGTCCCAGTCGTGGACTTTTCTGATTTTCTTGTTATATTTCCACATGGTTTCAAGTAGATCCACCGGGACTCCTGCTTTTTTAAACTCCCCCATGATGGCCACCAAATCCTTGGGAAAACATTTCCCGCCAAATCCTCTTAGGGTGGTCACTTCCAAATGGTAATCTCCAATTCTGTGATCGGCAGCCGCCATTTTTTTTACCTCCTCATATTTGATCCCTAATTTTTGACAATAATCATAAAAATAATTGGCAAAAGTAACCTTGAGGGATAAAAATGCATTGGCAAAATATTTGACAGTTTCCGCCGTAGTGGGATCTGTTAAAAACATTTTAGATTTGGGAAATCTTTGCTTGAAAATTACCGCCGTCGTTCGTAGAACCAGGTCATTATTGGCACCAATGACTGTTCTCTCCGCATTAATAAAATCCTCCAGAAAATTGGCTTCTGTTAAAAATTCCGGGTTAAAACAAAATTTACTTTGGGGGAAGCGTTTTTCAAATTTGACAGTTGTGCCCGGAGTTACGGTTGATTTTATAACTATTATCTTGTCGCTGCCATCGGTATATTTGGTAATTTGGGGAATCATCTCCTCAAAAATAGAGAGGTCAATCCCGCTCTCGTCTTGTTTCATGGGGGTGGGAAGACAAACAAAGATAAACTCACTACTTTCTATAACTTTTTCTAAACTTGACCCTTCTTTGAATTTGTCATACCAAATGATGGTGTCTTTTCCCTTGGAGGCGGTTTGGAATCCGTTTGCCACTGCCTGTCCCACAAACCCATAACCGATTATGCCAAGATTAATTGGTACGAAAAGATCCTCGGTTGTTGCACTCATGAATAAGAGTATATACTAATTTCATGAGGATAATCAACAAAGTGGCATTGGCTGTTTTTAAGGATAAAAGGTTGCTGCAGGTTAGAACAAAGAAACAACCGGAGGTTTTTTATACTTTGGGGGGGAAAATAGAAGAAGGGGAAACGGACCTTGATTGTTTAAGAAGAGAGGTTAAAGAAGAAATCGGTTGTGATGTGACTTCAGTAAAATTTTTGCATGAATTTGAAGATGTGGCTCATGGCAAAAAGGCTATACTCCATCTTAAAATGTATGAGGGTAAACTAAAAGGTGAGCCGAAACCCTCCTCGGAAATTGTGGAGATAGGGTGGTTTGATACCAGTTCTGCTCCTGAAAATTTATCGATTATTGCCAAACGCACCATTTTCCCCTGGCTAAAAAAACACGGGTATATAAATTAGGTTCTTCTCACTAAATGTCTTCTGGCTCTTCTTAAGGCTTCCATACTGGTTCCACCACCTATTGGGTGACCACGAACAACCCTGAAAGAAGTCAATGGTTGTCTAATTTTCCATAGGTTAGTTCATTCTGGTGTCCTAGAAGTCTGTGTCATTAAGCTTTAAGCTTTCTAAATATTGCATATCATCTTCTGTACCCGGAAGATTATCTACAAATGGTACCCCCATTTTGTCTACTAGGAACGATCTAATGAAATTACCATTTTCATCAAAGATTCTGGCGCGGTCTAGTCTAACATCTGTACCATCAGCTTCATGAAATCTCATAGCTGTAGGAGTGACAGCCATAAATCCAGGTTGGCCATCTGGCCTAGGTTTATTACCATATGTTGCAGGATCAATTTCAGGCATAAAGGTTATTTTAACAGATATTAGATTTTCTAACTACGTGGGTATTACTCCATGGGTATTTTGATCAGTGCTTAAAGTCATATATAGCCTACGGAATATTTTGGGGTCTCGAGGCAAAACTAACCAGCATTTAGTTTGATCTCTTATATCTGTATATGAAAGGCCATGGACAGCCTCTATGATTTCACCAGTATCTTTATCGTCCATGCCATCAAAAAACAGATTTGCTCTAAATGTTCTATCTTCAAAAACTATTTCAAATCTAAGACTTTCTAAAACCTGTCGTGATAATCTAGCAATCTCGATATACAACTCAACAGGTCCCTTTTTTGGATCAGCAAGATTTACTCCTTCATCGCTATAGGTACAGGTTGCTCTAATTTCTCCTGTCGGAACTCTAATAGGTATATTACTATCTTCCCCAAAATCTCCTGGATCGTGTAATACTTGAATCCTACCAATTCCGCCTCCCTGAATATTTAGAAGGATAGTGTCTAAGAGTGTCTCACCTCCATCATATTCTTCTTGAATTTGGCCAAACCTGGGAGAGACCCGGAAGGGTTTTCCAAATGTAACTTCTACTGGTTTTCGCGCAGCTTCTGGACTTGCCATAATTTAGATAAGTTTACAATAATTTGAGGCCTACGTCAACTATAGGGCTAGTACCCCAAATGTTTGAGAACTTGTGGTAAGTTTATAGAACCATTGGAACCAGTCAAGTTGAATCTAGTATAATCCTTAGCATGACCGAGAGAAGAGATTCAAAGCAAAGGGGTAGACCTGATATTATGCCTCGAGCTGAAACTGACGGGCGCGTACAGGAAGCGTTAAGAACAGTAAATACACCAAGCAGTATCGATAGATTTGTTAGATTTCTTAGAGAAGTACACTTTAAGCGTTGGCTTGGATATGTACCTCCTCTTATTTTAATCGATCCTCAATTACCGAAGCTCTTATGGGAGGGTCAAGAGCAGAGCTTATTAACTCCTGATAACTTTGCTTCTGCAATGTGGAATGCAAGTTTTCGTGGATTTGATGGTAGTACAGGCAATTTACATGCTTTATCTATCCCTTTTGAAGCTAATTTGGCAAAAACCTCTCAACCATTTATACACAGATCATCTTCAGTTACATTTATGGTAGTAGGCGATATTTATTCGGAAACAGGCTCTTTGGAAGGGCAAGCAAGGAGAAAGTACATGCTATACTTAGATCATCTTGGTATACCAAATGTATTACCAGAGAGGTTATTAAATTTTGGTTTGAGATTTTATGATCGTGAAGAATTATGGAATAAAAGAGCTGTTCGTATAGCTAGTGAATTAGATAATGCCAAGGAGATTAGAACAATAAAGGGATTAGTTCATGATCGGGTTCATGAGTCTTATAAGATAGCTACATCAGTTTATAGAAGAGGAATTAAACATCCATTGCAAGGTGGTTTACCCAGTCTGGGAAAATCCTCAAGATAAACTGAGGAATTTCTGTAAGTACCCCAAATGATTGAGAATTGGAATCAGATTCTAGGTTCACTCCGTGCTTGGAAGGTGTTATTAGAAAATAGCTTCACGACAACCTTAGCACTTAACTACCATTAGGGATTAGAACAAAGAAAAATTGAATATAATCCAGTAATACCCTATAATAACGTAATGCTTTCAGCAGAAAGATTAGAAAGATATAGTGATTTTGTAGATCCTGACAGAACAGGGGCTCCTTATGATCCAAGACAAGGATTAGAAAGATTAATGGGAGTCTTATCTCCTGATCCTAAAGGAATTGTTTTGGCTTCCATGGGACAAGATTGGTATGGCAGTGATTCGCAACTTCGCTCGAGAATTTTTGATTGGTTGGGGGAGCTGGGATTAAGTTCAGAAGTTTTTCCATTAGGTCGTGAATCTGTTTGGACTTATTTACAGAGAAGAGAAAAGGGTGAAATTGTAGATGGATCATTAGTAGACCTTGGAGCTGTAGTGAAGAAAGCAGAAGATCCTTCTCAAATTTTGTATTCAAGGTCTATAGCGGGTACAGAACTAGCAATTCCCCTAGTTCAACAAGCAGTAAAATTTGTAATTAAAGCCAAAGAATATGCTGAAGCACAGGGATTACAAAGAAAAGAACCTCCTAGATTTGATTCAATGTGGAGAGTAATTGGTGGAATTAATTCTAAAGCTGATCTCAGACGACCTCTCGGAGTTTTTGATGTGGTTGATTTTTTAGTTCATAAACCAGGAGTACATAGAGAAATTGATCTCGAGGAGCAAACACATCTATCAAAGTTGAGGTTAGCGGCTATTCTTCCTGCTTTGGGCTATTGCGGAATAATTGAATACCAATCACCTGAAGCAGAGAAAGCAGGACAACCTGGAAGAGGTTGGTCAATTTATACTTTACTTGATCCCAAGACCGTAGCAGATTTAGATCCTGACAGGGTATATCAGGAAGTTAGAAGAATTAGAAGGGTTTATTATTTTCGTACTCATTGTAGAAGAATTTTAGATTACATAAAGAAATTTCCTCACAAAGACTACGAACAAAGTGGGTTATCAGAGCAGCTAGGTATTTATCCGACTATTATTAGCGAAACTTTATCTGCATTTGTAGACTTAAACATTCTACAAAGACCAGATCCAGGGTTTAAAGGAGGTAAGAAAGTATCGACAGCTTCAGCAAATGGCCTAACTCATATATTTTATGATTTAGTACTTGCTCCTGCAAAAGATATGGCAGGTAACTTGTCCCCCTTACCACTTAAACCTTGGAATAGAGAGGAAGTAGCGATATATTTAGCAAATTATGATGAAGAGAGAAGTCAGACAGGTGCAGAAGGAGGAGAGGAGGTAAGGGTAGTATTAATTAGAATACTATCCGAACTTGGAGTCGAAGTTAAAGCAAGTTATATTAGTGATTTGTATAATGAGCGGGCAGAAAAAAGACTTAAGGATTCATCAATCCGAGATCAACTTAAGAAATTAGTAAAATCAGGTTTAATTACCAATCAAAAACGTGGATACTATCAAATAGTTCACAATAAAGATTAAACTGTCAGAATAATCTAATCAAGATCTTTTGTACCGCGTACGGGAGTCGAACCCGTGATTTCCGGGATGAAAGCCCGATGTCCTAGGCCACTAGACGAACGCGGCAAACCTTAAAATTATATCCTAACTTGGTTCTTTTTTCCAATCAGAATAGCCTATTTGGGATAATGGGTCTATTTAAGCAGTACTTGGTCCTTGTTGTAAGCCTAAAGCCTGAATGATTTCTTCAGCAGAATTGTAAGTTCCTTCCGGAAGCTTCTCCTCAAAAGACTTTTTATCTTCTTCCGAGAAATCCGACAAGTTATTGCATGCTGCCACAAGTTGAGCTTTGTTGGCTGGATAAGTCATGTGGTCCTTTAAATGGGCCATTGCGTTTGCTGGATCTTGCATATTTTTCACCCCCTTTCTAAATTAGTAGAGTGAAATTTTTATATCAGATGTTATATTGGCTGACAGTAATTAAAATTACAAATATCATCCTGTGATCCGGCTGGGATTCGAACCCAGAACCAATAGCTTAAAAGGCTACTGCTCTA
>CAZVEX010000013.1:0-5547 GCA_964625535.1 uncultured Gammaproteobacteria bacterium
TAACTCCAATTATTTAAATAATTGGAGTTCAAGTCAATGGATTATATGCTACAAACAGACTGGATTGTCTTTAAATAGCAGGGAAAACGACTTTATGTATATTTACTTAAGTTCTTTTTCAAATTCCCATTCATCCATCATCGGTATTCCGTGATTTCCAATTTTAGGTATTTCCGGTTTAAGTTTTCGAGACGTTTCAAGCGCGTTAAGATAAATTTTAACCAATCGGTATCCTCGTTTAACGTAGAAAGCAGCAGCTTCTGGATTATCGTTGATTGTGATCAACCATATTTTTTTACATCCAGATTTTCTTGCTTCTTCTTCCACTTTTTTGAGCAATTGAGTCCCGATTCCCTGTCCTTGATAAATTGCATTAATTGAAACTAATTCGCAAGACTTATTTCGTTTGTCTTGTAAAAATTTTGCCAGACCGATAAGTTGATTGTTTTTGTCTCGAGCAATCACGCGAGATAACAATGCTGCATTGACTTTTTTGCCGCGGGATACAATATATTTAGATCCCCAGTGTTCTGTAAGGAAAGCAGTGATTTCTGAATTCTCTTCGGTTGGAAACTCTACATTAATATTGATAATAATTTTAGACATATTCTAAACTGTAATATTATCAAAAATATTTATTACTTGAAATAATCTGATTTTCTAGTTAAACTTTAGTAATAAGTCAGTGGAAAACAAAAATCGTAATATCAATTGGTCTCCGACGGTAATATTTTTTGTGTTAATGTTAGCCCTTGGCGGTATTGGTGTTTTTGTAACCTCAAACGTAAAACGAACCAATCCACCCCCACGATCATCTAGAACACAGCCAACCCAATCCAACCCATTAGCCACCAAAAGTCCAGAGGAGACGTCGCAGAAACAAGGCACATTAACTTTTTCCACTCCAATTCCTCTTCAACAGGCTAGCGTTTGTTCCGGTGATACGCTTACGTTTGACGACGAAGGAGCCAGCAGTAGCAACTCCAACATCTTTATAGCCCTGGATCCACCAAATGGCCAAGCAGTCGGCGCCACTGGCAATATTCGAGCCTGGGTAAGCGACGAAGCCGGAGGAAGAATTCCTGATTCTGCCGTTGTCGATAGTAACGGCATTATTACCAAACACAGCGACCCGCTAATTGATAAAGATTCCCACGGATATCCCTGGGAACCCGCCATTTATCTTACTCTCATTACGCCCGCCAATCAAAGCGGCCCATACAGCGGAGATAAGGAAAATGGCGGATCACCAATTTTTCCGAATTCAGCGAAAGGTAAAGTTACTCCTGCTAAATCGTCCGGTTGGCTGCCGATCCCGCCTCATGATGATCCGCTTCCCTATCAAATCGGAAATAGAAAAGGCGACGGTCAACACGTGGCTGAGTTTATCTGGAATGTAGCCTCACTTGGCCAACCTCCCGGTACTTACCGAGTCCAAGTCGCCTTGCATGATGGCGATAGTCATCTAGCAGTCGAGTGTACGACCATTGTTATTTAAAGGTATGGCTCCGTTAATTCGTCAATATAAGATAATCTTGATTATTTTTGTTTTAGTCATCGTCAGTTTTCTCATATACTTTTTGACTCAAAGCAAAGGATATAAAGCCATAAGTTTTACCCCTCTCCAGTTGCAGGATTTGCTAAAAAAGCAAAATGAATATGTCGTCATTGACGTCAGAAGCAAGAAAGAATACGATAAAGGCCATATCCCCGGCGCCATCCAGGCTGATTATTACAATACGGAAGCCTTAAAAAAAGCAGCCGGAAACAAAATCCCCATTACTTACTGTGCCTTCTCGGCTATGCGCGGACCCTATGCCGCTTACCAGCTTTATCAAGCTGGATATAAAAATGCCGCTATTTTGGATGGAGGAATTACGGCCTGGGCTGAAGATATCCAGGGCTTGGACTCTGAAGATCCTAAATCTAAAAGTGTTTTTATGCACCCTAAAAATATTTTTCCTGAAAGGGAAAAAAGTGCGTCCCCGAATGACCGTGGAAGCGTTGAATTTAATATAACCGCTAAAAGATTTTCTTTCAGCCCTAATCAAATAATCGTCCAACACGGACAAAAAGTGACGTTGAATATTGTCAGTCTGGATATTGCTCACGGATTTGCCCTGCCAGAATTTGGCATCGAGGAAGAGCTCTTGCCTAATGAACCAAAAACTATTACGTTCACGGCAGACCGTAAGGGCAACTTTCCTTTTGTTTGTAATGTAGTTTGCGGCCGAATTCACGATCATGCCTCAATGGTTGGCAATCTGATTGTTAAATGATACGTCTTATTATCATTCTCTTTCTAATAACCATTTTTATAGCTATCGCCAAAACTAAACTCCAGCCTTTTCCGATAAGTGATGATCTGGCTTTTGAGTCAAACTTTAAAAAAAGGGCAATAGTTAATACTAACGACACCTTTTTTCCTTCTTTGATCCGCTACTCTTCTGAAAGCGCTAAACTTCTTAGTTTAAGCAAAGAAAATGATTTGCAAGAGTTTCGCTGCAGCGACAGTTTTATCCGTACAAATCAAGGCGTTTATATTCTTGAAAGTGTAAAAACAAGTCAAAAAGATAAGAAACGAGTTAAAAATGAATCTTTTATCGAATTTATGAGAAACAAAGAGAAAAACTTACCTAAAGGAAAAAAAATCCTTACAGCCAGAATCTGTCAAACAAAAAATAAAACTCTGTTCATCTTATATTCGATTGGGATGTATGACAGTAAATCAGCTGACAATACTCCTATTTATCAAACAATTTTAAACTCCACTTTTAATGATGCTTTTATCCAAATCTTCCCCAATGCTAACCTTATTGGTTCTCGCATATTTAATTTAGACCGCTCTAACAGTCATCTTCGCTGTGATGAGCCATTCAGGGTGGATATAAACAACTTACTCTATGTTCTCTGCTCTGAAGAATCTGCCAAATCTGCCAATTACCAGATATACGCAGTAGATTTAAACACCGGCCGAAGAAAACTTATAGGCAAGTGTTTAAATAACTTTTCCGAAAAGTTGCTAACAATCTGTAGTTAGAGAATACAGCGAATATCGTCAATCAACCATTGCTGATTTATTTTTTTAAAGATAACCTTGTATAAAGGCGTTGCTCCCGACACATTTTCTAGAAGTTGTACGTAGGCCATCTGCTGAGTATTATCGTAAACCTCTCTTTGGGTTGTAATATTCGATGGCGGTTTTATGTCAATGCAGGTTAATACCGGATCGCTACTCAAATGATCGCCTCTTTTTACAAATCCGCTCATGGTTTCTTTATAATCTGCCGATATATATGGACTTTTTTGATAATCGCCCGATCCTAAAGGGTTAGGATGACCAATGTACCAATCATAAAATCCCTTTGCCGCTTCCTCCAAAGTCGATCTACCTATTTGAGGGGCTAATTCATTGCCTGTTGCGGCTGTGGGCGAAGATAGTCCTGTTTCTATGTTTTGTCTCGTTGGCTGTTTTTTCGGAGCTAGAACCATGCTCAAGACGATAAGAATAATCAGTATGACGCCTGCTCCGATTAGAATATAAATATTTCGTTTTTCCATTATAGTTTTCCTTTTTTTACTATAATCGTTTTTTTAAGTACTCGCAAGTGGAAATTAATAAAAAATCTGCGCGTTAGGCAGCCATTGTTTAAGTTTTTCAATATCTTCGCGATTCATCTGGTTTCCGGATAGATTAAGATATTTCAATTTGATAAGTTTTTCAATTCCGTCAGGCAATTTAGTCAGATTATTATTGCTTAAATCTAAATTTTCCAAACGCTTTAATTTCTCAATGTCCAATGGCAGAGTAAATTTTTTGGCATTATTAATAATAATTAAGCTGGTAAGGTTCTCTAGATTTCCTATCTCAGGCGGAATATCTTCGATATCTGCCTGATCTAACTTTAAAACAGCCAGTTTTTTTAGTCGACCTATTTCTGACGGCAGCGAGGTATTGAATGTGTGGTGGAAAATTAGGACGGTCAGATTTTTTAAATTGCCTATTTCTGCGGGCAAATTAGTATTTTTTGTTTTTCTAAAATAAATTGATTGGACGTTTGTCAATTCCACGCTTGCCGTAGCCATCTTGGCCAAATCTTCTTCCGCATTGATCTCAACATTACAGGATCTAGAATCCTGTATAGCTTCATCTATCGTGTACCTTCTCCCTTCCTGCAGACATTGCTTTAGTTCGGTTTTGACAGTAATGCCCGGTGCCGTTTTTTTTCTGTAAAACTTAAAAGCTAAAAAAAATAAATACAATAACTCAACTGCAATGATTAAGATCAAAATTCTATTTAACTTCTGAATAAACTTCTTAATTTTAGAAATATTTTTTATTTTCATTAAAGGCAGAAAATTGTGTCTAACACATTGTGAACCAGAGCGGAAGGTAGAGGACGGTACCGTAACAAAACCGTTTGGTAAAAATTGTTTTTCTACTTGTAATGATAGCATAAAATAGTACATGATGGGGCATATGAAAAAATATAAATGCCCCGTCTGTTTTTCTACCTCAGAAGTTATCAAATATGGATACAGGAGTAGATCGCATAAGTTCTACTGTAAAAAATGCTTAAAATATTTTTCTGTTAATCCATTCTTTCTGGATAAAAAATCAATCCTCTACGATCACTTGGAGGGACTCTCTTTTAGAAGTCTTTCCGTTAAATACAATATTTCTCACATGACAGCTTGGAGAGTTTGCGAGGAAGAATTGAGAAAGCTGCCAAACAACAACCGGTTCACCTTCAATTACTGTAATAGGTTTTCACAGATATTCTTGTTTGACGGAAAATACTTTAATGTAGCTTCTAACAAATACGACTGGGTACTTCTTTGGGGAATAGACTACTTCAGGCATGATATCCCGGTATTTACAATTGCCCCATCTGAAAACTATCATTCGTGGAGGAAATTCTTTTCTTACTTTAGGATCTTAACGGTCTTCCCGCGCCTCATGGTAACAGATGACAATCCTAATTTAAAAATGGCTGCAAGAAGTGCATTTCCTAAAGTTAAAATTCAAACCTGCTATAACCATTTTAAAGAGAATATCAGACGGGATTTACATATACGATCAGATAAAACAAATCAATACAGAAACTTCATGAGAAGAATAGAATCTGTTCTTGACTCCAAAAACAAATTGTCAGACGAGACATTTAATCACTGGATGTTTTGTCTTTATCGTGACTACAAGCACGATACAGTAGCCTTAAATGTTTTAACAAACATTGAGAAATACAAACAAGAACTTTTAGCTTACCGCAATATCTCGCAAGCTCCTCTAACTACCAATCTAATTGAGGGGATGAACGGACACTTGGAAGCAAGACTGCAGAAACTTCGTTCATTTCAGACGGTAGAACACGCAAGACTCTGGTTAAACGGATATATTCTTAAAAGAAGATATACTAAATTCACAGATTGTCGCCTCAAGTTCAGACATTTAAGGGGTAAAAGAGGGGTAGAACAAACAAAAAAAGAGCGGGTTGTGTTACCGCTCTTGTTTGATTAAATACCAGCCGTTTTTGTTACGCTTCT
>CAZVEX010000014.1:0-5409 GCA_964625535.1 uncultured Gammaproteobacteria bacterium
TAAATGGTTTCATAATTTTGTCAAAAATTTCAAGCTCTGCTTAATACGAAGTATCGAGCTCCGCTTATAATTTAAATCCTTCAAAAAAACTTAAGAATTTATTCTTTTCCTTCCCTTTGCTTAGAGAGTAACAGATCAATTGTCCACACCGGTAACTTTCTACCAACCCTAGATTTTTTAAATCAGATAATGCATGGGATACGGCAGATTGAGAAAGTCCTAAAACTTGAGTTATATCTGTGACAGGGATTGCCTTAACTTTGGTAAGCAGCAGGTAAATCTTAAGTTTTGTAGGGTCGGAAAGATTACGGGTAATTCTTAAAAGTTCTTCCGCCTCACTTGATAACTTTATCCTTGTTTGTAAAGATAAGATTTTCGAATCTGGTATATAGTGAGGGTGTCCTTTATGTCCATCTATATATGAACGATTGAGCATATATTAAAGTCTATCATAACCTGATGTGCTGTCAAGATCTAAATGGTCTACAGGTTAAAATTTACAGATGGTGGTTCTGATTGGACAATTCTTCCCAACTGATCTCTTTCAGTAATGATCCTCTCATATCTAGGCTTGGGAGGAACAAAGCTGAACTCAAATTCTAAATATAAGCAGAGCTTGAATTTATCACTGCGTTCTAAATATGGGACGGTGTAATTGGCATTCCGCATTTCATAAATATGATTGTATCAGAAACCGGTAAATGGAGATTAATTGCTAACTGTGGTAAAATATACCGATCGATGAAGCAAATAATACTTGCTCTTTTGGCGATCGTGACAATTATTAGTTTAATAATCACTACTTTCACTATTGACCAGGTCAGCAGAGAGGATCAAAGGCTTAAAAGCGACCTGCAATACCGCTCTACTCTTTTGGCCGAGAGTTTAAAAGAAACAGTTGAACCCAATTTCATCAATAAATCAGAAGTTTACCTGCAAAATGTAGTAGAGAGATTTACCGATAAGGAAAGGTTTGCAGGAGTTGGCATCTATGATAACAAGGGTAAAGCCATAGCCATCTCCTCTGTTATTCCCGAAGCTACCTCTGCCGCGCAGGAGGTAATTGCCAATGCCATGGATGCGGATAAAGCCAACGGGGATTTTGCCAAGTTTCAGGATAAAAAAGTATATCTTCTGGCAGTACCTTTGCATGATGAAAAAAGCGTGGTTGGCGCCTTGATGATAGTGCAAAACTCCGGCTATATTGATAGCAGACTTACGGAAATTTGGAAAAATAATCTCGTCAGGCTTCTTGTACAAGCTTCTCTACTTTCTTTTGCCGTCCTTCTTTTAATCCGCTGGATTATCTATGCGCCTATTAAAAGTTTGGTGGAAACATTAAGGTCGGCCAGATCAGGCACTTTAAAACAGGATTCAAAAAGATTAACAAACTCTTTTCTTTTTGGCCCCCTTATCAGTGAAGTTACCAATATCAGAAGGAGTTTAATAGAGGCCAGATCTACGGCTGCCGAAGAGGCCAGAATGAGGCTGGAAAAATTAGATTCGCCCTGGACCTCCCAAAGGTTAAAAGAGTTTATTAAAGATACTTTAAAGAACCGCTCTATTTTTATGGTTTCCAACAGAGAGCCTTATATCCATACCAAAAATGGGGGGAAAATCAGTTACTATATTCCTGCGAGCGGTCCGGTGACCGCTCTTGAACCTGTTATGCAGGCCACCGGAGGAATGTGGATTGCCCATGGTTCAGGTGATGCCGACAGGCTGGTTGTTGACAGCGGCAATAAAATAAAAGTTCCGCCTGATGAACCTAAATATACCTTAAAGCGTGTCTGGTTAACCGCTGAAGAGGAGAATGGCTATTATTACGGCTTTTCCAATGAAGGTTTGTGGCCTCTTTGCCATATAGCCCACACAAGGCCAACATTCCGGAAAGAAGACTGGGAGCAATATAAAAAGGTCAACCAGAAGTTTGCCGACAGCATCCTTTCGGAGATTAGAGATTTGGAAAGACCAATTGTGCTTATCCAGGATTACCAGCTTGCCCTGGTGCCGAGAATGATCAAGGCCCAAAAACCCAGCGCCACAGTAGGACTTTTTTGGCATATCCCCTGGCCCAACCCGGAATCTTTCAGTATCTGCCCCTGGAAAAAAGAAATTTTGGACGGCATGCTGGGGGCAGATTTAATTGGCTTTCATACCCAACTCCACTGCAATAATTTTATCGAAACAGTCGGAAGGGAGCTGGAAGCGCTGATAGATCTTGAACAATTTATGGTGACCAGAAACAACCATATATCTTTTGTCAAACCGTTCCCCATTAGCATCGCCTTCCCCAATGGTCCGGGTCAAAATATTAATTATAAACTCGAGGGCGAAAAAGCACTAAAAAATCTGGGGATAAAAACAAAGTATATCGGACTGGGCATAGACAGGCTTGATTACACCAAAGGGATTTTAGAACGGCTAAAAGCAATTGAGATTTTCCTTACCAAATATCCGTTATACAAAACGAATTTTACCTTTATACAAATTTCTCCTCCCACCAGGACCAAAATTAAAAAAATGCGGGAGTTTGCCCAAGGGGTGGAAAAAGAAGTTGAACGGATCAATGCACTGTTTAAAATGAAAGGCTGGAAACCGATCGTATTTCTGGAAAAATACCACACCCATGAAGAAATCCAAAAGTTTTACAAGCTGGCCAACTTTTGTCTGGTGACATCTTTGCATGACGGCATGAATTTAGTAGCCAAAGAATATGTTGCGGCCAGAGAAGACGAAAAAGGCGTGCTTATTTTAAGCCAATATACCGGAGCTTCCAAAGAGCTTAAAGATGCCATAATTGTAAATCCTTATAATGGAGAACAAACATCGGAAGCAATTAAAGAAGCCCTGGAAATGAAAGAGCCGGAGCAAAAAAAGAGAATGCGCGATCTGCGGGAAACAATCAAAGACTATAATGTTTACCGCTGGTCGGCCGAACTGCTAAAGACTATGGTTAATTTAGGATAATTATGAATGTATGGAAAGATTTAGACAAAATTACTGCCCAACTACAAAATAGCCCCGCAAAAGTTTTAATGCTGGATTTTGACGGCACCTTAACCCCGATTGTTAAATCTCCCCAGGCAGCAAAACTTTCTATAGAGATGAGGAATTTATTAAGAAGGCTTAGTCAAAAACAGGGGCTTTATTTAGCAATTTTAAGCGGAAGAACACTCAAAGATATCAAAAAAAAGATTGGACTGTCGAATATTATTTACGGCGGCAATCATGGACTGGAAGGAGAAATCTTTGGTGAAAAATATCTTTTCCCTGTCCCAAACAAAACACTTCGGGCTTTAGGAAAAATCCAGGAACAGCTTAATCAAGTAACCGATAAATTTAAGGGGACATTTATTGAAGATAAAGGCTTAACACTAAGTTTTCACTATCGAATGGCAGAAGAACAACAGGTGCCGGAAATTAAATTACTGGTCAGCCAGATGATAAAACCTTATATTTCGAAAAGGTTAGTCTCCATTATTGGAGGGAAAAAAGTAATTGAGATTACGCCTAATGTTAAATGGAGCAAGGGAGATTTTGCGGCTTTGGTTGTGAAAAAAATAACCGATCGGACAAAAAAACGCCCCGCTGTTATCGTTATTGGGGATGATACAACTGATGAAGATATCTTTCGAAAGCTAAGAAAAGGGATTACTATCAAAGTAGGTAAAGATGAACAATCTAAGGCTGAGTATTGGCTGGAAGATACAGATGATATTTTTAAGTTTCTGGAATGGATCAATGCTAAATTCTAGTAATATGTCTTCTAACAGCTATAAAAAAGATCCTGCTAAAAAATGTATCTCCCAAGATTATTTTCAAAACCTGCTCAAACCGTAAAAGTATATTAACATATAATTTATTATCCGAGATGTCATAAAAAACATCTGGCAACTTCATAAAGCTTGTGGTTTGAATAATTTCTCCATTTTGTTTCTGGATCACTTTTTCCAACTCACTTTTGGTAGTGTTGTATATTAAGGTTTCCGGCGTAGAAAATCTTAAGAAGGAATTCTTATTAGGCATAGTGAAAACAAAAATGCCGTTACTACTTAGACTGTTGATAGTTTTACCGATCACTTCCTGCCAATTCTGATTGTATTTTAATACTCTGATGGCCGAAATGAAGTCAAACTTTCTTGTGAAAGGAAGGTTGTCTTTAGAGATGTTACATACTGCTAGCTTTTGAACTTTTTTATTATTTTCGAACTTATTATTGCAGAAGTTAACCATACTATTTGCCCAATCAATTCCCCAAATTCCTTTTACTTTAGAGTCTGCTAAGAAATTTTCAATTATTCTTCCAGACCCCACCCCAATATCCAAAATATATTGGCTTTTGGTTTGCTTTAGGTACTTGTTTATAAAACCTAGCTCCTTTTTGCTAAGTTCTTGTTTTGCTCTACTTTTCCAAAAAGCATTGTAGGAATTACCTATTTGTTCCCAATGTTTTTGATCTTGCGCATTTTGCATGAAAGATATTTTATCTTTTTTGGGTATATACTTAAAGTATTAACTTCGTGGAGCCTGATGGATTACCCTTTGGGGGAATGGAATTTCAATTCCGTTTTTATCAAAAGCAATTTTTAAGCGCTTCCTAAATTCTCCCGCAACATCCCATTGCTTGAGAGGTTTTGTTTCTCCCAGTATTTTGATAATGATTGCCGAATCGGCAAAATCATCTACTCGCAAGAATTGGGGCGCTTTGATAACCATTTCCTTCCAGTTTTTATCCTTCGCTAACTCCTTACCGACATTATTCACAACCTTAATAACCTTTTCCAAATCGGAGTTGTAGGAAATACCGATATTTAAATTAACCCTCGCGAAGTATTTTGATAAGTTTGATGCGGTCTTAATTTCTCCGTTAGGAACATGATGGACCACCCCGTCTAAATCCCGCAAAATAGTAGTTCGTAAGGTAACTTTTTCCACAAGACCGCAGGTATCCCCAAAACAAGCCACATCACCAACCCGGTACTGATTTTCTAAAATTATGAAAAAGCCGGAGATTAAATCCTTAATTAAATACTGCCCGCCAAAACCAAAAGCCAAGCCTATAATCCCTGCGCCGGCAATCAAAGGGGTGGTATTTATTCCTATTTCGGACAAAACCATCAGTATTGTCAGCAGCCAAATTGTTATGACGGTTGCCTGATGAAAAACCGTAATTAGAGTATCCTGTCTTTTCTTTTCGGCCTCGACAGAAATAACTCTGTCTGTTCTCACTGCTTTACGAATCCCTTTATCAATTAAAGAATGGGAAAATTTATATACAATAAAAGCTCCGATAAGAATTACCAGGATCTTGAGCCCGTGATCGAAAAACCAAAGTTCCATAAAGCTAAAGGATATCACATCAAATCAACCTGTCGCAACACGCAAATTTCTGATATAGTATTTTAT
>CAZVEX010000015.1:0-5368 GCA_964625535.1 uncultured Gammaproteobacteria bacterium
CTCTAAAAAGTAAATAGTATTGAAACTGTTCTTGTTCTGGATCTTCAAAAACTAAAGCTTCCACCTCTTGCCCTTCAATCTTAAATCTGACTTTTCCAGCTTTTAAATAAATCTGTTCATCCCCACCTGTAGTTTTGATAACCACTTTAGAGTTAACATCAGGTATGTTTTTATCAAGCTCTAATTCAAAACTTAAATCCGGATTAGGTGGAAAATAATTTAAACCTTTAAATTCTCTTTTTTGTTCCTCTTTTAAAGGAGACTGTTCATCATTTCTCCAAGCTTCATCCTTTTGTCTTCTGAATTCTAATAGTTTATTTGTGTTATACATGTGCTTTATGTTTTCTAAACATACTTTTGTTATAAAAAACCGCTATAAGTACCAATAATCCGCCTGTTCCCCAAATAGGCCATGCTCCCCATGTGCTTAGGAATACGTATCGGCCAACATAAAGAAGAACGCCACCGAGTGAGAGAAGGATTAGAGGTATAATGTTTCTGTGGCTGCGAAAATCTAGAACAAAACCAACTCCTGCTATAAAAAGCATACCAAATGCCAATTGTCTCCAGACAGGGATTAGTACCCCTAGCCCCAAATAGGTTAGAAGTGAAGCAGAGCCAATCCAGCAAAGAGGACATGCGCCTATTGCACCTGCTCCAAGGACTGGTAGTAACATTGTTTGTATCTTTTTAATTGTATTCATCATACTAATTTATTCTATGGCAAAAAATGCTCGCTGCAGCCACTCCGGTAAAGCCGGGTGGATATAAACAGAATTGGTGATTGCCCTTGCATTGCCGTTTGCCTTCATAGCAACAATGGCTTCATGTATTAAAATGGAAGCATTAGGCCCAATAATATGAACGCCTAAAATATTATTCTGTTCATCAACTAATACCTTCGCCAAACCATTTTCCTGCAAAGCCCCTCCCATTCCTGTATCTTTAAGTTCTGCTTTACCCACTTTATATTTAATCCCCATCTTTTTAAGCTCTTGTTCTGTTTTACCAACACCACCCACTTGGGGTGAAGAAAAAACAGCATGACCAATGGCAAAATAATCAAAAGGTACTTTTTTATCAGTAAAAGCATTTCTTATGGCAAAACCTACCTGGTCATTGGCCGTATGCCTGAATGGTAAAATTCCTACTATATCTCCAAAAGCCCATATCCCATCTACGTTTGTTTCTAAATACTCATTTACTTTTATATAACCTTTTTCATCTATATCCACTCCTGTTGCTTTAACATTTAGTAGGTCTGTATTGGAAACTCTGCCGGTTGCCACAAGCAATTGGTCTGCTTCTAATTTTCTGCCATCGCTTTTTAACTTTATGGTAAAATTGCCATCTTGGTAGGAAACTACCTCTGCTTCAGCATTAAATAAAATTTCGTACTTCTTAGAAAATTCTTTTGTAAACCAAGCTGCAATCTCCTCATCTTCATTATTCAGCATGAGATTTCCTCGAACAAGAATTGTTACTTTTGTTCCTAATGCCCCATAAAAATGGGCGAGTTCTGCCGTAATATAACCACCGCCTATAATTACTAAATGTTCCGGTTGACTAACAAGTCTTAAAGCCTTTGTGCTATCAAGATAAGGTGTACTGTCAAGACCCGGAATCGGTGGAGTTGAAGGACGCGTACCCCCCACAATAAAAACTTTCTCTGCCTCAATAGTTTCATCTTCAACCTGCATTCTCTTAGGACCAATAAATTTTCCTCTGAGTTTATAAAGAGTAGGATTCCCAGCCTCTCGAATAGACTTCTCAATACCAGCAGAGTCTGTATCCACTACCTCTGAAACTCTTTTGACAATAGATGCAAAATCAATATTTTCAATTTTGGACTTTATGCCAAATTTTTCGGAGCTTTTAATAGTCTCAACAACATCCGCTGAATGGATTAACATTTTTGAAGGAATACAACCTCTGTTAAGACATGTTCCACCCAGCGGACCTTCCTCAACTATTGCAACAGACAGACCGCGCTCGGCAGCAAAAGATGCCACCTCAAGACCGGCTCCACTGCCAACAACCAGAACATCAAATTTTTTCATCTTAGACTATTAAATTTTAACACGTTGCACAGCTGTGCATTTGCATATCATCAGCTGTCTTTGCTTTAAGCCCACACTTTGAACAGGCTATTGAATGTTCTTGTGGTTTCTCAGCCTTACCATGCATTTCCTGAGAATGTGAATCCAGTTCTTGTTTGGTTTTATTGTCTGCCATTTTACTCACCTCCTTCCGCAAGTCTAATAATTTCCTCTTTAGCAGGAGTTCTATCCGGATAAGATATAACTTGTTCTGACATAGGATTTATTAATGTGGGAGTGTAAATAAAGTTAATGTCATATCCCTGACTCTTGTTGTATTTATTGATCACATCTAAATATTCTTGCCAAACTTTTCTACCCTCAGGAGTTTCTATATTAAACCTATCAATTTGATAACCCATCTTTTCAAGTTCGTCAAGAATAGGCTTTGTTGCCTCACAATGTTCACAGTCGTTTTTCCAAAGCTCAATTATTTTCTGTTTCATAATGTTATCACGTCCCAGCCTGATGCAAGATGCTTACCAATATCAGGATGACCCTGATCTTCTTCATTAATTAAGTCTTCCATGGCTTTTAATTCTTCTTCTACCTTAAATGCTTTAGCGCAAGATTCACATAAGCTAAAAACAACCCCTGCCTCAATTAATTCCTTATACAGTTTATGAAAATGGCTTGACTGCTTTGTCATCTCTGCCGCCCATTCGGTACCGCCGCCATCAAATATCAATTTGACCTCAAGTCCTGCTTCCAGAGATTGTTTTGCATACAAGAGCGCATGAGATGCTCTCCCCATATTCTCATGGCTCCACTTATCTGCCAAAAGTACTATTAAAATTTTTCTCATAATCTTTTCATTTATCCTTTTTTTCTTCTTTTTTAATATTAGCCTGACAATTACAATCTTTTGGATGCTTTTCTATCATCCCAACAGCCTTTGCCATGCTGCACATTAAACAATTATCGTGTGGTCCGTGTTTCATAAATTTGCCTCCTTTCTTTACATATTAAAACAATATACACTCATACTTTCCCAAATTCTGTTGTTTGAACGACATTTTCTAACAGAGCTTTAGTGAGAAAGTTTTTTTCAGGTACCATCCCCTGGCTGATTAAGTTTCCATTAATTATTAATATTGGAGCATGCCAGGCAAAATTTATTAAAAGCGGCTGCCACCACCATAAAAACCATGGCTTAACTGTCAATTTTGTTTTATCTTCAATTCCTAACTCAAAAATAGTTTTTTTAACCAGTGCCACCAACAAATCACACTCTTCACACCACTTTTTGGGTACACTAAAAAAGCCCTGACTGCCGGTAAAACGGTAAATAGTGATATTAATTGGACAATCTTGGCAAGATACAATCCCTTTCATAACCATAATTTTAAGGGAAAGATATTATCTAATCTGTTGCCTAAATGACAAAATTACAATGAGGCTAATTTTTGTGGATCAAAAGAAATTATTTTACCCTCTCTTGCGATAACACCATCTTGTTCTAACCTGTTAAGCAACGCTGTCATGGTCGGACGGGAAATTCCGATCATCTCTGCCAATTGCTCATGGGTAAATTTGGTGGTAATTACCACTCTGTCGTCCTTTACCTCCCCATGTTTTTTGGCAAGTCTTAACAGTAAATTTTTTACTTTAACCAAAAGATTATCTGAAGCCAGTGCTGCTATTTGTTTTTCAGACTCAATTACCTTGGAGAAAAGCTCCTTAACTAATATATTAGCAAGTTTTGGGACTTTGCTGACCATATCAAAAAATTCATCTTTGTTCATAACGCAAACAAAGGAATTGGTTGTAGCTTCAACAAAATGCTCATTTTCGAAGAAAAGAGCTTGCTCATTTTCTTCTTTTATACCCAAATCTCCAAAAACATCACCGGAACTTAATACATCAATAATAATTTTTTTACCATCAGGAGTAAGCTGATAAATCTCTACCTTACCGCTTTTTAACAAAAAGACCCTATCCCGATCCTCAGGCTCAAATATAACCTGTCTCTTGTCGTACTCTTTTTCAGCAAAACGCTCACTGATATATTTAACCATATCCTCAGGTAGCGCCTTAAAAAGATCCAACTGTTTTAGAACCATCAGTTTTCTGTTCATATTATTGATAAACTTCTGTGTCCGGGTGAAAAGCTGCCCAGGCAAACCAGAATAATCTAATAGGTATCAAATCTTGCTGTGTTTGTAAATTAGTAACTTTGATTTGTCCTGAATCAGATCTCTCCAATCGTATTGCTACATTTCCAACAGTATCTTCAATAACTTTTTTCTCATCAAAAACACTTTCAGGGTAAGCCTTAGACTTACCATCAACCTCTATTCCATAAACTACTGTTTTTATCTGCAGACTTTTATCTAACCCCTTTACTCCAAAAAGTAATTGGTCGTCTTGTTCGTATGTTCCATAAGGATATTGATCATAATTTCTACTATGACCTGTATCCTTTGACAGGACTTGGCTATCAGGATGTTCTTTTTTCCATTCTCCCCAGGTAGTGGTGATAATCGGCACCTGTTTTAAGACTTCGTTTCTTCTCGCAGCTGGACCTACAATACCTTCTCCTGTTATTTGCTGCCATAAATTACCCTCGTATCTATCATACATCACTAAATCGGAGTTGTGTAATTTTCCAGATACACCAAATTCTGTAATTACTCCATCTACTTTTCTTTCAAATGCTAAAGCTGAACCGCACAAGGGACAAAAAGTGATAGCGATTGGATCACCCGAAATTTCGTCATTGACGATTTCATGCCAGTTTAAAATTCTTTGAGGGTAAGCTCTTACGATCCCTTTGTAGTTAATTGCAAAAACTATATCTTCATCTCTTAACCAACTAGCATCATTTGCAGATTCAAATTTAGGATTATCAATCGAGGGAATACAATCCTGCCCAAAACAACCTTGCTCTAAATCATCCGGTTTTACTTTTGCTCCAGTAAAATCGGTTTGTAAAGATGCTTTTCTTACAACAGTTTCTCCGGGGCTTGCCTTTTGCACTTGCTGCCCACCTCCTTTTAACTCTCTAAGTTGTGTGTCAACTTTAACGCTACTTTCAAAAGTAGTTGCAATTTGAGTCCAAGACTGTGGTAAATTAGCCAATGTCCACCCTTGTAATACTCTATCCAGGCCTGTCCAAATAAAAAGGGCGGTTGCTAAGATGATGATTCCAAATACTTGTCTGATCTTTTGGTTTTCAGTTTTAAAAAAAGTTAATTTCTGGGAAGCTGCACTGCCACCCCTTGCAATAAAGTACAGCGGAACTCCTGCTCCGATGGCATAAGCTAACA
>CAZVEX010000016.1:0-2699 GCA_964625535.1 uncultured Gammaproteobacteria bacterium
ATGCGGACTTTGCCAAACGCCTGGTGGAGGACGCCCCCGCCGCCTTCCTCTACTACCCCACAACCTACACCGTGACGAGGAGAAAATAGCTGATGTAGAGGAGTCCACCCGCCGCGCCGAAGTTTATCCTGAGTGGTGAGCGTACCTGTGCTGAGCGAAGTCGAAGTAGTCGAACCATCGAAGGGCTATTTTTTGCGCCACAGTCAAACGTGGCTGGCAAGTTTGACTTGCCGCGCGCGATTTTCTCGCCCTTCGGGCGAGTAAGGAAAGAATTTATAGTTTTCCTTGCCCCGCCCACCCGTGCGTGGAAATTTTTTACTCCCTATTAATAGCTAAAAATTTCAAATTATATGACATTTGTTTTATTATGATTAAAAATTTTCCAATAAATCCAGAGAGGAAACAGTAATATAATTTGAATTATCAACAACACTTTAATTGGTCCTATTTCATCAGCGAACAATCCGATTAAAAAGGCTACTGCTGCAAATGCTACACTTGCAGCCAAAGAATTTATCGATCCAAGTGTTGCCCTTTGTTCATTAGTAAATTCATTTTGCATTAAAGTATTGTTCGCCACTTGTCCAGCCCCAAAGGTTAGTGACGTTAACGACATTAAAGCCGGTGATGCTACAGTAGGAAACACCAAAGCAATTGTGTTAAAAACTCTATTGATTATAATTTCCCCCACTAACACCTTTAGGGCATTAAACTTTTTAATAATTGGTCCACTTAGATAAAAGCTGATTGAACCTCCAATGAAACTTAGTGAGTGAGCTAACCCTACAGCCCAAAGTGGCCAAAGGGTGTTAATGAAAACAGGTTTAAATTGAAACGCAGTTTCCCCAAATGCAAATCTCATAATTGAGGCAAAGCTAATAAGCCGTAGTTTGTAATTCTCTTTAAATTGATTAAAGGATTCAGCTAGATGAGAATAGACATCTCCTGATTTTTTAGAATGCACTCTAGGCTCAGAAATAAATAGACTTACACCAAGGGCAATTATTTGAGGTATCAATGTTAGCCACATAGCCAAACCTAACGAAAAGGTAGCGATTATACCTCCAAGAACAGCACATATTGCTAAAGCTGCCTGACCGGCTGATGAAGATTTTCCCGAATACTGGCTAAACTCCTCTTCCATATTTTTATCTAAAAGGCTGTCATACATGAGCGCATCATTATTACCACTCCATAAGGCTCTTGATAATCCTTCAAAGATAGCTCCAATAATTAGAAACCAATAGGAATTACCAATTGCATAGAATAATACAAACAGAACACTCGCCAATGAGCCCAAGACTATGGTGTTTTTCCTACCTATCATATCGGAAAATACTCCTGTTGGA
This sequence comes from uncultured Gammaproteobacteria bacterium, assembly GCA_964625535.1. Lineage (GTDB taxonomy): Bacteria > Patescibacteriota > Microgenomatia > Daviesbacterales > UBA10151 > UBA9644. Next base: position 1,350 of record CAZVEX010000016.1, read on the forward strand.
ATTTCAAAGAGCGCTGCTGAAATCATAACGATAGACAGTACGCTCATTGCTAAAGCATATGATCCGGTTACATGGGCAAAATAGATTACCAGAATTGCAGCATAAAGCCTGAATTCAACCAAAAATTCAAACAGTATTAACAGTTTTACGTTTTTATGTAGATTCACTATTTAAGTATATCAGTTTTGAAAAGAGTGAAAAAACATTATTTAGGTACACATAAACAAAAAATAGTTTAAAAGCTCTTTAAAATTTTTGCGTTTTTCTTTTAATCCCGATTTCATCGGGATTGTTCGAGCCGACAGTTTTATCCTGAGTGAAATCGAAGAATTCGGAGGCGCGGCGGGTAGAGAGATTATAACTTTTTGAGTAGTTCTAAGTTTTCTGAAATTAACGCTTCTTTTTTCGATCTAGTCCAACCTTTTAGTTGTTTTTCTCTACGCATTGCCTCAATTCGAGTCGAGTACGATTCTTTATAGGCTAAATCAAAAGACGAGAAATAGCGAATATATTTTGCCGACTTGCCCTTCTTGCTTTTATGCTCGTCAAGTCTTTTCCCTACGTTGTTTGTCTGACCTATGTATAACGTGTTTGAAGATGTGCGGAGAATATAGACAATATAGGACATATAGGAAATCCTTCGACTCTGGTTCGACTTCGCTCACCATCGCTCAGGACGTTCGACCATAATTCCGAGAGTGATCCTCTCGTTCATCCCAAGGCTATAGCCGTGAGCGAAGCGAGTTTTACGAGCGAAGTCGAACTGCTGCCGGGCTAGGATTCGAACCTAGAATACTCGCCTCCAAAGGGCGATGTCCTACCATTGAACGACCCGGCAATAATATCCTATAATTTTGAGCGAGTGAAGGGAATCGGACCCTCGTATCAACATTGGCAATGTTGCGCTCTACCATTGAGCTACACCCGCTTCTGGTGCCGAGACTAGGAGTTGCACCTAGATATCCTGTTTTTCAGACAGGCGCCGTGACTGCCTTGGCTACCTCGGCTTCTCGCTTTCGCTCGAAGCAAGCTTTGTGATCAAAATTTGCTTTTTCTCCCGTCGATAATCTTTTACTTGTTTCTCTCGTAATGCCGCTAGATGCTTGTCTTGAAACTCTTCCCAATAAACAAGTTTAACGGGACGCCTGCTCTTCGTAAAATTATTAAATACACCATGTTGGTGCTGAGTTACTCTTCTCTCTAGACTGGTCGTCAACCCAACGTAAAATGACTTGTCCCCACATTCAAGAATGTAAACAAACCATGCCATAGAGCTCAAACAGTTTACCTCGAACAGTTTACCTCGAACAGTTTACCTCGAACAGTTTACCTCGAACGTAGTGAGAGGTG